>NZ_CP141643.1:1500000-1800000 GCF_038452275.1 Corynebacterium sp. BD556
CTTAATCACCACTTCGCCGGGGTTTGTACCTGCGACGACCTCGGTGGTGATGGTGTCCGTAGCGCCGAGGGCAAGAAGTGCCGCGGCAGCGGTGAGCACCTTCGTCGAGGACGCGGGTCGCAGCGGCTCGGCAGACATCCGGTCGTAGATAACTTCGCCGGTATCAGCCGATGAGATGCGGGCGTGGAAGGTACCCAGATCGGGGTTGTCGGCGAAAGCGGCGATGGCGGCGTCGCGGGCGGCGGCGTCGACAGGCGCGGGGCTGGCAGGTTCAACCACGGTGTCCGGGGCGTTCATTTCGTAGGCAGGCTCGTGGTGGAGGGCCGCGCGTTGCTGTTGGGCAACCACGCCGACACCGGCAACCCCGGTTGTTGCGGCGAGTACGAGAGCACCCGCTAACCATGTCCATACTTTCATCGGGCTAAATCGTAGTCCACGTATGATAGGGGGCAATTATCTGTCCATGCACGACATAAGGAGCAAGTATGGCTATTGAGGTCACCATCGAGATCCCGAAGGGTTCCCGCAACAAGTACGAGGTCGACCACGAGTCCGGCAAGGTCTACCTTGACCGCTACCTGTTCACCCCGATGGCTTACCCGGCTGACTACGGCTTCATCGACCACTCGCTTGCCGACGACGGCGATCCCCTCGACGCCCTCGTCATCACTCCGGAGCCGGTCTTTCCGGGCGTTATCGTCCACGCGCGCCCAATCGGTGTGTTCAAAATGACCGACGAGGCCGGCGGCGACGACAAACTGCTGTGCGTCATCGACGATGTGCGCTACGAGCACTACCAGGACATTGACGATGTTGACCAGTTCACCAAAGACGAAATTGAGCACTTCTTCGTCCACTACAAGGACTTGGAGCCGAACAAGGAAGTCGCCGCCGCAGGCTGGGGCGACCGCACAGAGGCGGAACGCATCCTGCAGGAATCCCTGGACAACTACAAAAACACCGCGCACTAATTGAGGTTGTGACCTTCGCGTCGCCGCGGCAGGCGAGGTTTCCGTGGGCGATTTTGCGCCCGCGCGCACACTACCGGATGTGGCCCCTTAGCCCTTCTTTTAGCTAGTGAGCCTGCACCAACGCAAAAGTGCTCCCGGCGCAGTTGCCGGGAGCACTTTCACAAACGCTCTCGTTCGACAGCTTCAGCGCCGCCTCAAGCTGTGCTGTGTTGGTTTTAGATCAGTTGCTTGCGTCCATAGAAGAACACCGCTGTGCCCACCACGGAGGCAATCAGCAGGGCGATAAGCCCCTTGGCCAAAGAGTTGGAGCCAGTTTCGGCGGCCATGCCGCGAACTGCTTGGGCAGAAACTGCGGAGTTTAAGTTTAAGTCGCCCTGCCCGCTGGTTCGTTGCGCATTGGCTGAGCTACCATCGCCTTGGCCGAAGCCGAAGGAGAAGCCCTCGGAGGAACCGAGCTGCGCCTGGCGCTGGACCTCGCCACGGTTGGAGCTGAGCATCTGCTCGGAGGACATCATTTCTTGCTGGCTGGGGGTGGTATCAACGCGCGAGGAGTTCTCCACGTAAGTGCGTCCATCCTGGTTGAGGTACCAGCTAATTCCACCGATGACCAGCACCGCCGGAAGGGCAATAAGGGCGAGGCGTCCAGCTTCGGACGACCCCGCGTTGCCGGCGGCGGCACCATTGGAAAAGCCTTCGTTCAGCGCGCCGTTTCCGGAGGAGCCGAGTCCGCTGGAAAACTCTTTGATAATGACGTTGACGGGGAGGGATTTTTTAAGCTCGTTGGCAAAGTCGATGGTGAGCTTGACACCCTGATCACCGCTTTTAACGTCGGTGTTGACCCGTTCAAGGCTGTCGACGACGAAGTTGATGTCCTTGTTGTAGAACCATTTTGTGCCGTCGAGTTCACCGGCGAGCTCGCCTACGATAGCCTGCGGCAGCGTGCTGCTGGAAGAAAGGCCAACTACTTGGGCTGCGTTGTCGGCTAAGGAAGATCCGCTGGCGCTAGGCGCTGCGGCCTCGCTATCAGCCTCGGTGCGGGTGCGGTATCCAGCCTTGTCCGCAAAGACCTCAATGGTCATCCACTTGCCCGCATCGATGAGGGCGATGTCCTTTTCAAAGTCTTCTTTATTTTCCACGACATGCTTCGTGTCCTGGTGGTAGAACCATTGTGCGCCCTCGTAGGTTCCGGCGATGCCGCCGGCGATCCACTCCTTGAGGGGAGGTAAATCCTCCTGGCCTTGTGCGCCTGAGGTGACGGTGCTGTCAGTGGTTTCTTCGGAGGTGGATCCGCCGAAGGAGGCGCTGGAGCCGCCCTGGGCAGACTGCGCGTCGGCCGCCGGAGCGACGACGAACGTCAAAGCGCTGGTCAGTGCCAGCGCCGGGAGGGACTTCGTGAGGTTGTTCATAAGTAGCTCCATCAGGTGATGACAACTCCCAAAAACTCTAAAGTCTCAAGGGAGGGTTTAAGGTCGCAACCCAATTTATACTAAAACCTCTCAAATCACACGAGTCACACCAGCCACATACCTAACTACCCTTATCTGGGGGTACATCCCATCCCATATTCGCCGCAACCTGCTGCTCACTGACCACCTGATCAAATTGCCACCCCACCACGGCGTTTTTCACCGAGTCGGCCAAAGGATTCGCCGGCTGAATACAACTAATGGTCAACAACCTGCCCGGCGTGGCACCCGTGCCCCAGATCTGAGCAGACGCCGACAGCGCATCCTTCTGCGGCTCATGCACATCAGTGGCCCGATAGGCCAACCAGTCACTGGAGGAGACTTCAGTACGCACATATAAAACATCGCCGAGTGAGACGGTATGACGATTCGCCCGGGCGTCGTAAAGCGAATCGAAAACGGCAGGAACCCCCGCAGCCGCATGACCCGCAATAACCACCACGTCAGGCGCGTCACTGCCCGGCAGTGAGTACGGGCGATCCGGTGCGGTATAAGCGCATGCCTCACGCAGCCGCGCAGGATCAATGGCGCCATCGACCACCCGACAGTCACCTTTTTCAACAGGCGCGTCCATCCCAAGCGCAGGCACGGCAAGCTGCACGGGCCGTCCCGGCGCGATCTCTTTCGATTCGGGCGGCGCAATCGGGCGCGGGGCACTAAGCGTCGCAGCCGCACTTGGCGGCGCGGACCCATCGGAGCCAGCACCTTCGGTGCTTAAGTGTTGGCCAGGTTGCGCACACACAGCGACCACCGCCGCAAGTGCAGCCAGCAACACCACCAGCGCGCCCAGGCGCCGATAGAAGAAAACCCGCCGGTCCCGGCCCCGCACATCACGGCGCGTGGCGCGCGGCCGGGGCGGCCGGGGCGGCGGGGTCCGGGGTACGTAGCCCGGCCGAGGCCTACTGGTTGGCACTACGCCAGCCAGCGGCGCCCGTAAGCGTAGAAGGCGGCACCCAGCACGGAGGCAACAAGCAAGGCCGCCAAAGCGCGCGGCACCGTGTTATCGCCGGTCTGCGCGCTCATGCCGCGTTCCGAAGCGGCGGCAGCAACCGGGGCTTGCACCTGGGGCATGTCGTGGGCATCTCCGGCGGTTTTACTTACTCCGACTAGCCCGCCGCCTGCGGTATTTTCTTTGCCTCCAGCTTTGGCCTCGGCGAGTGCCTGGCGGCCCACCTCGGCACCGTTGTCGGACAGCAACCGGTTGGTGTTGTCCTTTTCTTCCTGCGTCGGCTCCTTGTCGATGCGATCAATGGAGTCGACGTAGGTTTCGCCGTCGGCGTTGAGGTAGTAGGTCTTGCCCTCAAGCGCGACCACGGACGGCAGGGCGACTAAGCCAGCGGCCACGGGGTGCGGGGAGTCTGGGTCGACATCATCGGCGGAGAAGGGCACTTCCATTGGCTTGCCCTCCTCAGTGACCTCGCGGGTGGGCCGCTCAGCGTCGCGCTCAGCTTCCTGCCCGGCCTCGACCAGGCCCGCTGCGGCAGCATCAGAGACTTTCACGGAACGCTCACGCAGATCGCTGGGCAGCTCCTCGAAGGCCTTGTCCACGAGGTCGCGCTCGGGCACGTAGTGGGTGCGGGCCGAGTTGAGGAAGTATGCCTCGCCGGTGGTAGCGGCCGTTTCCGCCGGAAGTTCCTCTTGGGCAAAAGCGGTGAATCCGGCTGGGGCGAGTGTGAGCGCGCCAGCGAGGCTCGCGGCCACAAAGGTGATGCGGGTGCGCTTCATGCGGTGTTCTCCTGTCGGTCGGGCTCCCGAAAGAGCCGAAAACTAAAGTCTCAATTGCAACTTTAACCTTTTTTATCACCTTTGCACAGCAACACGCGAGTAGGATTGGCCGCATGAAGCCAATTAAAACCACCGAAGTTCCCTCCGACGCCCAGCTCATCGACGTCCGCGAACCCGATGAGTTCAGCATTATCCACGCGAAAAACGCAGTCAACATTCCCCTCAGCGAGCTCACCACTCGCCACCAGGAAATCGACCAGCAGCGCGACATTTACCTAATCTGCCAGTCTGGCGGACGCTCCACACAAGCCTGCGAGTACTTAGAAAACGCGCTCGGCTGGGACCCCGAACGCATTATCAACGTCGAAGGCGGCACCGGCGCCTGGCTCGACGCGGGACTGCCCACCAGTTAAGCCGCGCCAACGGGGGGAGAATTAATTGGCCAGGCAAACCGTTTTACAGCACCAACCAACCGCGCTAGCGTGGAAACATGCCCAACACCCCCGACCTGCCCTCTGCGTTGACCAAGTCGCCCTCCTTTCAAATCGAGCGCGTTCGGCGCCATACGAAAGACGAGGTCGAGCGCACCCTTGCGGCGGCAAAAACCACCATGCGCGAGTTTTGGATCCTTACGTGCGTTGCGGAAAAGCCTTTTTCACAGACCCAGCTTTCGTCGCTTTTAGCGATCGACGCCTCCGACATGGTGCGCCTGATCGATTCGCTAGAAAACCACGGGTGGGTAACGCGCGACCGCGACCCGAAGGATCGACGTCGGCAGATTGTCACGCCCACAAAGAAGGGCACCAAGGCCCAGGCAGATTTGGCCATCAAGGTGGGCGAGGCGGAGGAGCGGGCCCTCGATGCCAGCTCGCAAAAGCAGCTCAAGAGCCTCAAGAAGCTGTCCAAGGCGGTTGTGCAGGACAGCGAGTAAGACGCCCGCAATTACTGGAGTTCCACCAACCTTTTTGCCTTCCCACTAATGAGGATTAATCTGTGAGCCATGAACCACAACGATAGGCTGCGGCGCAGCCACCTCGCTCCACCTCCGCGCACGCTTATCGACGTTCTCACCAAGACCGCCTCCCGCTACCCCGACGCCGCCGCCATCGACGACGGCGACATCATCACTTATTCGGAACTCATCGAACGAGTCAACGAGGTAGCAGACCAGCTCCACCGCGAGGGCATCCGCCGCGGCGACCGTATCGGCATCCGCATGACCTCCGGCAACCGCGAGCTCTACATCGCCATCTTGGGCACTCTCTGGGCCGGTTGCGCCTACGTGCCCGTCGACGCCGACGACCCGGACGAACGCGCCGAGATCGTCTTTGGCCAAGCCCGCATCGACGGCATCTTTACAGACGAAGGCTTCCGCCCCCTGACCACCGGCCGCGGCGGCGACACAAAGCAGCCCACGCTCGACGACGACTGCTGGATCATCTTCACCTCCGGCTCGACCGGCACCCCGAAAGGAGTAGCTGTCACCCACCGCAGCGCCGCCGCCTTCGTCGACGCAGAGGCCCGCCTATTTTGCCAAGACAACCCGTTAGGCCCCGACGACCGCGTTCTCGCCGGACTCTCCGTCGCCTTCGACGCCTCCTGCGAGGAGATGTGGCTCGCCTGGGCGCACGGCGGGTGCCTCGTGCCCGCGCCACGTTCGATCGTGCGCTCCGGCCAGGACTTAGGCCCCTGGCTGATCCGTCGCGACATTTCCGTCGTGTCCACCGTGCCCACCCTCGCCGGCCTCTGGCCCGCCGAAGCCCTGGATAATATACGCCTGCTCATTGTCGGCGGCGAAGCCTGCTCACAGGAACTCGTCGACCGCCTAGCTACCCCAGAGCGCGAAATGTGGAACACCTACGGCCCAACCGAGGCCACCGTCGTTGCCTCCGCGGCGCGGCTGCACCCCGGCGAACCTGTCACCATCGGCTGGGCTCTCGACGGCTGGGACCTGACAGTACTGGAAAATCAACCCGGTGAAGGCGGCGAGTTGGTCATCGGCGGCGTCGGTCTCGCCCGCTACCTCGACCCAGACAAGGACGCCGAAAAATACGCCTCCTTGGGTGACTGGGAACGCGCCTACCGCACGGGCGACAACGTGCGTGTCACCGACACAGGTCTGGCGTTTATCGGCCGCACCGATGACCAAGTCAAAATCGGCGGGCGGCGCATCGAACTCGGCGAAGTCGAGGCCAACGTGGCTGCCCTTGACGGGGTCTACAACTCTGCTGTGGCGGTGCAAACCACCGGCGGCGGCGACAAAGTTTTGGTTGGCTACGTCTCCCTCGACAACCCGGACGAACCCTGGGACGTTTCTGCCGCCCGCCAGCGACTTGCCGAAGTCATGCCAGCCGCCCTCGTGCCGCGACTGCACGTGATGGAGGAGCTGCCCATCCGCACCTCCGGCAAAGTAGACAAAAACGCATTGCCGTGGCCTTTGCCCGCCACCGCGGAAGTCGAGGGCACAACCCCCACCGAGGCGTGGCTGGCGGGAGTGTGGCTAGATATTTTGGGCATGCCGGTGGAGTCGCGCAACGCCGACTTCTTCGATCTCGGCGGTTCCTCGCTGGCAGCGGCCTCGCTCATAGCGAAGCTGCGCGAGCGCGTACCCACCATCGCAGTGCGCGACCTCTACGACCACCCGCGTTTAGAAATGCTCGCTGAGTTCATCGACTCGCTTGCCGCCACCACACCGGTAACTACCCGTGAGCGCGAGGTCACTGCCGTCGGTGCGGGCACCCGCGTAGCGCAAACACTTATTCAAATCCCCGTGTTAACCCTGCACGCCGCCACCTACCTCACGTGGTGGGCTATTTTGGCCAACGCCTTGGGTTTAGTCCAATTAAGGTGGTCGACGCTGGCTGCCCTTTTCGTCGTGCTGTGTACCCCGCTGGGACGGCTGCACATCGGCGCGCTCGGGGCGCGGCTCATCCGCGGCCGAATCGTTGCCGGGGACTACCCTCGCGGCGGCACCACCCACCTCAGGTTGTGGGCCGCCGAGCGCTGGGTTCACGCCTCGGGGGCAATGAACCTGTCCGGCTCGACATGGGTCGCATACTTCGCCCGCCTCCTCGGGGCCAAGGTGGGCCGCGATGTAGACCTTCACTCCCTGCCACCCACCACAGGCCTGCTCACCCTCGGCAGCGGCGCCGCCGTGGAGCCGGAGGTGGACATGTCCGGCTACTGGCTCGACGGCGACGTCTTGCACGTAGGAACCGTCACCATAGAAAAAGAAGCCCGCATCGGCGCCCGCTCTACCCTCATGCCCGGCACGGTCATCCACTCCTTCGCACACATTGAGGCCGGTTCGACCGTTACCGGCTTAAAGCCCGTGAAGAAGAACTCCCGGTGGGCAGGCTCACCGGCGCGCAAGGTGGGACGGTCAAAAAACCGCTTCCCTGATCAGCGGCCCCCGCGGCGGCGCCGGTGGGTGTGGGTCTACGGCCTGACCTCTGTGCTGATGTCCACCCTGCCGGTCGTGGCGGCGGCTGCAGGCGCGCTCAGTGTCCTTGGCCTCATCTCTTTCAGCGGCGCCACCCCAGCCTTGGCCGCAGTGTTGTTCGCCCCGGTCGGCGGTGTGGTCTACCTCGGTGTTTCCATGGCCCTGACGTGGTTGTTCGTTCGCGCGCTTTCACCCGGTGTACGCCCGGGCGTAGCCCCGGTGCGCTCCGCTAGGGGATGGAAGCTGTGGGCCATCACGCGCTTGCTTGACGATGCCCGCACACGTCTCTTTCCGATCTACGCTGGCGCGCTGACCCCGCTGTGGATGCGCTCTTTGGGTGCTACGGTCGGCCGGGACGTGGAGATTTCCACCGCCGTGATGGTGCCTAGCCTCACCACCGTCAAAGATGGAGCTTTTCTTGCCGACGACACACTGGTAGGCACCTACGAACTGGGCCACGGCTGGATGCGCACCGGGGAGACAACCGTGGGTAAACGCTCCTTCGTGGGCAACTCCGGAATTACGGTGCCAGGACGCAAGCTGGCGAAGAACTCCTTAGTGGCGGTGTTGTCCTCCACGCCGAAGAAGTCGAAGGCTGGCTCCAACTGGTGGGGTTCTCCCCCGGAGCGGATGCGCCGCGTCGAGGTGGAAACCGCAGGAGGGGAAGATCTCACCTATCGGCCGTCGGCAAGCGTTAAACGCAAGCGCGGTTTGATTGAGACGATGCGTTTGCTCGCGCCAATGGCCAATGCGATGATCACGGCCGTATTCCTGATCGGCGCGCACACCGCCTTAGTTGCATGGGGCTGGTGGGCGTTCGCGCTCGGCGGGCTGCTCTACATAGCCACCGCGGTTTTAGCGCTCGTGCTAACCGCCACCGCCAAATGGCTCTGTGTTGGCAAGCATGTGCCCGGCGAACACCCGCTCTATAGCTGGTTCGTGTGGCTCAACGAACTTCAGGACCAATTCGTCGAAATGGTGGCTGCGCCTTGGTTTTTCACCCACGCCTACGGCACCGGCGAGATGAACATTGCGCTGCGCTTACTCGGTGTGAAAGTGGGCAAAGGCGCCTGGATCGACTCCTACTGGTTCCCCGAAACTGATTTGTGTTTCGTCGGCGACGGCGCCACCGTCGGCCCGGGCACGGTCGTGCAAACACACCTGTTCCAAGACCGCGTGATGAGCCTGGACACCGTCACCATCGAAGCCGGCGCGACACTCGCCGCCCACTCGGTGGCACTGCCGGCCTCCGTCATCGGACGCGGCGCTACCGTCCTACCTGGTTCGCTGCTGATGCGCGGCGACGACGTCCCCGACAACACACTCTGGCAAGGCAACCCCATCGAACCTTTCTGAAGCAGGCACCAACAATTTTTCAGCGCGCAACCACCAACTAGCTCGCGGGTAGGCTGAAAGCACCGGCCGGAAAACCACCCTTTTTAAAATGGTGGCGCAGTGAGGTTGCCGTGAAACTTACAGGCCCCGGAAAGTCGGGGGGCGCTTTTCTGCGCGCGCCCGGGCGGCCTCGGAGACATCCTGGGATTCAAACGCTGCCATCATGGCGTTGCGTCGAGCGGGAGCGTCGAAAAGCTCACGTTCAAACTGGGTCTTCATGCTGCGCATAGTCAGCGGCGCCTTGGCAGCGAGGGAGCTGGCCAAAGAAAGAGCCTCATCGAGATGCGCGGCGGAAAGACCGTAACCCGCCTCAATCATCGTCTCAGCTTCCGACGCAGCACCTGTATAAAGAAGCTGGCGGGCGCGCGAACCCCCAACCAAATCAGACAAAGTTGACACTGTCCATTCGTCGACGCCGATCGCCATGTCCACGAGCGGAATACGAAACAGGGCCGCGGGAGCAATGGTGCGCAGGTCACAGGCCATGCTGAGCATCATTCCCGCCCCGATTGCGGGGCCGTTAATATGGGCGATCACCGGCGCCGGGTAGCGCCTTAAAGCGTCCGTGAGCTTGAAAAACTCAGCAAAGAAATTGCCCGCAATTTTGTCCTCCCCCAGGTCTGCACCTGCGGAGAAGGAAGACCCCGCGCCGGTAAGCACTACGGCACGAACCTGCGAGGGCAGCGCCTCTAGCGCGTCGACAAGTGCGCGCGCCACCTCCACACTGATCGCGTTGCGCTTGTTATGACGATTTATTGTTACAAGCGCAACATCGCCGCGAAGCTCAGAAATAACGAGCACTTAGTCGCCGATCTGATCTCGGCCACGCTTGACTATCAGCGGGTCAGGTTCACCGACAACGTCATGGTCCTTATTGGTGTACTCGAACTTGCTCAAAATGTAGCGCATCGCGTTGATGCGGGCGCGCTTCTTGTCATTCGATTTGATGGTGATCCACGGGGACTCATCGGTATCCGTGTACCTGAACTGTTCTTCCTTAGCGCGCGTGTAATCGTCCCACTTATCCAGCGAGGCTAAATCCATCGGCGAAAGTTTCCACTGGCGCACCGGGTCGACCTGGCGAATAGCGAAGCGGGTGCGCTGTTCTTTCTGCGTCACCGAGAACCAAAACTTCGTCAGCGAAATCCCAGACCCGAGGATCATATTCTCCAGCATGGGAACTTCGCGCAGAAACTCAGCGTGTTGGGACTCAGTGCAAAAACCCATAACACGTTCAACACCAGAACGGTTGTACCAGGAGCGGTCGAAGAACACGATCTCACCAGCAGAGGGGAAGTGCTGAATGTAGCGCTGGAAGTACCAGGACGTGGACTCGCGTGGGGAGGGTTTCTCGAGGGCAATAGTGCGGGCACCGCGGGGGTTGAGGTGCTCATTGAAACGCTTAATTGTGCCCCCTTTGCCGGCGGCGTCGCGGCCCTCGAAGATAATCATGTGCCGCTGGCCAGTATCTTTCGTCCAATTTTGCCACTTCAACAACTCGATTTGCAGCGCGCGCTTGATCTTCTCATAATCTTCGCGGCTCATGCGTTCGTCGTAGGGGTAGTTCTCCCGCCACGTCTCGATCGGAGTGCCGTCGGCCTTGAGAAGAACCGGATCATCCTCGTCCGAATCGTCCACCCAATACCCTTCCACCTGGGCGAGGTCGATCATCGGCATCTCGTCATCTTTGTGCTCAGACATACCTATCATTCTAACCGGCGAGGCGGTGTTGCGCCCTGCGAACCAACGGGCTGTTACACAGGCCCTTCTTTGGGCAACCTTACTGCACAGCACGCTTCAAAAGCGCAGATCGAAACAGGTGGGCCATAGGATGAGCCAGTACAAAACTCGATGGTCAACACCTGAGACGCAGAGGGTAGGGCGACATGGCCGAAGCCAGGTAACTGGTCGAATCCTGAGCGTGGTCGCGCCTTGTTCTATCACCCGGTTCTATCACCCGGTTCTATCACCCGGTCTAGCGCCATTTTGCGCTATCTTGCGCCACAGCACCCCAAAAATAAAAAATCGACCTCCCAGCAAGCGGGGGTCGATTGAGGTGCTCCGCACAAAGCAAGGCTTAGCGGGCTTCGGCCCGCGAAACCTTAGATGTACTTGTTGATCACGGAGAGGATGTCGCTGAGGTTGCGAGCCAGCGTTGCAATGGCCTTAACAAAGTTAAGAAGCTGGCCGGTGATGGTGTCACCGGAGGACAGGTCAACCCAGCCCTTTGCAACACTATCGAAGGAAGCGGGGGTGGTGGTCGGAGTAGCGGTAGCGGTAGCGGTGCTGTTGGTAGACAGATCCATTATTTGAGCCTTTCGAAGGGGGAAGGTGGAAGAACTTACTTGCCGGCAGCGGAGGAGGAACCGCCGCCGAAGATATTGGTGGTGTTCTCAACGGTCTTGTTGTCGGCTGCGGTCCAGCCGGCGATGGTCTGCACAGCCTTGGCAATGTTCTGCATGAAGTCGACGAAGGCGCCGGCGAACTTGCCGAAGTCACCGAGCTGGGTCGCGATGGTAGCAAAATCCATGTGTTTCCCCTTTAGAGAGATTAGGTGCCAGAGAATGTCTGGCTTTCTTGACAGCTTCTGACACCCACTGCGGAGCGTCACGGGAGACATCTTGCCACACCGAACGGTTCCGTCAACCGTCCGCGCGATATTTCTTCAAAACCAACCGTGCTGAGATTGTTGCTTCGATGAAAGCAAGAACGGTTCACGAGATTTTTATCATCGCCCTCAACTGCGCTTATTCAACTGTTTGCATTAATTGCAGGTAAACACCGCACGAGCGGTGTAACACCCCTCAAACACGCCGCGATTGTCTCGCTCTCCCCCTCCATATCCCACCATTTTCCCATTGCCCCAATTTGGGGGTGACGCACTGGTGTATCTTTCCCGCCCACGATCCTCTCCCACGACCAATCTCCACAAAAGCAACCAGTGCACGCATGCGCAAAGCACACCGACCCTCACACTAGAGTGGACGCAAACAACCCCCCAAGGGCCCCAACCCGATGGGCCACCAAGGAGACGCATGACTACGCAGAGTGAATGGACTGAAGTTGCCAACGAGGAAGTCCCCGCCGCCCCAACGGGGGCAAAAACCTACCGCGTGCGCTACACGGCTAGCGGGGCGCGCGGCCCCGTCACAATGAGCGGGCTCGTCACGCTACCCGCCGAGCAGCGCGCCGATCGCCCGATCCTAAGCTGGGCCCACGGCACCACGGGACTGTCCACCAACAGTGCCCCCTCCTTACACACCAAAGGCGATTCTCTCGAGCACTACATCATCCCGTGGACGCAATACCTGCAGAGCTGGGTGGATGAAGGATACATTGTCACCCAACCTGACTACGAGGGCTTAGGCGTCGAGGAAGTCCGCGCCACCTACATGCACAAGGCTTCTCTTGCCGCGTCGATCAATCAGCTCGTCGTAGCTACCCGCGACTACCTCGACGCCGGGGAGACGTGGATCAATGTCGGGTTCAGCCAGGGCGGCTACGCGGCTTTAGCTGCCGCGGATAACCCAGCGCCTGGAATGCTCGCCACGGTAGCTCTCGCCCCGGGCGATACCGAGCTGGTTAACAAAAACTTGCGCCGCATGGGGGTTCGCCCCGTGGATGTGGCACGCATGCTCAAAGGCACGTCCGTGCGCTTTTTCCCCATGGTTATCGCTGGCGCCCTCAACGCCTTCGAGGGAGTCGACGGCGACGAGTTTTTAAGCGAGCAAGGCCACGCGCTAGTCGGCAAAGCAGAACAGCTCACCCTCCGCGAGATGCGCGACGCAGTGGCCGACACCTCAGGAGGGGAGCTTTTCATCTCCAAAGCCAACACGAAACCAATGCAGGACATGCTAGACCAGCAGCGCCTTGAGCTGATGGCTCCGCAAGGGCCGATCTTTATTCTTGCCGGGGACAAAGACACCACAATCAACCGTGAGTCTTTAAAGGCCGTGATTAAGGCCTGGGAAGGCAAAAACATCAACGTGGACTACCAGGAGGTTGCGGACATCACCCACTCCAACACCGTGCTAGAGACAAGCGCCGTCCAGCGCGAGTGGCTGCGCCAACACCTGAGTTAGACCCACAGAAGAAAAAGTAAGGGCGCGCATCCAGTTGCAACCGGGTGCGCGCTCCCTTTTTCTATAGCGGCGTTTTTGCGCCTTACATCATGCCCATGGCGTCCGGGTCCATGCCCGCGGCACCGGCACCTGCAGGCTCCGGCTTGTCAGCCACGACAGCCTCGGTGGTGAGGAACAGCGCAGCAATGGACGCAGCGTTTTGCAGTGCAGAACGGGTCACCTTCGCCGGGTCGTTGATACCTGCCGCCATCATGTCGACATACTCGCCGGTCGCGGCATTAAGTCCCTGACCGTCCGGGAGGTTCGCCACCTTGTCGGCGACAACGCCCGGTTCCAGGCCAGCGTTGAAGGCAATCTGCTTCAGCGGAGCCGAAAGCGCCTCGCGCACGATCTTCACACCGGTCGCCTCATCGCCCGTCAGGCCAAGATCGCCCTCAAGCTCCTTGGCGGCCTGCAGCAAAGCAACGCCACCGCCAGCGACGATACCCTCCTCCACAGCAGCCTTGGCGTTGCGCACAGCATCTTCGATGCGCAGCTTCTGCTCCTTGAGCTCAACCTCGGTGGCCGCACCAACTTTGATCACTGCCACACCGCCGGCTAGCTTGGCCAGGCGTTCCTGCAGTTTCTCGCGATCGTAGTCGGAGTCGGAGTTCTCGATCTCAGCACGAATCTGCTTGACTCGGCCGTCGATTTGCGCCTGGTCGCCGGCACCTTGAACGATAGTCGTCTCGTCCTTGGTCACCACAACCTTGCGGGCCTGGCCGAGCAGCTCAACACCAGCGGTTTCAAGGGACAAGCCAACCTCCTCGGAGATGACCTGGCCGCCGGTGAGGATCGCTAGATCCTGCAGCATTGCTTTGCGACGATCACCGAAGCCCGGCGCCTTGACAGCTACCGACTTGAAGGTGCCGCGGATCTTGTTCACAACGAGGGTGGACAGGGCCTCGCCCTCGACGTCCTCAGCGATGATCAGCAGCGGCTTGCCGGACTGCATGACCTGCTCGAGGACCGGAACGAGCTCTTTGACGTTGGAGATCTTGGAGGAAACCAGGAGGATGTACGGATCTTCCAGCACTGCCTCGCCGCGTTCCATGTCGGTGGCGAAGTAGGCAGAGATGAACCCCTTGTCAAAGCGCATACCTTCGGTGACCTCAAGGTCAACGCCGAAGGTGTTGGACTCCTCCACGGTGATGACGGATTCCTTGTTTACGGCACCGTTGCCCACCGCGTACATTGCCTCGGCGATCTTCTTGCCAATCTCCGGGTCGGAGGCGGAAATGCCAGCGGTCGATGCGATCTGCTCCTGGGTTTCGACCTCTTTGGCGGTCTTGAGCAGGTTTTCGGAGACTTTCTCGGTCGCGGCCTGGATGCCGCGCTTGATGCCCATGGGGTTAGAACCGGCTGCCACGTTGCGCAGGCCCTCACGAACCAGTGCCTGGGCCAAGACGGTGGCGGTGGTGGTGCCGTCACCGGCGACATCGTCAGTCTTTTTGGCCACTTCCTTGACCAGCTCGGCGCCGATCTTCTCGTAGGGATCTTCAAGGTCGATCTCTTTGGCGATGGTCACGCCGTCATTGGTGATGGTGGGCGCGCCCCAGGACTTCTCCAAAACGACGTTGCGACCCTTCGGGCCGAGGGTGACCTTCACTGCGTCGGCGAGGGTGTTCAGGCCGTTTTCAAGGCTACGGCGTGCTTCCTCGTCGAATGCGATCATCTTTGCCATGTGAGTTTGTTGCTCCTCTTAGCTAGTGAGAGTTTTCATCGAGCGACGACACTCCACCGCCCCGGTTTGGCCAGGGCGGTCGTCAGCGGCTAAGCAGGCGCCCGCGACGGCACGGCTGATGAGTGGCGTCAGCCTCACCCGCTTAAAGTATTCACGTTTTAGCACTCAAGCACTACGAGTGCTAGCGAGTACTAGGAACCATTTTTAGCACTCTCGGCCCCCGAGTGCAACGAAGCCTCCGAGGACTCACTTCCCGCCGAACCAGCCCACCACCGCCCACCAACGAAGCCACGGCGACGAGAAGCCAGGTAGCACAGCCTTCTCACCTCAGCGCCCAAGCCTGCCAACGGTCATTTTCGCTGCACGAGGCACCACCCCACCAGGCGCCAACGGCCCGCCTGAACCCGGTGGTACGTTCGACTTCATGACTGCACAAGACACCGCAACGACCCCTCACACCCTAAAACCCCAGCGCGACCGCATTTTCGCGGACCTGTCGGCCCTCGTGTCCTTCAACTCGCCGCACTCAACGCCGCAGCTTGCCGACGAGCACGAGGCTGCCTGCGCCTGGACCGTTGCCGCCCTGGAAAAACTGGGCCTGTCTGTGACCCGCCACCCGACCGTGGACGATGCCGACACCATCATCGCCACTAAGGCGCCGGTCGGTGATGCCCCCACTGTGCTTCTCTACTCCCACTACGACGTCGTACCCGCCGGCGACCACACCGCCTGGACCAGTGACCCCTTCACCCTGACTGAACGCAACGGCCGCTGGTACGGCCGCGGCGCCGCCGACTGCAAGGGCAACCTGGCCATGCACCTGGAGGCGCTACGCCTGCTGGAAGAAAACGGCGGCACCGACCTGGGGTTAAAAGTTGTGGTGGAAGGTTCAGAAGAACTCGGCGGGCTCGACGGCCTGGTCCGACTCATTGAGGCTGAACCGGAGCTGTTTAGCGCCGACGCCATCTTGATCGCTGACTCCGGCAACGTCGCCGTGGGTGTTCCCACTTTGACCACCTCCCTGCGCGGCGGTGCCCAAATCAAAGTCACCGTGGAAACCCTCAAGGGCGCGATCCACTCCGGTGGCTTTGGTGGCGCCGCCCCAGACGCCGCTCACGCCCTGGTGCGCATCGCCGATTCGCTTTTCGACGAGCACGGCCGCACCTGTATCGAAGGAGTCAACGCCCAGCACAAATGGGAGGGCGATGCCTACTCCCGCGAGGACTTCCGCGAGGACGCCGGAGTGCTCGCCGGTGTGCAACTGCTCGGCACCGTCGACGACGAACCCGCCGACATGGTCTGGGCACGCCCCGCCGTAACCATGATCGGTTTCACCTCCACCCCAGTTGCCGAGGCCGTCAACGCCGTCAACCCTCGCGCTGAAGCCCAGTTCAATTTGCGTGTGCCTGCCGGCATGGACGCCGCGGACGTCGCCCAGAAAATGAAGGAACACATCCTTGCCCACACCCCGTGGGGTGCAAAAGTCGACGTCGAGCTCGCCGCTATCAACCAGCCCTTCTCCACCGACCCGGAAGGCCCGGCCACCAAAATGCTCGGCGAGTGCCTCACCGAAGCCTACGGCGCTGAAGAACTTGCCGTGGTCGGATCCGGCGGCTCCATCCCGCTGACCAGTGCCCTGCAGGAGACATTCCCGCACGCCGAGATCGCACTGTTTGGCGTGGAGGAGCCGCAATGCGGCATCCACGGCGTCGACGAGTCGGTCGACCCGACCGAAATCGAGCGTATCGCGGTGGCAGAAACCCTATTCCTACAGCGCTACGGCAACTAAGACGGCGGGTGAGGCGTCGACAAGCCAAACGGCATCTGTAAAGTAACAGCGTGATGGTCGCGCCACGGCATGACGCGCCTTTGAGCTGATGCGGTGTGTCCCCCCTCCCATGGGACTTCAGTGACGTGCAGGCCGTAAACCCACGAGCACAAGGAGGGCCCGCAACGTGTTAACACTATTGGCAGCGCTAATCGCCGCAACCGCCGCCGCCCCTTTCCTCATCCGCCTGCTCGGGCGAGTCGCCTTTGCACTGCTCGCCACCGTGCCCCTCGCCGGTTTCGCCTGGATGGCCGGGCTGTTTTATAAGGGGGTGTTCCGCGGCGGCGGCGAAATCTACGCCTCCTACGCCTGGATGCCCAGCGCCCACCTCAACTTAGAGTTCCGGCTCGACGCGCTGGCGGGGCTATTTAGCCTCATCATCTTAGGTGTCGGCGCCTTGGTTCTGCTCTACTGCTGGGGCTACTTCGATTCCAACCCGAGGCGTCTGGCCATTTTCGGCGCGCAGCTAACCGCCTTCACCATGGTCATGTACGGGCTTGTCCTGTCGGACAACTTCCTGCTCATGTACGTGTTCTGGGAACTAACCTCAGTCCTGTCCCAAATGCTGGTCGCCTACTATGGCGAACGCGCCTCCGCGCGACGCTCCGCCACACAAGCACTCATGGTCACCACCTTCGGCGGTCTGAGCATGCTTGTCGGCATCATCCTGCTTGGCCGCCAAACCGGCATCTGGCGGCTGTCCGAGATCCCCCAATTTGCCGACATCGCCGCCACCCCCGCTATCTCCACAGCCATCGTGCTCATCATGCTCGGCGCCCTGTCCAAGTCTGCCCAAGCACCGTTGCACTTCTGGCTGCCCGGCGCGATGGCCGCCCCCACCCCAGTCTCGGCCTACCTGCACGCCGCCGCCATGGTCAAAGCCGGCATCTACCTAGTCGCCCGCCTCGCACCCGATATGGCGGAGGTAAGCACCTGGCACATCCTGGTCATCTCCACCGGGATTTTCACCATGCTGCTCGGCGGTTGGATGGCCCTGAAACAACACGACCTCAAGCTCATCTTGGCCTACGGCACAGTGTCCCAACTTGGTTTCATAACCGCAGTCATGGGAGTCGGCTCCCGCGAAGCAACCATGGCGGGGCTCGCTTTGACCTTCGCCCACTCGATGTTTAAGGCGACACTATTTATGATCGTCGGCGCCATCGACCACTCCACCGGCACCCGCGACATCCGGGAACTCTCCGGCCTGGGGCGCCGCGAACCCCTTGTTACCCTCCTCGCGGTCGTCTCGGCAGCCTCGATGGCTGGTTTGCCTCCCCTGTTCGGTTTCGTGGCCAAAGAAACCGCCCTCGACGCCGTCCTCCACGAGGAGCTACTGGTGGGTATGCCCGGCAAGATGATGCTAGTTGGTTTACTCACAGGCTCCATCCTCACCGTTGCCTATTCTTTGCGCTTCCTGCACGGCGCCTTCGCCACCAAAGGCGAAGGACTAAGTTCTGAGTCGGTGGACAACATGGACTCCATCGGCCCGACACTGTGGATCTCTCCTTTCATTCTCACCGCTGCCTCCCTCGCGTTCGGTATGTATCCCGCACCGCTGTCAACAGCTTTCAACGACTACTTGAACGTGCGTTTTTCCGCCGTCGAAGGCGCAGACCTAGCGCTGTGGCACGGCTTTACTTTGCCCCTGCTGCTAACTGCGGTGGTCGTCGGCTTAGGCTCCATCATGTTCTGGCAGCGCAAAGTGGTGGCCAAGGCCCAATTCGACCCACCGGCCCTCGGCAGCGCCGACGCCGTGTGGGACACTCTGCTGGCAAGGCTTCGCACCTGGTCTTTGCGCTTGACTGCCTCCACCCAGCGCGGCTCCCTGACTATCAACTTGGGCATGATCTTCTTCGTCCTCATGGTTGTGCCGCTGGCCAGCCTCGTCCTGGGCCAATCCAATGCGATCCGGATGATCGTGTGGGACAGCCCCATCCAAGGGGTTGTGGTGGCCTTCATGCTTTTGATGGCCGTGGCCGCCACGCTGCAGCGCAACCGCCTCTCGGCGGTGATCATGGTGGGTCTGACCGGCTACTCCATGGCGCTGATCTTCTCCCTGCACGGCGCCCCAGATCTGGCTTTGACACAGGTGCTTGTGGAGACAATCTCCATGGTTGTATTCATGCTCGTGCTGCGCAAGATGCCCACCGAGATCGAAGCCCGCGACACCGACAACCGCCTGCGCGCGTGGTTGGCCATCGGCACGGGTGTCTCCGTGGTCGTCGTCGCCATGACTGCCATCTCCGCCCGTGTCGACGAGCCTATTTCCACCGCTATGCCGGACCTGGCCTACGACATCGGCCATGGCGCTAACACCGTCAATGTGTTGCTCGTTGACCTGCGCGCCATGGACACCCTGGGGGAGATCTCCGTTTTGGTCATCGCCGCCACCGGCGTGGCCAGCCTAATTTTCGGCACTGGCTCCTTCGACCGCCGCTCGCACCGGCCAGTGCTGCTTACCGACAAACCACGCTGGCACGCCGCCACCGTCGATTCGGAAACAGCACAAAACCGCTCAATCATGGTCGACGTGTCCACCCGGCTGCTCTTTCCGGCGATGCTGCTGTTGTCGCTGTACTTCTTCTTCAGCGGCCACAACGCTCCGGGTGGCGGCTTCGCCGGCGGGCTCGTCGCTGGGCTGGCACTGGCCTTGCGCTACCTGGCTGGCGGTCGCCGCGAAATTGAGGCGGCTTTGCCGATCGACCCGGCGAAGCTGCTTGGCAGTGGCCTCATCCTCTCCGCAGTGGTGGCGCTAACCCCCATGCTTTGGGGCTACCCGCCGCTGACCACTGGTTTCATCGAACCTGTCCTGCCGCTCATCGGCACGGTGGCGGTGACCTCGGCGTTGGCTTTCGACGCCGGCGTTTACCTCATCGTGGTGGGCCTGACCATGCATATTCTTACCTCTATGGGTGCCCACCTCGACCACGAGGAGGAAACCCGCAAGGAACGCGCCCGGCAGCGCGCCCTCCAACTGCAGAAGAAAAACCGCTTGCGCCGCGAAGAACAAACGCGGCGCCGCCACGAGCGTGCGGCCCGGCGCGAAGCTGCCGCCCGCTCAGGCTCCGCCGCGGTCAGCGCCATCTCGACGCATGTACCGCGGGGGCCCGGCGCCGGGCCGGGTTCGAGTGCCGGGCCGGGTTCGAGCGCCGGACCGGGTTCCAGTGCCGGACCGGGTTCGAGCGCCGGATCGGGTTCGAGCGCCGGACCGGGAGCAGGTGGGGCGTCGACAAGCGAAAGGAGCGGAAGGTAAATGGAGGCCAACCTCTTTTTGCTCATCGGCTCGGGCGTGCTCATCGCCGCGGGTGTCTACCTTGTGCTCGACCGGGTGATGATGCGCATGATCCTCGGGCTGATGCTCATGGGCAACGGCGCCAACCTGCTCATCCTGCAGGCCGGCGGGCAAGCCGGCTCACCGCCGGTGCGGGGGCGCGAAAGCGTGCTGTACGGCGAGAAAATCGCTGACCCGCTCGCCCAAGGAATGATCCTGACCGCCATCGTGATCTCCATGGCAATGGTCGCGTTCATGCTGGCCTTGGCCTACCGGCAGTACCGTTACCGCACCGCCGACGTCATCGACCTCGACCAAGAAGACAAGGCCATCGCGGCGCGCCCTACCACCCCGTCGGCCGCGCCCGACCACGACGCATCCGACGACCTGCAAACCGGGCGCACCAACTCTGCCAGCGACGATTTCGGGTCCCGCAGCTTCGAGGACCCCCAAGAAGGAGGCCAAGGGTGACTGACACGATCTCCACCATGTTCTCCGCATGGGCCGCCTGGGCGCTGCCGCACGCCCACAACCTCATCCCGATGACGGTGCTTTTGCCCGCAATCGCCGCGGCTTTCATCCTCGTGACCGGCAAACGCTTGCAACTGCAACGTGCCGTGGCCTTCTTCGCCCTGTTGGCGATGGCAGCGATGTCGGCCACCCTGCTGCTCGTTGCTGATATTTACGGTATCCAAACAGTCCAGATGGGTGGTTGGGACGCACCCATCGGCATCACACTGGTCGCCGACCGTCTATCTACGGTCATGTTGCTAGTGTCATCCATCGTGTTGTTCGCCGTCATGTGGTTCGGCATTTCGCAGGGGCTTCGCGACGGCGACGACGATGATCCCGTTGCCGTTTTCCTGCCCACCTACATGCTGCTGTCCATGGGGGTCAACCTCGCCTTTCTTGCCGGTGACCTGTTTAACCTCTACGTCGGCTTTGAAATTTTCCTGGTGGCGTCTTATATCCTGCTCACCTTGGGTGCTTCCCCGGCGCGGGTGCGCTCCGGTATTTCCTACGTGATGGTTTCCATGGCTTCCTCCTTGGTGTTTCTTTTCGCTTTGGCCACTGTGTATGCCTCTGTGGGCACGGTCAACATGGCTCAGGCAGGCATGCGCATGGAGTCGATCCCGGAGGGCACACGCTCGGCGATCTTCGCCACGTTGCTTGTCGCTTTTGGCATCAAAGCTGCGGTCTTTCCTCTCGACGCCTGGCTTCCCGACTCCTACCCCACCGCCGCCTCCCTTGTCACTGCCGTCTTCGCCGGCCTTTTGACCAAGGTAGGCATTTATTCCATCATCCGGATGCGCTCGACCGTGTTTACCGATGGCTCCCTCGACACCATGCTGATGTGGGTGGCTCTTGCCACCATGATCGTGGGTATCATGGGTGCCCTTGCCCAAAATGACATCAAACGCCTGCTGTCTTTTACCCTGGTCAGCCATATTGGGTATATGCTTTTCGGCGTCGCCCTCGGCACTGTCCAAGGGCTTTCCGGCGCGATCTTTTATGCCGTACACCACGTTTTGGTGCAGACATCTCTGTTTTTGGTCGTGGGCCTGATTGAGCGTCAGGTGGGTACTTCCCAGTTGCGCCGTCTTGGCTCTTTGCTCTACACCGCCCCCTTGATCGCGCTGCTTTACATGATTCCCGCGCTGAACCTCGGTGGTATCCCGCCGTTTTCCGGCTTCCTCGGCAAAATTATGCTCATTGAGGCTGGCGCCAATGAAGGTTCGTGGTTGTCGTGGGTGCTCATCGCCGGCGCGGTCGTGACTTCGCTGCTCACCTTGTACGTGATGGTGATTGTGTGGTCGAAGGGCTTCTTGCGCGACCGCGCCGACGCCCCCGAAGGCGATGTGGTCATCGCGCGCCCTTCGGCCCTGTCCGATGTTAAAGAAACGGTTTCCGCCGAGGAACGCGGCGACGTCGGACGGATGCCTTTCGGCATGTTTGCCTCCACCGCCACGCTAGTTGCCGCCTCGCTCGCCATTACGGTGCTCGCAGGCCCCATGGCCGCGGTGACAGACCGCGCCGCGGACTCCACCAGCGACCGTTCCATCTACAGAAAAGCCGTGCTTGGCGACGCCCCCCAAGACCCTCCGACCCGACGACTTGACCGCCCCGCCCCACACGCCGGCGCTAACTCCCGCGACGCCATCGCCAACCGCACCGAACGCACTGAAGGAGGTGCGCGCTAGTCATGCAAGGCCTCATCAACCGCCTCCACCCCTGGTTCGTTTTCTGGTTGACCTGCATGTGGATCCTCCTCCAAGGAGAACTCACCTGGGGAAACCTCATCGCGGGTCTTCTTTTGTCCACCGCAGTTGTTGTTGTTTTGCCTCTGCCCCGACTGCCGATTGGCGACACTAAAATTCACTACCCGCGCCTGGTGTTGTTCATTTTGTGCTGGCTCGGCGACCTCATCCTCGCCTCCATCAAAGTCTCCTGGCTCGCGTTGCGGCCCGCTGACCCGCCGCGCAACGCCATTTTGCGTGTCCCCATGCGCGTGGCTAACGAGTTTGTCCTCTACCTGGCGACCTGCGCCTACAATTTGCAGCCGGGTGGTTCGGTCTCCGACATCGACATCGCCAACCGCGAATGGACGATCCACGTCCTCGACGCGGATACTGAAGAAGACATAGAACGCGAAATTGACAACGTGCGCAGACTGGAGCGCCAAATGATCGACATTTTTGAAAGCAGGAGGTAGCTCCACCGTGGACCCGAACCTCTACACATTCTTTCTCACCATTGCCGCCATCTT
This sequence comes from Corynebacterium sp. BD556, assembly GCF_038452275.1. Lineage (NCBI taxonomy): Bacteria > Bacillati > Actinomycetota > Actinomycetes > Mycobacteriales > Corynebacteriaceae > Corynebacterium > Corynebacterium mayonis. Next base: position 1,522,674 of record NZ_CP141643.1, read on the forward strand.
TATCATCGTCGGGTTTTTCATCCTGAGCTGGCGGATCATCGTCGGCCCCGACTCCATGGACCGTGTCCTTGGCAATGATGCCCTCACCGCTTCCCTCCAATGCGCCCTCGCTCTCTATATCGCTTGGACTCTTGACACGACCGCCGTTTACATGATGATGGTCATTGCCCTTTTGGGCTTCATCTCATCTCTTGCTATCGCCCGCTTCCGCAGAAGGGATGGTTCCTTGTGAACTTCCACCTCATCGCAGACATCGTCTCGTTGGTTTTCATCCTGCCCGGGGCTTTCATGGTCTTTTCCGCCGCTGTCGGATCAGTGCGCTTTAAATCCACCATGGCGCGGGTGCATGCCATCACCAAACCCCAAACCACTGGTTTGGTGCTCATGGTGATAGGAACGCTCATCCGGGTTGTTTTCCACCCCGAGTTCGGCGTCCATGAACGCGGCGACGTCGGAGTTCTTGTCCTGTTGGTCATCTTCGCCTTGATGACCAACCCTGTTACCGCACAACGTCTCGGCCGCATCGCCCGACGCGAAGGGCTCTACGGCGATGACTCAGTCCTGTCCGTCAACCAGCGGCCCAGCCAACTGCAAACGCGGCGCCTCGAACAGGATTAGGCTACACAGTCCACTCCACAAGTTCCTGGCACGAGGCATCCACCACCGGTTTCCAGTCACCATTTGCGCTATGGAGCCGGCGCATGCGGCTATACCCCGCTCCACGCTCCATGATTTCTAACACCAAATTGAGCTCATCCACGCAGCCCATATCTTTGGCAACAGGTTGGAGTACGGCGACTAGCTCCTCAAGCTCCTCCGTTACCCAACGCTCGTCTGTCTCCCGCGATGTAATAACCAAAGCCTCAAGCCCATAACGCGCCCCCCGCCATTTGTTTTCTGCCACATGCCACGGTTGTAACGACGGCAGCTTTTCGCCTGCATCAATCATGCGATCGAAATGCACCACCAGACAATGCGTCAACGCCACGACCGCGGCTAATTCTCGCAAGTTCGACGTCGCATCCGAAATACGCACCTCAACCGTGCCCCACTTCGCCGCCGGACGAACATCAAAATGCATTGAACCAGTGTGATTAATCACCCCCGACGTGCGCTGATCAACCATAAACTGCACCCACTCATCCCACGAACCGAATTGGTATGGCATCCCCGCTGTGGGCAACTGCTGGTACAACATCGTCCGGTTCGACGCATATCCCGTATCTAAGCCGTCCCACCCCGGACTTGACGCCGAGACAGCCAACAAATGCGGATACTTCGTCATCACCGCATTAATAATCGGCCACACCCGATCCTCATGCCGAACCCCGACATGACAGTGTATCCCCCACAGCAACATCTGCCGGCCCCAATACTGAGTCCGGTTAATGATCTCCTGATACGTAAACTTCGGGCTTAACGGCTGCTCACGGAAATCTGAAAACGGGTGTCCACCACCCGCCCACAATCTCAACCCTTCGCCTTCCGCAACGACGCGCACTTTGTCCAGCGAATCTTGCAAATACCTCACCGCTTCGCGAGTGTTTTCGCACACCGGTGTGACCAACTCCACGGTGTTTTGCAAAAACTCCTTCTCCAACGAAACGCCAGGAAAACGCCTCCCCACCTCATCGATGACCTCCGCGGCACGCGGCACGAGGTCACGTGTCGTCGGGTCAACAAGGCAAATCTCCCATTCCACGCCCAACGTGGGCTTCGGGGAGCGGGCGAAGTCGCGGAACGGATCCATGCGTGAAAGCTTACCGGCCAGAGCTGCTGATACTGCTTTTAGATTCTTGGGTTAGACGGTTCTTGGGTTAGACGGTTCTTGGAGGCCGCGCCGGGCAAAGATGCGCCGGGCAAAGATGCGGCGGGTAAAGATGCGGCGGGTAAAGATGCGGCGGGCTAAGCGGAAAGAAGAACTGGGGTGAAAACCCCAGTTCGCTCGTTCCCGCAAGGTTTTGCGTTTGGTTCACACGGTGCGTTAGACAACAACCGTGTTGGGTTACTTATCCGGCAAGAACTACGGTGACTGCGTTTCCGTTGGCGGTAGCTTCGTTGGGAAGCGCGGCCCCTGGCGGGACGTCGTGAATGGAAAGGGGTCGTCCGCCGACGCGTTGAGCAATGTCGGCTGCGATCTGCTCGGCGCCGGGGACGGCCGGGTCAAAAAACACGGCTGTTTCGGGGAAGATGCCGAATTGTTGCTCGGGCAAGTTCATCCGGGCGGGGTCGTTGGTGCGGTTGCCCACCATGTAGTCGCGGGAAAGTTGCTCGGCGGTTTGGTTGGCCAGGTCGGGTATGGGCGAGTTGTTAAACACCAAGACGTTGGCGTTTTCTCTGCTCAGCCCTGGTGCGGGCGCGGCTTCGCCCGGTAGTTGTTCAGTGCCCTCAGCCGGGTTGGGCTGGGCTGCGTCCGGTTGCGGCTCTTGGGCTTGCTCTGGCATGGGCGCCGTTTGCGAGGACTCGGGCGCCGCAGAAGAAGCCTGAGAGCGTGTGATGGATTCATCCGTGGACTCGCCTTTGTCTTGGGTCAGTGCGTAGATGCCCCAGAGGAGCAAGATGGCGGCGATGGCAATGAGGATCATGCCGAGGCCACGTTTCGGCATAGCTCCAGAAGTGGCGCTGGAAGAAGCCTTGGTGGCAACCCCGGTATCTTCAGCTCTATGGGAGCCGCGGTACTCCTCGGGCTCGTCGTCGGGGTAGGCGTCGACGTATTCGTAGTCATCAGGGTGTGCAGAGTTATCTTTATTCATATCAGTCACTCTAATTTCATTGTGGGGCCAAAACAAGCAACGACAGGCCCCTTACATGCCTTTGTCCCGGATGCGCTGGAGGCGGCGAACAAGTTGGGGCCGGGCAGCGAGGGCTTGGGGGTCGTCGATAAGCACATTGAGACGTTGGAAATAGCGCACCGGACTGAGACCCAAGTGCCGACGGATAGCTTCCTCTTTGGCGCCGACACCACGAGGGGCGCGAGCCTCGAAATCGAGGATGGCTAAATCGTCGTCGGCAAGCATGCCTAATATGTTAGCCATGACAATTCGACCGATCGTGATCCACGGCGACCCTGCTTTGCACAACCCCACCCGGAAAGTCGACCAGCCTGTGGCGGAACTGCAGGAGCTGATCGCAGACATGCACGAAACGATGGACGCCGCGTACGGTGTGGGCCTGGCCGCCAACCAGATTGGCGTGGATCTGCGTCTGTTCGTCTACAACTGCCCGGACGGCGATGTGATGCGTCGCGGCACCGTGATCAACCCAGTGCTGGAAACCAGCGAGATCCCAAAGACGATGCCACGCGACGACGGCGAAGACGACGAGGGCTGCTTGTCGGTGCCTGGGGAGAGCTGGCCGACGGGACGGGCACACTGGGCGAAAGTGACGGGCCTGGACGAAAACGGCAATGAGGTCGAGATAGAAGGCGAAGGCTTCTTCGCACGTTGCCTGCAGCACGAGGTGGGCCACCTTGATGGTTTCCTCTACACAGATGTGCTGACTGGGCGCTACAAACGTGAAGCAAAGCGCGTGATTAAGAAAAACGGGTGGACTGAGGCCGGCAACACATGGACTCCGGGTATTGACGAAGACCCGTTCGGCCATTAGATGAACAGGTTTTTCCGCTCCGACGACATCGCGGTGGGCGATCGCGTGGTGGTGCGCCAGCGCCGCGGTGAGCGTTTCAGTGATGTACTCGGCCACGTCATCAAGCTGGATCCGCTCACGATCAGCCCGCAGGAAGTTGGCGGATTGCCCTCCTTCAAGGACGCCATCGAAGTACGCCAGGTCCACATTGTGAAAAAGCTTTCACCGCGCACGGTACGCAACAGCGACATCCGCGCCGTGGAGACTGCGTACGCGAAAGCTTTCCCGGGGCAGGAGCAATCGCTTATCGACGGCTGGTTGGCGCGCACCGGCTCCGACATCGCCGAGCGCTCCAACTCGGCGGTACCTCTGGGCCACAGCGCGGGTTTCGAGCCGGTACCCCTCGAGGGGCTGAAGAATTTTTACGCGCGCTTTAACCAACCGGTGCAACTTTTGATTCCGGAGCGCATTGGCAAACCGGCGTTGAAGTTGGTGGAGCAAGGCGGCTGGGAACTTGGCGAGGAAATCCTGGTCATGACCCAGAGCCTTGACCACATCTCCCACACGCTCTCACCTCGCTTCGCCATCGACCCCACACCTGACCAAGCCTGGCTTTCCATGTACCGTTTCCGGGGCCAGAAACTGCCCCGCGCCGCCCTCGACGCTGTCAAGGACGACATCGACGGCCACCTCGCCTTCGCCCGCCTCATCATCGACGGGGAAACAGTCGCCGTGACCCGCGCCACGTTGACCAACTCCGAGGATGGCCGTGCGTGGCTGGGTTATTCAGCAGTGGAGGTAGCGCACAGGTGGCGCCGGCAAGGCCTCGGCACCGAACTGACCGCGAGCCTTCTTGCTTGGGGCCACGAACAGGGCGCCGACAGCGCCTACTTGCAAACACGCGCCTCCAACGAGGCGGCAGTGTCCATGTATACAAAAATCGGGTTTGTCGAGCACCACCGGCACCGCTACGCCCGGCTGGGTTAGGGTAGAGGGCATGCGCATTGCCACGTGGAACGTCAACTCCGTTCGGACCCGCGCCGAGCGCATCGCCGCCTTTTTGGAACGCCGCGACATCGATGTTTTGGCCATGCAGGAAACCAAAACCACCGACGAAAAATTCCCTTACTCCACCTTCCTGTCCGCAGGCTACGAAGTAGCGCACGTGGGCTACAGCCAGTGGAACGGCGTCGCCATCGCCTCGCGGGTCGGGCTCGATAACGTGAGGGACTCCTTTGCGCGCCAGCCCGGCTTTGCCAAAGAAGGCGCTCCCGCGGTAGAGGCCCGCGCCGTTGGAGCCAACTGCGGCGGGGTCGAGGTATGGAGCTTGTACGTCCCCAACGGACGCGCCATCGGGGACCCCCACTACAACTACAAACTGCAGTTTCTTTATTCTTTGCGCGACTCCATCGACCCCGCCACTGCCGCTGTCTACTGCGGCGACTACAACATCGCACCCCGCGACGAGGACGTGTGGGACATCTCCTGGTTCGAAGGCAAAACCCACGTCACCGAACCGGAACGCGCAGCCTTCCACATGCTTATCGAGTCCGGCCTTACCCAAGTCACCCACGAAGAGCGCTACTCATTTTGGGACTACAAATCAATGCGCTTTCAAAGAAATGAAGGCATGCTCATCGATTTTCAACTGGTGTCGGAGGCGATGGGGCGTCGATTAGCAAAAGCGTGGGTCGACACCGACGAACGCCACGGCAAAGGCGCCAGCGACCACGCTCCCGTTATCGCCGAATTCGACGCACTAGAGCTCGCGCTTGACAACGTCCGATGAATCTCACTCTCGACCTGTCGTGGTGGCAGCTTGCGCTAATGCTGCTGGACTACGGAATCAAATTCGCCATGATCGGCGTGGTGCCCTCCGACCGGCGCCCCTCCAGCGCCAACGCCTGGCTCCTCCTCATCCTCCTGCTGCCCGTCGTCGGCCTGCCCCTATACCTCATGATGGGGTCCAATTTTGTTTCCCGACGCCGCCACCGCATCCAAACAGCCGCCAAATCCGAACTGGTCAACGTCCACGCAGGCATCGCTGATCTGCTCGAAGGATCCCGTCTGAGCCGAGACGTCGAAGAACTCGTCCACCTCAACCGCGCTCTCACCGGCTTTCCCGCGGTGCCCGCAACAGTGCGCCACCTGTGGACAGACTACGACCTGACCATGATGCGCATCGCCGAGCTGATCGACAGCGCCCAAAGTTTCGTCGACATCGAGATCTACGCCGTGGCCCGCGATCGCACCACCCAACGCGTCTTCGACGCCATCGAGCGCGCCACCGCCCGGGGAGTCCACGTGCGTTTGCTTTTCGACCACATCGGCTCCATGAAATACCCCGGATACCGCAAAATGCGCCGCCATTTGCTCGACATAGGCGTCGACTGCCACCGCATGCTCCCCCTCGACCCCCTGCGCGGGCGTTGGCGCCGCCCCGACCTCCGCAACCACCGCAAAATTATCATCGTTGACGGGCATATCGGCATGCTCGGCAGCTTCAACCTCATCGACCGTACTTACCTTTTGCGCAAACACCGCCGTGCCGGACGGCGCTGGGTTGACGCCTTCGTCGAAATCGAAGGGCCCATCGTCACCTCATTGGAATCCATGTTTGCCGTTGACTGGTACACCGAATCTGATGAAAGGATTGACCTAGAGCCACCCAGCGCGGAAACGGGGGACAACATCGTCCAACTCGTCCCCTCCGGCCCCGGCTACCAAGCAGAACCGAACCTGCGCATGTTCAACACGCTCGTCAACCACGCCCGCGACCGGCTCGTGTTGTGCTCCCCCTACTTCGTCCCCGACGCGACACTGCTCGAAGCGATCCTCACCGCCTGTTACCGAGGTGTCCACGTCGACCTCCTCGTCAGCGAGAAAGCCGACCAATTCATGGTCCACCACGCCCAGTCTTCTTACTACGAGGAGCTTCTCGACGCCGGAGTCCACATCTGGGAATTTCCCGCCCCCTATGTTCTCCACACCAAATTCGCTCTTGCCGACCCCCACGACGACCGCAGCGTCGGAGTCTTTGGTTCCTCCAACATGGACATGCGCTCCTTTACCCTCAACTACGAAAGCTCCCTTTTCATCGCTGACGGCCCCCTCCTCGGCCAACTCACCACCCTGACCAACACATACCTCGCCGTTTCCAAACGCCTCACCCGCGAAACCTGGCTGAAGCGACCCTGGTACCGGCGCTACATCGACAACGTCATGAAACTGACCTCCGCGTTGCAGTAGAAAGGGCAAGCTTTTTTGGGGCAAACAAAGCCCGGTTCGCGCGTGTGCCTGGCGCGTCTTGCGGGCGGGAGGGGCCAGAAAAAACCTAGGCGTCCCTTCTTTCCAGCGAAACTAGCCCGATAAGCCACAGCGCGACTGCCCACACGGCAAAGACACCTAGGGCGCCCCACGTGCCAATTTCGGAGCGTGGTTGGTTAAGCATGAAAGCGTAGAGGTTGCTAAAAGGCAGATACTGTGCGATTTCTTGGCCGTAGCGCGGGATCACCGGCGCGATACTTTCAACGATGACTTGCAGCACCATGACGAGGGTGATTGTGCCGGCGGTGTTGCGGAGACACCAACCGATTCCTTGGCTGAGCACGCTCGTGAGGGCCATGGCTAGGGGCAAGGCCCACAGGGCGCGTTGGACCGCGGGGTTGTGGGTCCAGTTGGCGGGCACGGCAGCTATGAGGTCGCCGAGGAAGAAAGCAATGACGAAAGCGACGAAAGTCCCGGCCGCAGCCGTCGTCGCTGAAAGCAAAAGCTTGACGACGCCAACTTGCCACCTCCTCGGGTTGAGCCTGTAGTTGGTGGCCGGCAAGTTAAACCTGTATTCGGTGGTGACGACCATGGCGGATTGGATAATGACGAGAAGCAGGACGGGTATAATCCCGACGCCTACAACAGACAAAGGGATATAGGGAACGCCGGTGCGGCTCATACCGGCGAGGGCGAAGGCCGCCAGGGCGGGAATGAGCAAGATGAGGCTTAGGGTCCACCAGGCTGCGGGGGTGGTGCGCAATTTGGTGAATTCGGAGTGGAGGAGGTTAAGCATCTGGAGTCTCTTTCGAGGTGTACTGGGCGTGGCCCTCGGTGGAGTGCATGTAGGCGTCTTCAAGTGTGGCGCGGCGCTCGGAAAGTTCAGAAAGGGGAAGGTGGTTGTTGAAGGCCAATTCGCCGATTTCTTCGCTGGTGTGGCCTTCAATACTCCACTGGGGGCGCCCCGCCGAGTCGGTCGTGCGGGTGTAGGCGATGTTCGCCGCGGCAAGCGCGTTTTCGAGCGCATCCGGGTTAGTTGTCCGGACCAAGGTCGTGACGGAGGAGTTATCGTTAATGAAAGCCTCGACAGTTGTGTCTGCGACGAGCTTGCCCCGGCCGATGACGATGAGGTGATCGGCGGTTTGCGCCATCTCAGCAAGCAAATGGGACGACAGCAAAATCGTGCGTCCCTCGGCTGCGAGCGATTTCAAAAGTGAACGGACCCAACGGATGCCCTCGGGGTCAAGACCGTTTACGGGTTCGTCAAGGATGAGAATTTCTGGGTCGCCGAGCATCGCTGAGGCAATACCCAGACGTTGGCCCATACCGAGGGAGAAACCACCAACCTTTTTTGCCGCGACATTTGTCAAACCAACCAGGTCAAGGACCTCGTCGACGCGGGAAGTCGGCAGACCCGCGGCGTGGGCTTGCCACAGGAGGTGGTTGCGGGCGCTGCGGTTGGGGTGGGCACTGCGGGCGTCAAGAAGAGCGCCTACTTTACGGGCTGGTTCTTTGAGTGCCCGGTAGGGGGTGGCGTCGATAAGCGAATATCCCTTAGTGGGCGTGTCAAGGCCCACCATCATACGCATCGTTGTGGATTTGCCGGAGCCGTTCGGTCCGAGGAACCCAGTAACAACCCCTGGTTTGACGGAGAAGGAAAGGCCGTCGACTGCCCGGACCTCACCATAGACCTTTGTCAGGTCGTGCGCTTCAATCATGCGCCTTAGTATGCCTCAAAATGAGATCAAGGGAAGCGTCGAACCCCGGATGGAGGTCAAGCTCACGTAGCTTCTCAATGGCAACCCAACGCAACTCCACACTTTCCGCGTTCGGGTCAGTGCCGATCGGCGCGCCAGTAGTAGTCTTCGCCAAAACGGTGGTGTAAGACCAGCCGTTGGCGAGCGGGCCCATAGTGACCAACTCGCCGTCAACACGCACAAGCTCGGGGTCAAGAGCGCACTCCTCCACCGCCTCGCGCACCGCGGCCTCGGCTGAGGTTTCGTGGGAATCGCGGGCGCCACCGGGGATTCCCCACGTCCCGCCCTGAGCCGTCCACTCCGCGCGATGCTGCATCAACACACGGCCCCCCGCCTGCAAAAACAGACCCGCTGCACCGAAGCGGCCCCACAATTTACTTCCGTCCTGCGTTGTCACCCAGCCGTTACCGTCGCCTTCCATATCCCCCACAATAGGCAAATCTGCCTCCGCCACCGCACAAACCGATATTCTTTAACCTTATGCGTGAGGCTGTGCGTGAAGCTGAGGAGCTGTACGTGGGCCGAACGCGCCCGCGAACCGGCAACACCACCGCACCCGAGGGCTCTGCAGACACCTGGCTCGACGAAATGGAGGACCGCCCAGAAAACCGTGGAGTGCGCTCTTTCATTGCGGATACGTTCACGGGCCCGCTGCGCTGGGTGCGCCGCCTGATTGACTTTGCGGCCACTACCCCAGGCAAATTGATCGCAATGATGTTGGTGCTCACGCTGGCGCTGTTCGCGGCAGGGTGGGCAATGAGCCAATCCATGGCGAAGCGCCAAGACTCCCTCAATACGTTGTTGACGTCGACGGAACCGATGAGCAACTCGGCACACCTGCTTTACACCTCTTTGTCGCAAGCAGATACGGTGTCAACCACCAGCTTCATCTCACCCGGCACAGTTTCGCAGGATGACATGCACCTGTATTTGGCTTCGCTGGATCGCGGGGTGGTCGCGGCCCTAGAGATCCTCGAGGCAACGGTGGACACCGGCGACAACCGCGAAGCGGTGCGCTCTTTAGTGGCCAGCGTGCAACGCGACGTACCTATATATGCAGGCATGATGGAGCGGGCAAAAGCGAATCAACGCATGGGCAATCCGGTGGGCGTGGCATACATGTCGGAAGCTTCGCACATCATGCGCACACGCATGCTGCAAGACGCCGCCGAACTTTTCGCCCTTTCCCGCCAGCAAGTCAGCGAGCAAATGGCGCGGCTTTCTTCACCCCAGTGGGTTCCGCTGTCGGGCTTGCTCGCAGCCCTCGGCTTTCTTACGGCGGCACAGTTTTGGCTGTGGAAGGTTTTTCGCCGTCGCCTCAACAAGGGTCTCGTCGCGGCCACCGTGATGATGATGGTGGCCACCGGTTGGGTCGGTGTGTCTAATTACGCCTCTTGGCACTCGGGCGTGGTGGGCTTTGAAAGGGCCTCGAAACCATGGCAGGAGCTGGCCACTGCGCGTATCAGCGCCCAGGAATCCCGCACCGACGAGATCTTCGCGCTGTTGCGCCGCCAAACAGTCGACGAATCCACCACCTCCTTCGAAACCACCTACGCCAAGGTTCAGTACGCGCTCAACACAGCCGAGCCGACTACAGACCCCTACCTGATCAAGTCGGGACGCGACGCTTTGTCGAAGTGGTCGGCCGCCCACGAAGACCTCACCGTTACCCTCATGGAGGGCCGCTTCGAGCACGCAGCGGGGCTCATCACCGACACTTCGCGCAACACGGAGGAATACTCCTCCGCCTTAGCCTATGCGCAACTTGATTCGGTGCTCGCAGAGTTGATTAAGCAGTCCCGCGCAGACATGCGCGACTACATCCACGCTTCCCTCGACGCCACTCGCGCCGTCTCCGGCGTGGTGTTGGTGCTTACACTTTTGTCCATCGTTTCGATCTGGTTGGGCATCCGTCGCCGTTTGGGGGAGTACCTATGAAAACTGCTCGTCGTGCTGTGTGTCTCGCCACTGTTGTCGCTGCGGCAGGGTTAGCGGGGTGTTCGAACACGGACTTTGCGCCGGTGGCCCCGGCTGATCCCCCACTCGCCTACGCCGGTTTACCGCTGCCGCCCGGCGCGGAGCTTAACCCGGCTGGCATCATCCCCAGCCAGGAGTTCACAGACGACGAAGATTGGCCCGGCTCGCTCGCGCCTGACGACGCCACCCCGGAAGAACGCATCCCGGAGATCGTGGCACGAGGACGCATCATCGTGGGCGTGGACCAGTCCCAATACCTGCTGTCCTACCGCGACACGACGGTCGGTGACTTGCGCGGCTTCGAGATTGACCTGGCACATGAGATCGCCCGCGACATATTCGGCGACCCCAGCAAGGTTGATTTCCGTTTCGTTGACTCCAGTCGGCGCCTCGACGCCCTTGAAAACGGCGGGGTGGACATCATTGTGCGCACCATGTCGATCACCCCGGACCGGGCGGAGCGCGCGGATTTTTCCACCCCCTATTTGACTAGCTCAGTGCGTCTGTTTACCCCAATGAACAGGCAGATTGCCTCGCTCGACGAAGTTTCGGGCAAAACGGTGTGCATTGTTGATGGCTCTAACCTGCTCGACCTGGCACGCAAAGTCGCCCCCGAAAGCAAGATTTTGCGCACCCGCTCCTGGGCGGACTGCCTCATGGCCACGCAGCAATACCAGGCGGACGCAGTGCTTGCCGACGACGCCATCCTCGCCGGTATTTACGCCCAAGACCCGCACTCCCGGGTACTCAACGAAACGTACGGGACGCAAAGTTATGCCGTGGGTGTAGCTAAGGGCAACGATGCCCTTGTGCGCCAAGTCAACTCCACCATCGAACGCATCCGCCGCGACGGCACATGGTCCAGAATGCAAAACACCTGGCTACGCGACGCCCTCTCCAGCCCCAGCCTGCCCCCGGGACGCTACCGCCAAGAACCCGAACCCGAGGAAGCCGCAACAGCAGATGGAGAAAAGGCACGAGGAGGTAACCAATGAGTCGCCACGAGCACCAACCCACCGAGGCCGTGAAGTTCGACCCCTTCGCCGAGGACAATGAGGACACCGACGACCCCGTCACCGAGGCCGTGAAGTTCGACCCCTTCGCCGAGGACAACGAGGACACCGACACCACCGGCGGCAATAAATACGCCGGGCTTGGTGAGATGGCTGGGTTGCTCAAAGACCTCGACAACCTGCGCGAAGGACGCGCAGGTGAAAACTCATCGCAACTCTCGCGGCGCCGCGCCTTAGACACCTTCCGGGAGCGCCGCGGGGCGAAACGCAACGCCCGCATAGTCGCTGACGGCATGGTGGAGCTTCCCTGGGTGCCGCAGACGGATCCGCGAGAAGCGCTCAAAGACCCGGAAATTCCCCACGCCCAAAAAGGCATCCCACTGCCACAGCTACACCCCGGTGACATCGTCGCCAGCCAGTACGAAATCCTGGGCGTCATCGCGCATGGCGGCATGGGCTGGATCTACCTTGCGCACGACCACCACGTAGCAGGAAGGGTTGTGGTTTTGAAAGGCTTGCAGGCGTCGAAAAGCGATGACGAAGCTGCCGCGGCGGCCGCCGAACGCGAATTCCTCGCCGACATCACACACCCCGGAATCGTCAAAATCTTCAACTTTGTCGACGACCCTCGCGTCACCGGCGGCTTCATCGTCATGGAATACGTCGGCGGGCCCTCACTGCGCGAGCGCCGCAACGAAGAAGCCAACCACCTGCTGCCCGTCGACATCGCAATGGCCTACATCCTCGAAATACTGCCCGCCCTCGACTACCTGCACTCACGCGGGGTGGTCTACAACGACCTCAAACCCGACAACATCATCGTCACCGAAGACCAGGTGAAACTGATCGACCTGGGAGCGGCCTCCGGCATCGGCGCTTTCGGCTACATCTACGGCACCAAAGGATTCCAAGCACCAGAGGTAGCGTCTGAAGGGCCTTCGATAAGCAGCGACATTTACACCGTCGGACGCACCCTCGCCGCCCTCGTCGTCGACCTGCCACGCACCGACGGCATCTACAACCCCGACATTCCCTCCCCCACCGTCGAAACCACCTTCCGGCGCTACCTGTCGCTCTACCGCCTCATCCGGCGCTGCTGCCACCCCGACCCCCAACAACGCTTCGCTAACGTCGCGGAGCTGGAAACCCAAATGCTGGGCGTGCTGCGCGAATGTCTCGCCATCCGCGACGGCGTCACCTACCCCGCCCAGCACTCACTATTTTCGCCGCACCGCACAACTTTCGGCACAAAACACCTAGTCTTTCGCACCGACCAGCTAATCGACGGCATCTCCCGCACCGTCGAGATCACCCCACAAGAACTCGTCGCAGCACTGCCCTCCCCCCTCGTCGACCGCTCCGACATCGGCGCCGCCATGCTCCAAGGCTCCTCCTACCAGGAACCCCAAGAAATGCTGGAAAACCTGCGACAAGCCATCCGAACCCCCCAATACGAAGAATCCATGGAAATCCCCTTCGGTGTGGTGCGCGCCATGCTCGACCTCGGGCTGACATACCAAGCAAGAAACTGGATGGCGTCGCTAAGCGACAAGCACAACCGCAACTGGCGCTACTCTTGGTACCTCGGTGTCATCAACATCTTACGCGGCGACAACCGCGAAGCCCGCGAAGATTTCACACGCGTACTCAACATGCTGCCCGGTGAAGCAGCTCCCAAACTCGCGCTCGCCGCGATCAACGAACTCATCACCCAACAATCCACACCCGAAACAACCGAACTGCTCAAAGACGACGTCGCCCGCGCCACCGCCGGCATCCGAACCAACCCCGCCGACCTCCCCTCCGAAATTTTCGAAAACTGGGAAGCACGCGGCCTGATGAACTCCGAGTGGCAAATACTCTCTGATGACCCCGCCCTGCTACGCTACGACGCCTTGCACCTGTATTCCCTCGTCTGGCAGACCAATCCCGCCACCGTCTCCGCCGCTTTCGGACTGGCCCGCCTGCTCATGGCAGAAAACGAGGTGGAACTAGCTGTCGCCGCCCTCGACCGCGTCTCCCCCTCCTCCCGACACCATCGCATGGCACGCCTCACAACAATCCTTGACTTAGTCTCCGCCGAACTCACCGAATCGCGGATTCGCCGTGCCGCTCGACGCCTCGAAGAAATCCCCAGCAACGAGCCCCGTTTCCTCCAAATCAAGGTGTACGTGCAGCGCGCCGCCCTGACCTTCCTCCGCGAAGCGGGCGTGGACAAAGCCACCTCCGACCGTTACCTCTTTGAGTTCCCCTTCACCGAGCGCGGCCTGCGCACTGGCCTCGCCATAACCCTGCGCGAGCAGGCACGCATCGCACCCTACGCACATCACCGCTACGCTCTCGTCGACATGGCCAACAAAGTCCGACCCCCAACATGGTTCTAACTACATGCAGCCACACAGACTTCCCGCAGCATGAACACACCCCGATCAACAACCAGCGCCACCTCACGCCGCTTGCTTAACGACGCCACAGACCCCTTGCCCCTCTGCCTTTACTTCCACAGGGTCGACACGCGAAAGACAACCACGTCGTAGCGAAGATCGCTTTCTCGCGTAAAACCCGCTGACACCGGCTTTACGCATCCAAAACTTTCCGCCCGAGCTCTAAACCTTCTGCGCTACCTGAGCGGCCTTCTGCGCTATCGCCAATTCTTCGTTAGTGGGAACGACGAGAACCTTCACGCGCGATTGATCAGTCGAGATGATATGCGGTCCGTCGTTGGGCTGTTCGTTGCGCTGCGGGTCAATTTCAATGCCATACATATCCAAGTTATCCAAAGCGTCCATACGCACGAACTTGTCGTTTTCACCAACCCCAGCGGTAAAGGTAATGGCGTCAACGCGCCCAAGAGCAATCATGTAAGAACCGATGTAGCGTCGAAGTTGATTGATGTAGACGTTGTACGCCAACCAAGCGTTGGGGTCTTCGTTGTCGATCATTTTGCGCAATTCGCGGAAATCATTGACACCGGCCAAACCCTTGACCCCTGAACTGCGGTTGAGCAGGTTGTCAATATCGTCGATAGACATCCCCGCATGGCGCGCGAGATGGAAAATGATGCCCGGGTCAATGTCTCCAGAACGGGTGCCCATCACCAAACCTGCCAGCGGCGTCATCCCCATTGAGGTGTCGATGGGCACACCATTAGCCACCGCGGAGCAAGAAGCTCCGTTGCCCAAATGAAGCACAATCTGGCGGGTGTGATCAGGGTGACGGTCAATCAGTCCGGGCACCTGAGAGGACACAAACTCATGGGATGTGCCGTGGAAGCCGTAGCGACGGATGTTGTTGGCGCCCGCAACGTCAGCATTGATGGCGTAAAGAGCCGCAGCGGGCGGAAGGTGGCGGAAGAAGCCAGTATCGAAAACAGCAACATGCGGGACGTCGGGAAGCAATGCACGCGCGACATCAATACCGTCGATGTTGGCGGGATTATGCAACGGTGCAAGCGGAATAAGCTCACGGATCTTGTCAACGACCGCATCGACAATCAACTCCGGTTCGGAAAACACCATGCCGCCATGAACAACTCGATGACCGACAGCCGCCAAATCCAACTGAGTTGGGCCAACACCGCGACTATCCATCACTCGAAACGCCTCGCGCAGCCCGACAGTGTGCGTCGGGATGGGTAACTGAGACACCTCCTTGCCGTCCGGATGGTTGACGGTAATGCGTCCAGAAGGCTCCCCAATCTGCTCAACGAGCCCGGAAACCAGCGGGGGTTGGGAAGCATCAGCAGATGGATCGACAATCTGGAACTTGACTGACGAAGACCCCGAATTGATAACCAGCGCGTGCATTTACTTACCTCCAGCCTGGATCGCGGTGATCGCCACCGTATTAATAATGTCGCGGACAGTCGCACCACGAGACAAGTCGTTGACAGGTTTATTCAACCCTTGCAAAATCGGACCGACTGCCAGCGCATCACCAGTGCGCTGCGCAATCTTATAACCAGCGTTTCCCGCCTCAAGATCAGGAAAAATAAACACATTGGCGTGTCCGGCCACCGGGGAATCAGGGGCTTTCTTCTTTCCAACACCTTCATCACAGGCAGCATCAAACTGCAGTGGCCCATCGACAACAAGTTCCGGGTCGAGAAAACGAGCTTCCTTCACCGCGGCGACCGAACGCTCAACATCAGGCCCGGAGCCCGAAGTGCCGGTGGAGTAAGACAGCATCGCCACCTTCGGGTCAATCCCGAACTGGGAAGCGGTCCGAGCGGAGACAACAGCGATCTCCCCAAGCTGCTGAGCCGTCGGGTTGGGGTTGACGGCACAATCTCCGAAAGCCCACAAACGGTCGCGCATAACCATGAGGAAAATCGAGGACACTACCGACGCACCAGGCACAGTCTTAATAATCTGAAAAGCAGGTTTGATGGTATGCGCAGTGGTATGTGCAGCACCAGAAACCATCCCATCAGCCAACCCTTTATGCACCATCATGGTTGAAAAATAGGAAATATCCCGCATGGCTTCGCGGGCATCCTCAAGCGAAACTCCCTTCGCCTTGCGAAGTTCAGCAAAATCTACAGCGAACTCCTCAAGAAGGTCAGACTCAACATGGTTGATAATCTGCGCCTGCGAAACATCAACTCCAAGTTCCTCGGCACGGCGAGAAATCTCTCCCGCATCTCCGAGAATACTTAGCTTGACCACACCTCCTGAAAGCAACTCCCCCGCCGCTAACAAAATGCGGTCATCTTCGCCTTCTGGAAGCACAATGTGCGCATCAGCTTGCCGCGCACGATTGAGCAACCACGACTCAAAAACCACCGGGGACATGACCTGTCGCGCTACCGTCGTAGTGCTCACGGCAGCCTCAAGACCATCTTCAGTGACAACACCTACGAGCGTCGCCCCCAACTCACCAGCCCTGCGCGCCACATAAGTCTCACGCTGCTCGGAATCCGCCAAAACAAGCAAGCCAACACCCAAAGCGCTCGCCACGTCAGCATCGTAAGAAAGATCCCCCGTTCCCACAACAAGAGTTGCTGCGTCAAGCGCAATACCGAAATCCTGGGCAGTGCCCTCAAGTATCACAACGCCTTTATCCGAACGCCGCGCCAACTCATCAACATCCACCCCAGCAAAATTGCGATTTGCAAGAGTTAGAAGCACAGACTGGGAAGCTGCCATATTTCCACCTTTCGGGAGCGCCCGCATAAAGGGCATGTACCTGCCAACATTCTAGTTGTGAACACGCTGCGTTTTTGGCAGAAGAACGTTAGTCGTGTCACATCTGGCTACAAAATCCACCCAATTTGCCCCAAGTTGAACCCGTCTAACCCCAACACATCACACGAACACTGTTACAACGATTCCCCACAACCGCGCTCAGCACGCAAAAAACGCTTAGACCCCACCTTCCTATCGAAGGCGAGGTCTAAGCGCTTTAGGTTGAAAAGCTACTGCCTTTCAACACTGGCTCCTCATTCCAACCGGAATCAGTCCCTAGGAAGATCCCAACGAAGAAGAACCACCGTTGGTATTACCCTCACCAGACCCCAAGTTGTTCTCAGAGGAAATCTCATCAATCCCCTCCTGCGAAGAACCACCAATCACATCCAAGGACGATCCAGCCTGCTGATTATTATCCGAAGAACCAAGACCACCCGGAGTACACGCATCCGCGATAACGAGGCCAACAAGCACCACAGCACTGATCGCCGCGAGGCTACCAATCGCCTGCGAAAGGTTCAGACCAAACTTACGCAACTCCATGTCGATCTGCTCAGCCTGCGCAGCAAGAGCCGGATCAAACAGACCCAAACGCTGCTGAATCATCGCGTTGAAATCCGCAAGCTGCGAGTTGATCTGATCCGTGATCGGGGCCAGACCCGGAATCTGCATCTCCGAAGCAATCGCAAGCGGAATCAAGCCCAGCAACGGAAGACCAAAACCAAGGCTCGTAGCGATACAACGTCCAAGCTGATCCTCATCCAAGCTAGAGCCCTTAGTCGGCTCAACGATCGTCACGGTAACCGTGTCAATGACCTTATCGTCATTGTCCCTGACCACAATGACAATCTTGTCGCCCGGCCGAGCGTCCTGTGACGGAGTGACAACCAAGCTGCCATTGCCGTCAAGCACAGCCGTACCCGGACCAGTGGTCACAGTAGTCGTTCCTTCCGGAACCTTACCGCCCACGTTCGGAATCGTCACCGGCCGATCCGGAGTAGTAAAGGTGTCATTCCAATCTGGTCTCTGCGAAGAGTCAACGATCGTCACGGTAACCGTGTCAATGACCTTATCGTCATTGTCCCTAACCACAATGACAATCTTGTCGCCCGGCTTAGCACCCTGTGACGGAGTGACAACCAAGCTGCCATTGCCGTCAAGCACAGCCGTACCCGGACCAGTGGTCACAACAGTCGTTCCTTCCGGAACCTTACCGCCCACGTTCGGAATCGTCACCGGCTGATCCGGAGTAGTGGAAGTGTCATTCCAATTCGGGTCCTGCGCAGGTGCAACGATCGTCACCGTAACCGTGTCGATGATCTTATCGTCATTGCCCCTAACCACAATGACAATCTTGTCGCCCGGCTTAGCAGCCCCCGACGGAGTGACAACCAAGCTGCCATTGCCGTCAAGCACAGCCGTACCCGGACCAGTGGCCACAACAGTCGTTCCTTCCGGAACCTTACCGCCCACGTTCGGAATCGTCACCGGCCGATCCGGAGTAGTGGAAGTGTCATTCCAATCCGGAGCCTGCGCAGGCTCAACGATCGTCACGGTAACCGTGTCAATGACCTTATCGTCATTGTCCCTAACCACAATGACAATCTTGTCGCCCGGCTTAGCACCCTCAGACGGAGTGACAACCAAGCTGCCATTGCCGTCAAGCACAGCCGTACCCGGACCAGTGGTCACAGTAGTCGTTCCTTCCGGAACCTTACCGCCCACGTTCGGAATCGTCACCGGCCGATCCGGAGTAGTGGAAGTGTCATTCCAATCCGGAGCCTGCGCAGGTGCAACGATCGTCACGGTAACCGTGTCGAGCTCCCTGCCGTTCTTGTTGTTAACCACAATGACAATCTTGTCGCCCGGCTTAGCAGCCCCCGACGGAGTGACAACCAAGCTGCCATCTCCCTCTAGGCGTGCACTGCCCGGACCAGTGGTCGCAACAGTCGAGCCTTCCGGAACCTTAGCGCCCACGTTCGGAAGCGTCACCGGCCGATCCGGAGTAGTGGAAGTGTCCTCCCAATTCGGCTTGCCAGGAACACTATCCGGATCCTTCGGGTTCGAACCCGCATCGATTTCTTCGCCGTCCGGGTAGCCATCATTGTCATCGTCCGGATCCGTGACATCAGGGTCACCATCACCATCAGTATCCAACTGGAACGGCGCATCAGTGTTATCCACCGAATTATCCGAATACGTCACCACAACCGGAACATCGAACTGCTCAATGGTGTCCTTATCCAAAGACTGCGGAGCCATCACCGTGATCACACCGGTGTTCTCATCAATCTCAACGGAATAACCCGCCGGCTTGACATAGCCTTCCTTGATGGCGTACTTCGCACCTTCAGGCGCTGCAACATCATTACCGGCCTTGTTCTTAAACTTCGGCGCCGAGGTTGCAGGCGTACCCGGAACAACAAGCGTCAAATCATACGTCGGGTCGTAGTACGCAGACTGGTCCGGATCCTTCGGGTTCGTACCCGCATCAATCTCGTCCCCATCCGGAACACCATCATTGTCATCATCCGGATCCGTGACATCCGGGTCACCATCACCATCAGTATCCAACTGGAACGGCGCATCAGTGTTATCCACCGAATTATCCGAATACGTCACCACAACCGGAACATCGAACTGCTCAATGGTGTCCTTATCCAAAGACTGCGGAGCCATCACCGTGATCACACCGGTGTTCTCATCAATCTCAACGGAATAACCCGCCGGCTTGACATAGCCTTCCTTGATGGCGTACTTCGCACCTTCAGGCGCTGCAACATCATTACCGGCCTTGTTCTTAAACTTCGGCGCCGAGGTTGCAGGCTTACCCGGAACAACAAGCGTCAAATCATACGTCGGGTCGTAGTACGCAGACTGGTCCGGATCCTTCGGGTTCGTACCCGCATCAATCTCGTCCCCATCCGGAACACCATCATTGTCATCATCCGGATCCGTGACATCCGGGTCACCATCACCATCAGTATCCAACTGGAACGGCGCATCAGTGTTATCCACCGAATTATCCGAATACGTCACCACAACCGGAACATCGAACTGCTCAATGGTGTCCTTATCCAAAGACTGCGGAGCCATCACCGTGATCACACCGGTGTTCTCATCAATCTCAACGGAATAACCCGCCGGCTTGACATAGCCTTCCTTGATGGCGTACTTCGCACCTTCAGGCGCTGCAACATCATTACCGGCCTTGTTCTTAAACTTCGGCGCCGAGGTTGCAGGCTTACCCGGAACAACAAGCGTCAAATCATACGTCGGATCGTAGTACGCAGACTGGTCCGGAACCTTCGGGTTCGTACCCGCATCAATCTCGTCCCCATCCGGAACACCATCATTGTCATCATCCGGATCCGTGACATCCGGGTCACCATCACCATCAGTATCCAACTGGAACGGCGCATCAGTGTTATCCACCGAATTATCCGAATACGTCACCACAACCGGAACATCGAACTGCTCAATGGTGTCCTTATCCAAAGACTGCGGAGCCATCACCGTGATCACACCGGTGTTCTCATCAATCTCAACGGAATAACCCGCCGGCTTGACATAGCCTTCCTTGATGGCGTACTTCGCACCTTCAGGCGCTGCAACATCATTACCGGCCTTGTTCTTAAACTTCGGCGCCGAGGTTGCAGGCTTACCCGGAACAACAAGCGTCAAATCATACGTCGGATCGTAGTACGCAGACTGGTCCGGAACCTTCGGGTTCGTACCCGCATCAATCTCGTCCCCATCCGGAACACCATCATTGTCATCATCCGGATCCGTGACATCCGGGTCACCATCACCATCAGTATCCAACTGGAACGGCGCATCAGTGTTATCCACCGAATTATCCGAATACGTCACCACAACCGGAACATCGAACTGCTCAATGGTGTCCTTATCCAAAGACTCCGGAGCCATCACCGTGATCACACCGGTGTTCTCATCAATCTCAACGGAATAACCCGCCGGCTTGACATAGCCTTCCTTGATGGCGTACTTCGCACCTTCAGGCGCTGCAACATCATTACCGGCCTTGTTCTTAAACTTCGGCGCCGAGGTTGCAGGCTTACCCGGAACAACAAGCGTCAAATCATACGTCGGATCGTAGTACGCAGACTGGTCCGGATCCTTCGGGTTCGTACCCGCATCAATCTCGTCCCCATCCGGAACACCATCATTGTCATCATCCGGATCCGTGACATCAGGGTCACCATCACCATCAGTATCCAACTGGAACGGTGCATCAGTGTTATCCACCGAATTATCCGAATACGTCACCACAACCGGAACATCGAACTGCTCAATGGTGTCCTTATCCAAAGACTGCGGAGCCATCACCGTGATCACACCGGTGTTCTCATCAATCTCAACGGAATAACCCGCCGGCTTGACATAGCCTTGCTTGATGGCGTACTTCGCACCTTCAGGCGCTGCAACATCATTACCGGCCTTGTTCTTAAACTTCGGCGCCGAGGTTGCAGGCTTACCCGGAACAACAAGCGTCAAATCATACGTCGGATCGTAGTACGCAGACTGGTCCGGATCCTTCGGGTTCGTACCCGCATCAATCTCGTCCCCATCCGGAACACCATCATTGTCATCATCCGGATCCGTGACATCCGGGTCACCATCACCATCAGTATCCAACTGGAACGGCGCATCAGTGTTATCCACCGAATTATCCGAATACGTCACCACAACCGGAACATCGAACTGCTCAATGGTGTCCTTATCCAAAGACTGCGGAGCCATCACCGTGATCACACCGGTGTTCTCATCAATCTCAACGGAATAACCCGCCGGCTTGACATAGCCTTCCTTGATGGCGTACTTCGCACCTTGAGGCGCTGCAACATCTTTACCGGCCTTGTTCTTAAACTTCGGCGCCGAGGTTGCAGGCTTACCCGGAACAACAAGCGTCAAATCATACGTCGGGTCGTAGTACGCAGACTGGTCCGGATCCTTCGGGTTCGTACCCGCATCAATCTCGTCCCCATCCGGAACACCATCATTGTCATCATCCGGATCCGTGACATCTGGGTCATCATCACCATCAGTATCCAACTGGAACGGCGCATCAGTGTTATCCACCGAATTATCCGGATACGTCACCACAACCGGAACATCGAACTGCTCAATGGTGTCCTTATCCAAAGACTCCGGAGCCATCACCGTGATCACACCGGTGTTCTCATCAATCTCAACGGAATAACCCGCCGGCTTGACATAGTCTTGCTTGATGGCGTACTTCGTCCCCGCAGGCGGAACGATGTCATTGCCAACAGCATCCTCGCCGTAATTCGGCGCCGAGGTTGCAGGCGTACCCGGAACAACGCGCGTCAAATCATACTTCGGGTCGAAAGTTTTGTTCATCGGCTCATTCGCCACGATAAGCGAATCCGCCGCCAAGGGGGCATCCCCGTAGTACAACGTGGCGCGAATAATCTCACCAGGCTGAGCATTATTCGGAATCGTCAAGGTGCATTCATTCGCCTGGGCGAGAGTGGTGATGTTTTCACACACCTTCAGCTCAGCACCCGCAGAGTTCGTCCACACAATACGGTTAGTAGCCTCACCTGCAGACGGCGGCAAAATACCCGTGACATCAATAAGCGCGGTCTGCCCAGGTTGAGCCGGACGATCAGTGGTATTGAAGTTCGTAATCCGCAAATCAACATCCGCGTACGGAATGATAGCGAAGTTCAGGTTGTACCACATCGGGTTGGCAACAAGGTTTGCCGCCGGAACAGTCTGCGGCGTAACCCCCAACTTATCGTTCGGCCGGACATACAACTGCTCAATAAACGGCGAGTACGTCTTGACAATCCTTCCTTCAGGATCGCGCACGAAACCGAACATGTAGCTCTTGGTCTCATTCGTGAAGGTTGCCTCATTGAAGCGAACAGCGTAGTAGCCATCCCCAGTAGTCTCGGTCGAAACTGTCTCAGCGATATACTCTGGATGATCAGTCAGCAGTTCGCGAGCAGCCGCTTGCTGGTTCGGAATGGGCAAGGATTCCACCCTTGCCGCATACTCCGCAATACCCTGCGGCGTCAGATACGAAAGAACAACCTCGTAGTTCGGAGCTGCAGCATCCCTTCCGGTCTTGCTAGGCCCATCAATGCGAATATCGCGGGTATCCAACCACACAAAACCTGAAGTCGTCCCCTTCGCATTCAGGTTCACCGCAACATTAGACAAATTCCGAGTCTCAGTATCATACTTCCACTCCGATTCCGGCTTGTGCATGTAGCTAGAAACATTAGCCGGCGTCATGAAAACAGCAGTCCGCTGCATATTCTTAATACCGGAACCACCCTTGGTCGCACCGAGCAAAGACCTAGACTCAGCATAAGAACCAGGGAAGAAACCCGGCGCCTGACGGAAAGGCTCAAGACGCACACCGTTGACAGGATCATCATAAGGATCAACCCAGATACGGAAATGCTGATCAGACTTCGCCTCGTAGATGTGCTCCCTGCCGAAGTTATCCGTCCACGGCGCCCGCAGATCAAACGCGTACGCACCAGGACCAGCCTGGCTAGTGGCAACACTCGACAAAGCGTTGGAAGTCTTCGCCGTATACAGCGGAGACACAGCACCATCCGAGTCAATCCACCGCAAGTAGACCGTCGTTCCTTCCGGAACCGGATCAGTCCACGTGGTATTCGACGTGTTCATGTCGGTGGAATCAAGAACATACGCGCGACCGGACAGCACATGCTGCTTGACCTGCATGTGACTTTCGCTAGCAACGTAACCGCTAGCGATTGCATCAGCATCGATAGTATTTTGTGCCGATGTCTGCGCTTGCGCAGCACCAACAAACCCAGCCTTGACCGGCGAGACAGTGGCCACGGCAGGGGCCACAAGAGCAAGCGACAACGCCGCTGCGGCGATTGTCGTACCCCGCCGAACTCCATTCTTTCGAGAATGCATCGAGGATCTCCTCATTTAAGAGACGAATATTTCAAGAACGAAGTACACAAGTCCTCAGATTTGCCTACGGAATCAAAAACATCCGCCCGCAAGTCACACAACAACCTACATTCAGCAGGAAAATTGCATACTGGATTGATTACTTCCGTAAACAAACTTAAATTAGAACCCAGTGATTGGCAAGCAAAGTGTCATTTTTTTGATAGGCGGGTCGGCTGATTCTTCAATAATTCCACGCAGCGCACAGTTACCAGGCAGGTATTTTTCATAAGTCATCGCGACACGTTAGTTGTGGATGCATTTTTTGATCAATTTCACAGAATGGTGCCATTATTTGAAGTTTCAGGCGTAATCCCATTCCCTCTATGCAGCTTTTGACCACGAAGAATCAAGTCTTTTTGGCTTTAAAGCCGGCCGAGGCCCCGACTTGTTAAGGCAATGGAGAAGTTGCTCAGGCAGCCTCAAGACCATCTTCAGTGACAACACCTACGAGCGTCGCCCCCAACTCACCAGCCCTGCGCGCCACATAAGTCTCACGCTGCTCGGAATCCGCCAAAACAAGCAAGCCAACACCCAAAGCGCTCGCCACGTCAGCATCGTAAGAAAGATCCCCCGTTCCCACAACAAGAGTTGCTGCGTCAAGCGCAATACCGAAATCATAAGCTGTGAATTTCGAGGATCTCAGCCGAGTCGAT
The DNA here is from genome assembly GCF_038452275.1 of Corynebacterium sp. BD556. Classification (NCBI taxonomy): domain Bacteria; kingdom Bacillati; phylum Actinomycetota; class Actinomycetes; order Mycobacteriales; family Corynebacteriaceae; genus Corynebacterium; species Corynebacterium mayonis. Next base: position 1,547,108 of record NZ_CP141643.1, read on the forward strand.
AATGGACGCCTGACATTACCAATGTCCGCTCCCATAAAGCGACGTTTGAATAGGCCACGTGGTACAACGATTCATCGCTTCACCATAGTCCGGACTACCGTAAACCGACTGAAGCCGAGAAAACCCTTTGGCCGGTAGCCCTGACCACAAGACCATGAAAACCGCGTCAATCGGCGAAAACAATACTTGAAGCAGTTAACACAGCTTTTTGCGCGTTAAAAGCGCTTAGACCCCACCTTCCTATCGAAGGCGAGGTCTAAGCGCTTTAGGTTGAAAAGCTACTGCCTTTCAACACTGGCTCCTCATTCCAACCGGAATCAGTCCCTAGGAAGATCCCAACGAGGAAGAACCACCGTTGGTATTACCCTCACCAGACCCCAAGTTGTTCTCAGAGGAAATCTTATCAATCCCCTCCTGCGAAGAACCACCAATCACATCCAAGGACGATCCAGCCTGCTGATTATTATCCGAAGAACCAAGACCACCCGGAGTACACGCATCCGCGATAACGAGGCCTGCAAGCACCACGGCACTGATCGCCGCGAGGCTACCAATCGCCTGCGAAAGGTTCAGACCAAACTTACGCAACTCGTTGTCGATCTGCTCAGCCTGCGCAGCAAGAGCCGGATCAAACAGACCCAAACGCTGCTGAATCATCGCGTTGAAATCCGCAAGCTGCGAGTTGATCTGATCCGTGATCGGGGCCAGACCCGGAATCTGCATCTCCGAAGCAATCGCAAGCGGAATCAAGCCCAGCAACGGAAGACCAAAACCAAGGCTCGTAGCGATACAACGGCCAAGCTGATCCTCATCCAAGCTAGAGCCCTTAGTCGGCTCAACGATCGTCACGGTAACCGTGTCAATGACCTTATCGTCATTGTCCCTGACCACAATGACAATCTTGTCGCCCGGCTTAGCACCCTGTGACGGAGTGACAACCAAGCTGCCATTGCCGTCAAGCACAGCCGTACCCGGACCAGTGGTCACAACAGTCGTTCCTTCCGGAACCTTACCGCCCACGTTCGGAATCGTCACCGGCTGATCCGGAGTAGTGGAAGTGTCATTCCAATTCGGGTCCTGCGCAGGTGCAACGATCGTCACCGTAACCGTGTCGATGATCTTATCGTCATTGCCCCTAACCACAATGACAATCTTGTCGCCCGGCTTAGCAGCCCCCGACGGAGTGACAACCAAGCTGCCATTGCCGTCAAGCACAGCCGTACCCGGACCAGTGGCCACAACAGTCGTTCCTTCCGGAACCTTACCGCCCACGTTCGGAATCGTCACCGGCCGATCCGGAGTAGTGGAAGTGTCATTCCAATCCGGAGCCTGCGCAGGCTCAACGATCGTCACGGTAACCGTGTCAATGACCTTATCGTCATTGTCCCTAACCACAATGACAATCTTGTCGCCCGGCTTAGCACCCTGTGACGGAGTGACAACCAAGCTGCCATTGCCGTCAAGCACAGCCGTACCCGGACCAGTGGTCACAGTAGTCGTTCCTTCCGGAACCTTACCGCCCACGTTCGGAATCGTCACCGGCCGATCCGGAGTAGTGGAAGTGTCATTCCAATCCGGAGCCTGCGCAGGTGCAACGATCGTCACGGTAACCGTGTCGAGCTCCCTGCCGTTCTTGTTGTTAACCACAATGACAATCTTGTCGCCCGGCTTAGCAGCCCCCGACGGAGTGACAACCAAGCTGCCATCTCCCTCTAGGCGTGCACTGCCCGGACCAGTGGTCGCAACAGTCGAGCCTTCCGGAACCTTAGCGCCCACGTTCGGAAGCGTCACCGGCCGATCCGGGGTAGTGGAAGTGTCCTCCCAATTCGGCTTGCCAGGAACACTATCCGGATCCTTCGGGTTCGAACCCGCATCGATTTCTTCGCCGTCCGGGTAGCCATCATTGTCATCGTCCGGATCCGTGACATCAGGGTCACCATCACCATCAGTATCCAACTGGAACGGTGCATCAGTGTTATCCACCGAATTATCCGAATACGTCACCACAACCGGAACATCGAACTGCTCAATGGTGTCCTTATCCAAAGACTGCGGAGCCATCACCGTGATCACACCGGTGTTCTCATCAATCTCAACGGAATAACCCGCCGGCTTGACATAGCCTTGCTTGATGGCGTACTTCGCACCTTGAGGCGCTGCAACATCTTTACCGGCCTTGTTCTTAAACTTCGGCGCCGAGGTTGCAGGCTTACCCGGAACAACAAGCGTCAAATCATACGTCGGGTCGTAGTACGCAGACTGGTCCGGATCCTTCGGGTTCGTACCCGCATCAATCTCGTCCCCATCCGGAACACCATCATTGTCATCATCCGGATCCGTGACATCAGGGTCACCATCACCATCAGTATCCAACTGGAACGGTGCATCAGTGTTATCCACCGAATTATCCGAATACGTCACCACAACCGGAACATCGAACTGCTCAATGGTGTCCTTATCCAAAGACTGCGGAGCCATCACCGTGATCACACCGGTGTTCTCATCAATCTCAACGGAATAACCCGCCGGCTTGACATAGCCTTCCTTGATGGCGTACTTCGCACCTTCAGGCGCTGCAACATCTTTACCGGCCTTGTTCTTAAACTTCGGCGCCGAGGTTGCAGGCGTACCCGGAACAACAAGCGTCAAATCATACGTCGGGTCGTAGTACGCAGACTGGTCCGGATCCTTCGGGTTCGTACCCGCATCAATCTCGTCCCCATCCGGAACACCATCATTGTCATCATCCGGATCCGTGACATCTGGGTCATCATCACCATCAGTATCCAACTGGAACGGCGCATCAGTGTTATCCACCGAATTATCCGGATACGTCACCACAACCGGAACATCGAACTGCTCAATGGTGTCCTTATCCAAAGACTCCGGAGCCATCACCGTGATCACACCGGTGTCCTCATCAATCTCAACGGAATAACCCGCCGGCTTGACATAGTCTTGCTTGATGGCGTACTTCGTCCCCGCAGGCGGAACGATGTCATTGCCAACAGCATCCTTGCCGTAATTCGGCGCCGAGGTTGCAGGCCTACCCGGAACAACGCGCGTCAAATCATACTTCGGGTCGAAAGTTTTGTTCATCGGCTCATTCGCCACGATAAGCGAATCCGCCGCCAAGGGGGCATCCCCGTAGTACAACGTGGCGCGAATAATCTCACCAGGCTGAGCATTATTCGGAATCGTCAAGGTGCATTCATTCGCCTGGGCGAGAGTGGTGATGTTTTCACACACCTTCAGCTCAGCACCCGCAGAGTTCGTCCACACAATACGGTTAGTAGCCTCACCTGCAGACGTCGGCAAAATACCCGTGACATCAATAAGCGCGGTCTGCCCAGGGTGAGCCGGACGATCAGTGGTATTGAAGTTCGTAATCCGCAAATCAACATCCGCGTACGGAATGATAGCGAAGTTCAGGTTGTACCACATCGGGTTGGCAACAAGGTTTGCCGCCGGAACAGTCTGCGGCGTAACCCCCAACTTATCGTTCGGCCGGACATACAACTGCTCAATAAACGGCGAGTACGTCTTGACAATCTTTCCTTCAGGATCGCGCACGAAACCGAACATGTAGCTCTTGGTCTCATTCGTGAAGGTTGCCTCATTGAAGCGAACAGCGTAGTAGCCATCCCCCGTGGTCTTAGTCGAAACTGTCTCAGCGATATACTCCGGATGATCAGTCAACAGTTCGCGAGCAGCCGCTTGCTGGTTCGGAATGGGCAAGGATTCCACCCTTGCCGCATACTCCGCAATACCCTGCGGCGTCAGATACGAAAGAACAACCTCGTAGTTCGGAGCTGCAGCATCCCTTCCGGTCTTGCTAGGCCCATCAATGCGAATATCGCGGGTATCCAACCACACAAAACCTGAAGTCGTCCCCTTCGCATTCAGGTTCACCGCAATATTAGACAGATTCCGAGTGTCAGTATCATACTTCCACTCCGATTCCGGCTTGTGCATGTAGCTAGAAACATTAGCCGGCGTCATGAAAACAGCAGTCCGCTGCATATTCTTAATAGCAGGACCACCCTTGGTCGCACCGAGCAAAGACCTAGACTCAGCATAAGAACCAGGGAAGAAACCCGGCGCCTGACGGAAAGGCTCAAGACGCACACCGTTGACAGGATCATCATAAGGATCAATCCAGATACGGAAATTCTGATCAGACTTCGCCTCGTAGATGTGCTGCCTGCCGAAGTTATCCGTCCACGGCGCCCGCAGATCAAACGCGTACGCACCAGGACCAGCCTGGCTAGTGGCAACACTCGACAAAGCGTTGGAAGTCTTCGCCTTATACAGCGGAGACACAGCACCATCAGAGTCAATCCACCGCAAGTAAACCGTCGTTCCTTCCGGAACCGGATCAGTCCACGTGGTATTCGACGTGTTCATGTCGGTGGAATCAAGAACATACGCGCGACCGGACAGCACATGCTGCTTGATCTGCATGTTGCTCGCGCTAGAAACGTAACCGTTAGCGATTGCATCAGCATCAATAGCATCTTGAGCCGATGTCTGCGCTTGCGCAGCACCAACAAACCCAGCCTTGACCGGCGAGACAGTGGCCACGGCAGGGGCCACAAGAGCAAGCGACAACGCCGCTGCGGCGATTGTCGTACCCCGCCGAACTCCATTCTTTCGAGAATGCATCGAGGATCTCCTCATTTAAGAGACGAATATTTCAAGAACGAAGTACACAAGTCCGCAGAATTGCCCACGGAATCAAAAACATCCGCCCGCAAGTCACACAACAACCTACATACAGCAGGAAAATTGCATACCGGATTGATAACTTCCGAACCTGAACTTAAGTTAGAACCCAGCAAATAGCAACTAAAATGTAATTTTCTTATATAAGCCAACAACCCAATCCCGTGATATACACAGCAAACACGCATCCCCCACACGGGCACCGAGATGACCCGGGTTTGTTGCGGTTGAGGAAATGAGAGAGTCTGGAACGCACCTTAGCAATTTGCGAAGAATGCGAAGGAATAGGTGGTCCGACTTGATAAGGTCCGCGACTTGGCGGAAGGTCATTTCCACACAGCAAGTGTGCAAGATTGCGGTGTCGAAACTTGGAGCTTTGCAACACACTGCCCGGCAATGGGGCCGGCAGCTCGACAGGAAGAACGCTACATTGAACGGATATTACGAAACTGAGCAACGGAAAAATACCAAGCTGCGTCGTGAACATCAATGAGTTTGGACTGGGCTGCGTTTTTCGGGCCACTTGACTTGAGTGTCTTTCAGGATTGCCCCGCTGTGGGGTAGGAAGATGGTCAATGATGAAGAAGTTTAAGAAACACACCCCGGAACAGATTGTGGTCAAGCTCGAGAAAGCTACCAAGCTCAAGGCGGAAGGTAAGACCAACGCCGATGTGGCTCGTCAGCTACAGATCAGTGAGGCAACTCTTGCTCGGTGGTCGAAGACGTACGGGCAGATGGACCGAACTCAAGCCAGGGAGCTTAAAGCGCTGCGTGATGAAAACGCCAAGCTCAAGAAGTTGTTGGGCGAAGCCGAGTTGGAGAAGGCTGCGCTCAAGGAGTTGGCTGAGGGAAACTTCTAAACCCCACGAGGCGCTATGACGCTGTCGGTCACCTCATCGAGGCGATGGGTCTATCCCAGCGTCGGGCGTGCCTGATTGTGGGGGTTTCTCGAAGCTCATTTCAACGGTCCCAGCAGTTAGCTAAGAATCCGGCGACGACTGATAAATACGCCGACCTGCGGCTCTGGCTTAACGCCTGGTCGGCTAGCTTTCCCCGGTGGGGCTATCGGAGGGCCTGGGTTAAAGCCCGTGACGAAGGCTTTGACGTCGGCCGTGATGCTGTTCGCCGCTTATGGCGCCAAGAAGGACTAAGGGTAATGCCACGAAAGAAGGCAAAACCGAAGAACCTCAACGATCCGACCCCGCGAGTCGAGCCAGCGACATGCCCGGATGATGTGTGGGCTCTGGATTTCCAGTTTGACTCCGACTACTACGGACACGCCTTCAAGGTCTGCAACGTTATTGATGAGTTCACCCGTGAACATATTGGGTTTATCGTTGACTGCCGCATCGATGCCTCAACGGTCACTGAATTGCTCGATGTCATCACCCTGACCCGTGGTAGGCGGCCTCGGGTGCTGCGGATGGATAACGGGCCTGAATTCATCAGTGCCGCGTTGGAAAAGTGGGCGAAGGAAGAAGACACGATTCGGTCGTTCATTCCGCCTGGACAGCCGTGGCATAACGGGTTTGTGGAATCCCTTCACAATCGGATGCGCGATGAACTTTTCGAACAGGAATGCTTCCTCGACGTTGCCCACGCGCGTCACTGTGTGGGCCTATGGTCGGACCGGTACAATACGTACCATCCTCACTCGGCGCTAGGATTCATCGCCCCAGAGGAATACAAGAAACAATGGTTACAAGCCGCTTAAGTCACCTGGCCCTAAAAACCAGACCACTCCAAGTTGGCGAAGGCTGCGCCGGCGTTTCTGCACCAAAGCTTAACGCCCAACGCCGGATACAATCTAGTTCACCGATAAGTATTGGAGTCGTTTCACTGTCAAGTTCAACTGCAAGGCATCAAACACCCACCGCATTGGCAGTTTCATCACTTCCCGTTGAATCCGTCCCTGAAACGCCCGCGGCTTAGAAGCACGCAGCCGTCGCAACGCTGCTTCAGTGGCGCGCATCACCGAAGGCCACGAAGCAATCTTCGGTACCTACGAAATCTGCAGAAAGTGGCTCACTCTGGGCCGCAAGGGAATCAACATCAGTTGTAAGCACACCACACGCCCCGATGCACTTTGCTGGAAAAGCAGCAAAAAGCCGGTCACCTGTGACAACTTACAGGCCAAAAGGGGCCGAATACTCACCCAGATTTCATAAGCTGTGAATTTCGAGGATCTCAGCCGAGTCGATAATGGACGCCTGACATTACCAATGTCCGCTCCCATAAAGCGACGTTTGAATAGGCCACGTGGTACAACGATTCATCGCTTCACCATAGTCCGGACTACCGTAAACCGACTGAAGCCGAGAAAACCCTTTGGCCGGTAGCCCTGACCACAAGACCATGAAAACCGCGTCAATCGGCGAAAACAATACTTGAAGCAGTTAACACAGCTTTTTGCGCGTTAAAAGCGCTTAGACCCCGCCTTCCTGTCGAAGGCGGGGTCTAAGCGCTTTAGGTTGAAAAGCTACTGCCTTTCAACACTGGCTCCTCATTCCAACCGGAATCAGTCCCTAGGAAGATCCCAACGAGGAAGAACCACCGTTGGTATTACCCTCACCAGACCCCAAGTTGTTCTCAGAGGAAATCTTATCAATCCCCTCCTGCGAAGAACCACCAATCACATCCAAGGACGATCCAGCCTGCTGATTATTATCCGAAGAACCAAGACCACCCGGAGTACACGCATCCGCGATAACGAGGCCAACAAGCACCACAGCACTGATCGCCGCGAGGCTACCAATCGCCTGCGAAAGGTTCAGACCAAACTTACGCAACTCGTTGTCGATCTGCTCAGCCTGCGCAGCAAGAGCCGGATCAAACAGACCCAAACGCTGCTGAATCATCGCGTTGAAATCCGCAAGCTGCGAGTTGATCTGATCCGTGATCGGGGCCAGACCCGGAATCTGCATCTCCGAAGCAATCGCAAGCGGAATCAAGCCCAGCAACGGAAGACCAAAACCAAGGCTCGTAGCGATACAACGGCCAAGCTGATCCTCATCCAAGCTAGAGCCCTTAGTCGGCTCAACGATCGTCACGGTAACCGTGTCAATGACCTTATCGTCTTTGTCCCTGACCACAATGACAATCTTGTCGCCCGGCTTAGCACCCTGTGACGGAGTGACAACCAAGCTGCCATTGCCGTCAAGCACAGCCGTACCCGGACCAGTGGTCACAACAGTCGTTCCTTCCGGAACCTTACCGCCCACGTTCGGAATCGTCACCGGCTGATCCGGAGTAGTGGAAGTGTCATTCCAATTCGGGTCCTGCGCAGGTGCAACGATCGTCACCGTAACCGTGTCGATGATCTTATCGTCATTGCCCCTAACCACAATGACAATCTTGTCGCCCGGCTTAGCAGCCCCCGACGGAGTGACAACCAAGCTGCCATTGCCGTCAAGCACAGCCGTACCCGGACCAGTGGCCACAACAGTCGTTCCTTCCGGAACCTTACCGCCCACGTTCGGAATCGTCACCGGCCGATCCGGAGTAGTGGAAGTGTCATTCCAATCCGGAGCCTGCGCAGGCTCAACGATCGTCACGGTAACCGTGTCAATGACCTTATCGTCATTGTCCCTAACCACAATGACAATCTTGTCGCCCGGCTTAGCACCCTGTGACGGAGTGACAACCAAGCTGCCATTGCCGTCAAGCACAGCCGTACCCGGACCAGTGGTCACAGTAGTCGTTCCTTCCGGAACCTTACCGCCCACGTTCGGAATCGTCACCGGCCGATCCGGAGTAGTGGAAGTGTCATTCCAATCCGGAGCCTGCGCAGGTGCAACGATCGTCACGGTAACCGTGTCGAGCTCCCTGCCGTTCTTGTTGTTAACCACAATGACAATCTTGTCGCCCGGCTTAGCCTCCCCCGACGGAGTGACAACCAAGCTGCCATCTCCCTCTAGGCGTGCACTGCCCGGACCAGTGGTCGCAACAGTCGAGCCTTCCGGAACCTTAGCGCCCACGTTCGGAAGCGTCACCGGCCGATCCGGGGTAGTGGAAGTGTCCTCCCAATTCGGCTTGCCAGGAACACTATCCGGATCCTTCGGGTTCGAACCCGCATCGATTTCTTCGCCGTCCGGGTAGCCATCATTGTCATCGTCCGGATCCGTGACATCAGGGTCACCATCACCATCAGTATCCAACTGGAACGGCGCATCAGTGTTATCCACCGAATTATCCGAATACGTCACCACAACCGGAACATCGAACTGCTCAATGGTGTCCTTATCCAAAGACTGCGGAGCCATCACCGTGATCACACCGGTGTTCTCATCAATCTCAACGGAATAACCCGCCGGCTTGACATAGCCTTGCTTGATGGCGTACTTCGCACCTTGAGGCGCTGCAACATCATTACCGGCCTTGTTCTTAAACTTCGGCGCCGAGGTTGCAGGCGTACCCGGAACAACAAGCGTCAAATCATACGTCGGGTCGTAGTACGCAGACTGGTCCGGATCCTTCGGGTTCGTACCCGCATCAATCTCGTCCCCATCCGGAACACCATCATTGTCATCATCCGGATCCGTGACATCAGGGTCACCATCACCATCAGTATCCAACTGGAACGGCGCATCAGTGTTATCCACCGAATTATCCGAATACGTCACCACAACCGGAACATCGAACTGCTCAATGGTGTCCTTATCCAAAGACTGCGGAGCCATCACCGTGATCACACCGGTGTTCTCATCAATCTCAACGGAATAACCCGCCGGCTTGACATAGCCTTCCTTGATGGCGTACTTCGCACCTTCAGGCGCTGCAACATCATTACCGGCCTTGTTCTTAAACTTCGGCGCCGAGGTTGCAGGCGTACCCGGAACAACAAGCGTCAAATCATACGTCGGGTCGTAGTACGCAGACTGGTCCGGATCCTTCGGGTTCGTACCCGCATCAATCTCGTCCCCATCCGGAACACCATCATTGTCATCATCCGGATCCGTGACATCTGGGTCATCATCACCATCAGTATCCAACTGGAACGGCGCATCAGTGTTATCCACCGAATTATCCGAATACGTCACCACAACCGGAACATCGAACTGCTCAATGGTGTCCTTATCCAAAGACTGCGGAGCCATCACCGTGATCACACCGGTGTTCTCATCAATCTCAACGGAATAACCCGCCGGCTTGACATAGTCTTGCTTGATGGCGTACTTCGTCCCCGCAGGCGGAACGATGTCATTGCCAACAGCATCCTTGCCGTAATTCGGCGCCGAGGTTGCAGGCCTACCCGGAACAACGCGCGTCAAATCATACTTCGGGTCGAAAGTTTTGTTCATCGGCTCATTCGCCACGATAAGCGAATCCGCCGCCAAGGGGGCATCCCCGTAGTACAACGTGGCGCGAATAATCTCACCAGGCTGAGCATTATTCGGAATCGTCAAGGTGCATTCATTCGCCTGGGCGAGAGTGGTGATGTTTTCACACACCTTCAGCTCAGCACCCGCAGAGTTCGTCCACACAATACGGTTAGTAGCCTCACCTGCAGACGGCGGCAAAATACCCGTGACATCAATAAGCGCGGTCTGCCCAGGGTGAGCCGGACGATCAGTGGTATTGAAGTTCGTAATCCGCAAATCAACATCCGCGTACGGAATGATAGCGAAGTTCAGGTTGTACCACATCGGGTTGGCAACAAGGTTTGCCGCCGGAACAGTCTGCGGCGTAACCCCCAACTTATCGTTCGGCCGGACATACAACTGCTCAATAAACGGCGAGTACGTCTTGACAATCCTTCCTTCAGGATCGCGCACGAAACCGAACATGTAGCTCTTGGTCTCATTCGTGAAGGTTGCCTCATTGAAGCGAACAGCGTAGTAGCCATCCCCCGTGGTCTTAGTCGAAACTGTCTCAGCGATATACTCCGGATGATCAGTCAACAGTTCGCGAGCAGCCGCTTGCTGGTTCGGAATGGGCAAGGATTCCACCCTTGCCGCATACTCCGCAATACCCTGCGGCGTCAGATACGAAAGAACAACCTCGTAGTTCGAGAGTGTCCGATAGTTTGTGTGCGGGGGTTTGGTTTACAAGTACTCCGCGAATCGGTTGGGGTATGCCACAGCTAGTTGGTTGATGGCTTGCTTCCAGCCATTGGCCTTTGCTCCTTCAACATACCCGTTGCACTCAACGGCGCGCTTGGCTTGCTTCGCGCGTTTGGCAGCGCGTTTGTCTTCGATGTTGCAAATCATCAGCCAAAGCGTCTTCACAGCCGCTGTATCGTTCGGGAACTGGCCCCGATTCCGGGTAGCTTTGCGCAGCTCAGCGTTAAGTGACTCGATCGAATTCGTGGTGTACAACACCTTGCGCGCTGCTGGCGGGAACTGCAAAAACGGCACGAACCGTTCCCACGCATCACGCCACACCTTCACCGACTGCGGGTATTTCTGGCCAAGCTCAGAGGTTTCGAACGCATCTAAGCTGGCACGGGCGGTATCTTCGTTTGCGGCCGTGTAGATCGCACGTAACGCGCTGGAGACAGCTTTTCGGTCCTGATAGGACACCCACCGGTTCGCCGCCCGGATCAGGTGCACGATGCAGGTCTGCACCATCGAATTCGGCCAGGTCGCCTCCACGGCTTCCGCTAAGCCTTTAAGCCCATCACAGCAGACGATGAAGACATCCTGGACGCCACGGTTGGCCAGATCTGCGCACACCGATGCCCACAAGGCGGCGCCTTCATTATCAGCAATCCACAAACCCAGGATGCGCTTGATACCGTCGATGTCGATGCCCACCGCCATGTAGCACGCCTTGTTGACTACACGGTGGCCATCGCGGATCTTCACGCGTAGCGCATCAAGGAAGATTACTGGGTAAAACTCGTCGAGCTGACGGTTCTGCCAGATCATGACCTCGTCTAAGACTGCATCGGTAATGGTGCTGATCGTATCCGGGCTCATATCCACCCCCAGGGTGGACCCAAGATGGTGCTGAATATCACGCACTGTCATCCCACCGGCGTACAGCGAGATGATCATGTCATCGAGCTCTGTCAGCCGGCGTGCGCCCTTGGGCACCATCTGGGGCGTAAACGTGCCGCAACGATCCCTGGGTACAGTCACTTCCAACGTGCCGTAACCAGAGTTAACCGTCTTGGTGTACGACCCGTTGCGGTGGTTACCACCCTGTGTTGGTTCAACCTGGGCCTTCATCTTCCGGTCGGAATGACGGTAGCCCAAATGGGCATCCATTTCCGCCTGCAGACCAGCGTTAATCGACGCCTGCAACAGACCTTTGACCAGGTCACTGGCGTCACCGGTGGACGTCGACAACTCGCCAATCAGCTTGGCGAGCTCAGGATTTTCCATCAGCTTCTCGCTGATCTCGTTGATCTTGTCCTGGTCATGGTTTTTCTTCGTTGTCACCGTTGTCATTATCGGTGAAACTCCTTCTGTATCAGAGCCTCACACACAAACTTCCTGACACCCTCTCTCAAGTTCTCTACCATCGTAAAATGGTCACCGCCTCATCTTCAGATTCGCTCATCCAGCGAATCTTCGACATGATTTATCTTTGATATTTCCTATATTTCCGACTCAAAACCCCTTCTCAGGCCAGCATTCGCTGAGCTGCTATCGGATCTAACGCGCAAGGTACGGCGAATTTCAATCAAACCTTTGCATTTGCTTCGGCAAAGCACGATTGAGACCGGAGCTCTTACACGACGGAGCACAGCAGCTATCGAAATCACTACTTGCTGTCAGCGCTCTTTGAAAAGTAGCCCAAAACGCTCCTCGAAAAGTAGCCCACCCGGAAAAGATTGGATGGGTGATTTCATTGGAGGAATGGGCGCAGATCCGGTACCTGCGTGGGCAGGGTCTGTCATTGAGGAAGATCGCGGCCGAAGTGGGCTGTGCGAAGAAGACGGTGGAGAAGGCTTTGGCTTCAGATTCGCCGCCTTGTTACAAGCCACGGGATGCCAAAGGCACGAGTTTCGATCCGTTTGAACCGCAGGTCAGGGAACTTCTCACGGAAACACCGCAGCTTAATGCCAAGGTGTTGGCTCAGCGAGTGGGCTGGACAGGCTCGGATTCATGGTTTCGCAAACACGTTGCCAGGATCCGGACTGAGTATATGCCCGCCGACCCAGTCGATACCCTTACTCACGCCCCGGGGCGTGAGATCCAATGTGATCTCACTTTTGCACCGGGTGGACTACCTGATGCTGATGGGGTCTACCGCGCGTTGCCGGTGTTGGTGATGGCAGCCTCGCATTCTCGTTTCGCTGCGGCGTGTGTGCTTCCCTCGCGCACGACTGATGACTTGATCGCCGGGATGTGGCAGTTGATAACACGTGATTTCCAAGCGGTACCAGATCGGCTCGTGTGGGATCACGAGTCCGGGATTGGCAAGGCGAAGCTGTGCGAGCCTGTTGCCGCATTCGGCGGGGCGCTGTGCTGCAGAATCGTTCAGACCCCACCGCGGGACCCGGAATCTAAAGGCATCGTCGAGCGCACCAACGGGTACATGAAGCGTTCCTTCTTCCCCGGGCGCCGGTTCAGCGACCCGGTGGATGTGCAAGCCCAACTTGATGAGTGGTTCACCACAATCGCCAACGCACGCGTTCACACCACGTTGAAGGCCACACCGGCGGACTTGTTTGCAGCTGATCAGCGGGCGATGCGCCCCTTGCCACCGTATCCGCCGGTGTTCGGTGTCAGGCCCGCGGTGCGCCTGCCGCGAAACTACTACGTCACCGTTGACACCAACCAGTACAGCGTGGATCCGACATTCATTGACCGACTAGTCACTGTGCGCAGCACGCTTGATGAAATCGCCGTGACCGGGCCACACGGTGAACCCGCCGCGGTGCACCCGCGCCACTGGGGCCAGCACAAGGTCATCACCGACCCCGCCCACGCCCAAACTGCCCGCGCCATGCGCCGCGACCTAGCTACGGCGGGCGAGAGATTCCAGCCAGATACCGCTGTTGACATCGCTGACCTATCCATCTACGACCACATCGCCTAACACGGCCTCAACGCCCCACAAACTTCAAGGAGAGCTCTTTCCTATGACCCGCACCAGCGCCCACGACACCGCGGCGGCAATTAGTCACCTCGCACGGGAGTTGAAAGCCCCACGCATCGACAACGTCTACTCAACCATCGCCAATCAAGCACGTAGCCAATCCTGGACATTCGAGGAGTACCTCGCCGCCGTGCTATCTGTCGAAGCGACCGCCCGCGCGGAATCCGGAGCATCATTACGCGTCAAACGCGCCGGCTTTCCGGCCGTGAAAACCATCGCCGACTTCGACTTCACCGCACAACCCAGTATTGACCGCACTGAAATCGCACGCCTTGAAACCGGGGCCTGGGTCGCCACAGCTGAAAACGTCGTCCTGCTCGGCCCACCCGGAACCGGCAAAACCCACCTCGCCACCGCACTTGGCATCACAGCAGCGCAGCAAGGCTATCGCGTCCTCTTCGACACCGCCGCCGGGTGGGTAAACACCCTCACCGAAGCCCACAACACCGGCAAACTCGAAACGCTGCTGAAACGATTAAACCGCTACCACCTGCTCATCATCGACGAACTCGGCTACATTCCCGTCGAAGCTGACGCGGCGAACCTGTTTTTTCAACTCGTCTCCAGACGCTACGAACACGGCTCCATCATCGTGACCTCAAACCTAGCGTTTTCCCAATGGGCGCAATGCTTCGGCGACATCACAGTAGCCACCGCCATGGTCGACTGAAGTGCCCCAGGTTTTGTTCCGTTTGAGTAGATGGGAAAATCTGGAACATGCCGAGGAAATTTGACCAGGATGCGAAGGACCGCGTTGTCCGTCTCGTTGAAGACCGTATCGTGGCGGAAAATCTTTCGATGCAAGACGCATGTCAGGCTGTCGCACCCAAACTGGGTGTCTCGTGGCACACAGCCCGACAGTGGACGCAGGCTGCTCGCCGCGACGGACGAGTCCCTGATCATTTGCCTGAAGACTTGGCTGCTGAAAACGCCAGGCTACGGCGCGAAGTTCAGGAGCTACGTGACACCAACGAGCTGTTGAAAGCTGCCTCGGCTTTTTTCGCATCGGAACTCGGCCCAACACGTCGGAAATGATCCGGTTCGTCGACGACTATCGGGATCGTTTCACGGTCGAGTTCATCTGTGCGACGTTGAAGAATAATCGTGAAGGTGGCTTCATTACCTCGCGTGGTTACAGGCAGTCGAAAGCCCGGGGCTTAAGTGCCCGCGCACTTCGTGACGCAGCTGTCATGGAGCATGTTCGCCAGGTTCACGCAAACAATTACGGCGTTTACGGCGTGCGGAAAATGTGGCGTGCCCTTCGACGTGAAGGCATTCATATCGGCCGCGAGCAGACCGCCCGCCTGATGCGCCTGGCCGGTCTGTCCGGCAAAGGCAAAGGAGGTGCACCTCGCACGACCCGCAAGCCGAAGGGGCCGGATGTGCGACCTGATCTGGTCAATCGTGAATTCAGAGCGCCAAGCCCCAACCGACTGTGGGTGGCTGACATCACCTATGTGCGCACGCGGAAAGGCTTCGTCTACACCGCATTTGTCACTGATGTGTATTCCCGCAGGATTGTCGGGTGGGCGTTGTCAGACTCGATGCGTACCGAGGCGTTGCCTCTGCAGGCGCTGAACCAAGCGATTGTGTGTGCGAAGAAAACCGAAGGTCTAGTTCACCATTCGGACCACGGCTCGCAATACGTCAGCATCATCTACAACGAGCGTCTGACTGAGCACGGGATCGCTGCGTCTACTGGGACGGTCGGTGACTCCTACGACAATGCTCTGGCTGAAAACGTTAACGGTTCCTACAAGAATGAACTCATTCAAACTCGGAGGTGGGCGGACGTTGTCGAGGTGGAAATCGCGACGTTTGAATGGGTGAATTGGTGGAACGAATCACGGCTCCACCAGTCCCTAGACTACCGCACGCCGGCGGAGGTTGAATCAGAATTTTGGAGCAAAAGCTCAGCTCAGGACATAATGGAAATCAAGGCACATGCCTAGGAACAAAACCCGGGGCACTTCAGACCGCATCGTCCACCACGCCAAAATCTTTCAACACCGAGGAGTAAGCCACCGCATCAAAGGACGCGAAATACCCGCACCAACAACCCCCTCACCAACCCCACATCAGGCACAATAACAACGAGGGTCTGAACCCCGGAAAGTGGACACGGAGTTTTAATCAGATGCGGTTTTGAGTATAGCTGTTTCGGAAGATTCAAAGGCGTTCGGCGAACGATAGCCGCACCTCGAGTGCAGGCGTTTGGTGTTGTAGCGACTGCACCATTGGAACACGTCCCGGCGACACACCAGCTGACTGGCGAAAACAGGTGCATCTTGAAGGACTTCCCGTTTCAACGTGGCGTTGAACGACTCCGCCAGAGAATTATCCGCGCTGGTACCAATTGCTCCCATCGATTGGGTAACACCGAGACGTTCACATAGTCTTCGGTACCGATCAGAGGTGTATACACTGCCATGATCGGAGTGGAAAATCGCTCCGTCAAGCCCACCACGGATCCCGTAAGCCATCATCAAAGCCTCTTCAACTAACTCCGTACGCATGTGGACGGCGATCGCGAAACCGGTCAACTGCCGCGAGTAGCAGTCGATGACCGTCGCCAGGTACATATTCGACCCATCTGCAATCGGGAGGTAGGTGATATCGCCGACGTAGACCGTGTTTGGTTTCTCCGCGGTGAAACGGCGTGCGAGCAGATCCGGAAACGTCGGAGCGCGTTTCGCAGACACCGTGGTCTTTACGCGGCGTTTCTTGGTGTAGCCGAACAATTCCATCTGGCGCATCAGCCTGGCGGTGCGCTTGTGATTGAGGCGATCATCGCTGGTCGGATCCGAGTTGATGGCCGCTGTGATGCGTTTCGCCCCGTAACAGCCGTTCTCAGCTGTGAACACGGCCTTGATCCTCGCTCCCAGCGCCGCGGGACCTGACCCCTTGGTGGTGGACACGCTGAAACCAGCATTTCGCTGGGGAAGTGAGGTACCTTTCCACCATGCCACGCAAGACCTACACCGAGCAGTTCAAGCGTGACGCAGTGACGTTGTACGAGTCGACCCCTGGAGCCACGATCAACGCGATCGCCTCCGATCTCGGGGTCAACCGCAACTCCCTGCGCACCTGGCTCGACGCCTTCGGCACCGGCACCAAAACCAACGCCAACGGTGAAAAAGTCGCCAGCCCGATCGCCGCAGCCAACAGCGAACGTACTCCTGCTCAAGGACTCTCCGATGCCGAACGCATCCGCATGCTGGAACGCGAAAACGCCACGCTACGGGAAGAACGAGAGATCCTGCGCAAGGCGGCCAAATATTTCGCGGAAGAGACGAACTGGTGAACCGCTTTCAGTTCGTTGATGACTACCGAGACTTCTACGAGGTCAAGCGGTTATGTGAGGTCCTGAAGATCAACCGGTCCTCCTACTACAAGTGGAAATCTGCTGCTCCTGCCCGCCGGCGACGCCTCGTCGCTGACGCGGCGCTGGGAGCGAGGATCAAGGCCGTGTTCACAGCTGAGAACGGCTGTTACGGGGCGAAACGCATCACAGCGGCCATCAACTCGGATCCGACCAGCGATGATCGCCTCAATCACAAGCGCACCGCCAGGCTGATGCGCCAGATGGAATTGTTCGGCTACACCAAGAAACGCCGCGTAAAGACCACGGTGTCTGCGAAACGCGCTCCGACGTTTCCGGATCTGCTCGCACGCCGTTTCACCGCGGAGAAACCAAACACGGTCTACGTCGGCGATATCACCTACCTCCCGATTGCAGATGGGTCGAATATGTACCTGGCGACGGTCATCGACTGCTACTCGCGGCAGTTGACCGGTTTCGCGATCGCCGTCCACATGCGTACGGAGTTAGTTGAAGAGGCTTTGATGATGGCTTACGGGATCCGTGGCGGGCTTGACGGAGCGATTTTCCACTCCGATCATGGCAGTGTATACACCTCTGATCGGTACCGAAGACTATGTGAACGTCTCGGTGTTACCCAATCGATGGGAGCAATTGGTACCAGCGCGGATAATTCTCTGGCGGAGTCGTTCAACGCCACGTTGAAACGGGAAGTCCTTCAAGATGCACCTGTTTTCGCCAGTCAGCTGGTGTGTCGCCGGGACGTGTTCCAATGGTGCAGTCGCTACAACACCAAACGCCTGCACTCGAGGTGCGGCTATCGTTCGCCGAACGCCTTTGAATCTTCCGAAACAGCTATACTCAAAACCGCATCTGATTAAAACTCCGTGTCCACTTTCCGGGGTTCAGACCCGCGTCAGCGACGAGGCGTCGCCGGCGGGCAGGAGCAGCAGATTTCCACTTGTAGTAGGAGGACCGGTTGATCTTCAGGACCTCACATAACCGCTTGACCTCGTAGAAGTCTCGGTGGTCATCAACGAACTGAAAGCGGTTCACCAGTTCGTCTCTTCCGCGAAATATTTGGCCGCCTTGCGCAGGATCTCTCGTTCTTCCCGTAGCGTGGCGTTTTCGCGTTCCAGCATGCGGATGCGTTCGGCATCGGAGAGTCCTTGAGCAGGAGTACGTTCGCTGTTGGCTGCGGCGATCGGGCTGGCGACTTTTTCACCGTTGGCGTTGGTTTTGGTGCCGGTGCCGAAGGCGTCGAGCCAGGTGCGCAGGGAGTTGCGGTTGACCCCGAGATCGGAGGCGATCGCGTTGATCGTGGCTCCAGGGGTCGACTCGTACAACGTCACTGCGTCACGCTTGAACTGCTCGGTGTAGGTCTTGCGTGGCATGGTGGAAAGGTACCTCACTTCCCCAGCGAAATGCTGGTTTCAGCGTGTCCACCACCAAGGGGTCAGGTCCCGACCACACTGGGCTACATTTCAAAGAGCGCCAGTGGGCTACATTTCGAAGAGCGCTCACACTTGCAGTGCCCACCTATTGTTCGATGTATCTCATTGACGTCGTCATACTGAAGTTGCATCCAAGCAGCTACTTCCCCATGTGTTTGTTTAAGCATTGCAAAAAGACGAGGGGCGTGCCAACTATCTATCTCCAAGGTCACCATTAGTCGGATGAATGGGCCGATAGAACTAGCGAAAACAAGTGGTAGCCTGAACCTTTTTAGTGGCACACCTACAACGGACAAAAATTATGCAGCTCAACCCCAACTTGCGCGTTAAAAGCGCTTAGACCCCGCCTTCCTGTCGAAGGCGGGGTCTAAGCGCTTTAGGTTGAAAAGCTACTGCCTTTCAACACTGACTCCTCATGCCAACCGGAATCAGTATTCCAACCGGAATCAGTCCCTAGGAAGATCCCAACGAGGAAGAACCACCGTTGGTATTACCCTCACCAGACCCCAAGTTGTTCTCAGAGGAAATCTTATCAATCCCCTCCAAGGACGATCCAGCCTGCTGATTATTATCCGAAGAACCAAGACCACCCGGAGTACACGCATCCGCGATAACGAGGCCAACAAGCACCACGGCACTGATCGCCGCGAGGCTACCAGCCACCTGCGAAAGGTTCAGACCAAACTTACGCAACTCCATGTCGATCTGCTCAGCCTGCGCAGCAAGAGCCGGATCAAACAGACCCAAACGCTGCTGAATCATCGCGTTGAAATCCGCAAGCTGCGAGTTGACCTGATCCACGATCGGGGCCAGACCCGGAATCTGCATCTCCGAAGCAATCGCAAGCGGAATCAAGCCCAGCAACGGAAGACCAAAACCAAGGCTCGTAGCGATACAACGGCCAAGCTGATCCTCATTCAAGCTAGAGCCCTTAGTCGGCTCAACGATCGTCACGGTAACCGTGTCAATGACCTTATCGTCATTGTCCCTAACCACAATGACAATCTTGTCGCCCGGCCGAGCGTCCTGTGACGGAGTGACAACCAAGCTGCCATTGCCGTCAAGCACAGCCGTACCCGGACCAGTGGTCACAACAGTCGTTCCTTCCGGAACCTTACCGCCCACGTTCGGAATCGTCACCGGCCGATCCGGAGTAGTGGAAGTGTCATTCCAATCCGGAGCCTGCACAGGCTCAACGATCGTCACGGTAACCGTGTCAATGACCTTATCGTCATTGTCCCTAACCACAATGACAATCTTGTCGCCCGGCTTAGCACCCTGTGACGGAGTGACAACCAAGCTGCCATTGCCGTCAAGCACAGCCGTACCCGGACCAGTGGTCACAACAGTCGTTCCTTCCGGAACCTTACCGCCCACGTTCGGAATCGTCACCGGCCGATCCGGAGTAGTGGAAGTGTCATTCCAATCCGGAGCCTGCGCAGGTGCAACGATCGTCACGGTAACCGTGTCGAGCTCCCTGCCGTTCTTGTTGTTAACCACAACGACAATCTTGTCGCCCGGCTTAGCCTCCCCCGACGGAGTGACAACCAAGCTGCCATCTCCCTCTAGGCGTGCACTGCCCGGACCAGTGGTCGCAACAGTCGAGCCTTCCGGAACCTTAGCGCCCACGTTCGGAAGCGTCACCGGCTGATCCGGAGTAGTGGAAGTGTCATTCCAATTCGGCTTGCCAGGAACACTATCCGGATCCTTCGGGTTCGAACCCGCATCGATTTCTTCGCCGTCCGGGTAGCCATCATTGTCATCATCCGGATCCGTGACATCCGGGTCACCATCACCATCAGTATCCAACTGGAACGGCGCCTCAGTATTATCCACCGAATTATCCGAATACGTCACCACAACCGGAACATCGAACTGCTCAATGGTGTCCTTATCCAAAGACTGCGGAGCCATCACCGTGATCACACCGGTGTTCTCATCAATCTCAACGGAATAACCCGCTGGCTTGACATAGTCTTGCTTGATGGCGTACTTCGCACCTTGAGGCGCTGCAACATCTTTACCGGCCTTGTTCTTAAACTTCGGCGCCGAGGTTGCAGGCTTACCCGGAACAACAAGCGTCAAATCATACGTCGGGTCGTAGTACGCAGACTGGTCCGGATCCTTCGGGTTCGTACCCGCATCAATCTCGTCCCCATCCGGAACACCATCATTGTCATCATCCGGATCCGTGACATCAGGGTCACCATCACCATCAGTATCCAACTGGAACGGCGCATCAGTGTTATCCACCGAATTATCCGAATACGTCACCACAACCGGAACATCGAACTGCTCAATGGTGTCCTTATCCAAAGACTCCGGAGCCATCACCGTGATCACACCGGTGTTCTCATCAATCTCAACGGAATAACCCGCCGGCTTGACATAGCCTTCCTTGATGGCGTACTTCGCACCTTGAGGCGCTGCAACATCATTACCGGCATTGTCCTTAAACTTCGGCGCCGAGGTTGCAGGCTTACCCGGAACAACAAGCGTCAAATCATACGTCGGGTCGTAGTACGCAGACTGCTCCGGATCCTGCGCAGGTGCAACGATCGTCACGGTAACCGTGTCGAGCTCCCTGCCGTTCTTGTTGTTAACCACAATGACAATCTTGTCGCCCGGCTTAGCCTCCCCAGACGGAGTGACAACCAAGCTGCCATCTCCCTCTAGGCGTGCACTGCCCGGACCAGTGGTCGCAACAGTCGAGCCTTCCGGAACCTTAGCGCCCACGTTCGGAAGCGTCACCGGCCGATCCGGGGTAGTGGAAGTGTCCTCCCAATTCGGCTTGCCAGGAACACTATCCGGATCCTTCGGGTTCGAACCCGCATCGATTTCTTCGCCGTCCGGGTAGCCATCATTGTCATCGTCCGGATCCGTGACATCAGGGTCACCATCACCATCAGTATCCAACTGGAACGGCGCATCAGTGTTATCCACCGAATTATCCGAATACGTCACCACAACCGGAACATCGAACTGCTCAATGGTGTCCTTATCCAAAGACTGCGGAGCCATCACCGTGATCACACCGGTGTTCTCATCAATCTCAACGGAATAACCCGCCGGCTTGACATAGTCTTGCTTGATGGCGTACTTCGCACCTTGAGGCGCTGCAACATCTTTACCGGCCTTGTTCTTAAACTTCGGCGCCGAGGTTGCAGGCGTACCCGGAACAACAAGCGTCAAATCATACGTCGGGTCGTAGTACGCAGACTGGTCCGGATCCTTCGGGTTCGTACCCGCATCAATCTCGTCCCCATCCGGAACACCATCATTGTCATCATCCGGATCCGTGACATCAGGGTCACCATCACCATCAGTATCCAACTGGAACGGCGCATCAGTGTTATCCACCGAATTATCCGAATACGTCACCACAACCGGAACATCGAACTGCTCAATGGTGTCCTTATCCAAAGACTCCGGAGCCGTCACCGTGATCACACCGGTGTTCTCATCAATCTCAACGGAATAACCCGCCGGCTTGACATAGTCTTGCTTGATGGCGTACTTCGCACCTTGAGGCGCTGCAACATCTTTACCGGCCTTGTTCTTAAACTTCGGCGCCGAGGTTGCAGGCGTACCCGGAACAACAAGCGTCAAATCATACGTCGGGTCGTAGTACGCAGACTGGTCCGGATCCTTCGGGTTCGTACCCGCATCAATCTCGTCCCCATCCGGAACACCATCATTGTCATCATCCGGATCCGTGACATCCGGGTCATCATCACCATCAGTATCCAACTGGAACGGCGCATCAGTGTTATCCACCGAATTATCCGGATACGTCACCACAACCGGAACATCGAACTGCTCAATGGTGTCCTTATCCAAAGACTCCGGAGCCGTCACCGTGATCACACCGGTGTTCTCATCAATCTCAACGGAATAACCCGCCGGCTTGACATAGTCTTGCTTGATGGCGTACTTCGTCCCCGCAGGCGGAACGATGTCATTGCCAACAGCATCCCTGCCGTAATTCGGCGCCGAGGTTGCAGGCGTACCCGGAACAACGCGCGTCAAATCATACTTCGGGTCGAAAGTTTTGTTCATCGGCTCATTCGCCACGATAAGCGAATCCGCCGCCAAGGGGGCATCCCCGTAGTACAACGTGGCGCGAATAATCTCACCAGGCTGAGCATTATTCGGAATCGTCAAGGTGCATTCATTCGCCTGGGCGAGAGTGGTGATGTTTTCACACACCTTCAGCTCAGCACCCGCAGAGTTCGTCCACACAATACGGTTAGTAGCCTCACCTGCAGACGGCGGCAAAATACCCGTGACATCAATAAGCGCGGTCTGCCCAGGGTGAGCCGGACGATCAGTGGTATTGAAGTTCGTAATCCGCAAATCAACATCCGCGTACGGAATGATAGCGAAGTTCAGGTTGTACCACATCGGGTCGGCAACAAGGTTTGCCGCCGGAACAGTCTGCGGCGTAACCCCCAACTTATCGTTCGGCCGGACATACAACTGCTCAATAAACGGCGAGTACGTCTTGACAATCTTTCCTTCAGGATCGCGCACGAAACCGAACATGTAGTTCTTGGTCTCATCCGTGAAAGTTGTCTCATCGAAGCGGACAGCGTAGTAGCCATCCCCATTAGTCTCGGTTGAAACTGTCTCAGCGATATACTCTGGATGATCAGTCAGCAGTTCGCGAGCAGCCGCTTGCTGGTTCGGAATGGGCAAGGTTTCCACCTTTGCCGCATACTCCGCAATACCCTGCGGCGTCAGATACGAAAGAACAACCTCGTAGTTCGGAGCTGCAGCGTCCCTTCCGGTCTTGCTAGGCCCATCAATGCGAATATCGCGGGTATCCAACCACACAAAACCTGAAGTCGTCCCCTTCGCATTCAGGTTCACCGCAACATTAGACAAATTCCGAGTCTCAGTATCATACTTCCACTCCGATTCCGGCTTGTGCATGTAGCTAGAAACATTAGCCGGCGTCATGAAAACAGCAGTCCGCTGCATATTCTTAATACCGGAACCACCCTTGGTCGCACCGAGCAAAGACCTAGACTCAGCATAAGAACCAGGGAAGAAACCCGGCGCCTGACGGAAAGGCTCAAGACGCACACCGTTGACAGGATCATCATAAGGATCAACCCAGATACGGAAATGCTGATCAGACTTCGCCTCGTAGATGTGCTCCCTGCCGAAGTTATCCGTCCACGGCGCCCGCAGATCAAACGCGTACGCACCAGGACCAGCCTGGCTAGTGGCAACACTCGACAAAGCGTTGGAAGTCTTCGCCGTATACAGCGGAGACACAGCACCATCCGAGTCAATCCACCGCAAGTAGACCGTCGTTCCTTCCGGAACCGGATCAGTCCACGTGGTATTCGACGTGTTCATGTCGGTGGAATCAAGAACATACGCGCGACCGGACAGCACATGCTGCTTGACCTGCATGTGACTTTCGCTAGCAACGTAACCGCTAGCGATTGCATCAGCATCGATAGTATTTTGTGCCGATGTCTGCGCTTGCGCAGCACCAACAAACCCAGCCTTGACCGGCGAGACAGTGGCCACGGCAGGGGCCACAAGAGCAAGCGACAACGCCGCTGCGGCGATTGTCGTACCCCGCCGAACTCCACTCTTTCGAGAATGCATTGAGGTTCTCCTCATTAGGATGGACGATATTAAGAACGAAGTACACAAGTCCTCAGATTTGCCTACGGAATCAAAAACATCCGCCCGCAAGTCACACAACAACCTACATTCAGCAGGAAAATTGCATACTGGATTGATTACTTCCGTAAACAAACTTAAATTAGAACCCAGTGATTGGCAAGCAAAGTGTCATTTTTTTGATAGGCGGGTCGGCTGATTCTTCAATAATTCCACGCAGCGCACAGTTACCAGGCAGGTATTTTTCATAAGTCATCGCGACACGTTAGTTGTGGATGCATTTTTTGATCAATTTCACAGAATGGTGCCATTATTTGAAGTTTCAGGCGTAATCCCATTCCCTCTATGCAGCTTTTGACCACGAAGAATCAAGTCTTTTTGGCTTTAAAGCCGGCCGAGGCCCCGACTTGTTAAGGCAATGGAGAAGTTGCTCAGGCAGCCTCAAGACCATCTTCAGTGACAACACCTACGAGCGTCGCCCCCAACTCACCAGCCCTGCGCGCCACATAAGTCTCACGCTGCTCGGAATCCGCCAAAACAAGCAAGCCAACACCCAAAGCGCTCGCCACGTCAGCATCGTAAGAAAGATCCCCCGTTCCCACAACAAGAGTTGCTGCGTCAAGCGCAATACCGAAATC
Organism: Corynebacterium sp. BD556; assembly: GCF_038452275.1. Classification (NCBI taxonomy): domain Bacteria; kingdom Bacillati; phylum Actinomycetota; class Actinomycetes; order Mycobacteriales; family Corynebacteriaceae; genus Corynebacterium; species Corynebacterium mayonis. Next base: position 1,571,941 of record NZ_CP141643.1, read on the forward strand.
CTGGGCAGTGCCCTCAAGTATCACAACGCCTTTATCCGAACGCCGCGCCAACTCATCAACATCCACCCCAGCAAAATTGCGATTTGCAAGAGTTAGAAGCACAGACTGGGAAGCTGCCATATTTCCACCTTTCGGGAGCGCCCGAATAAAGGGCATGTACCTGCCAACATTCTAGTTGTGAACACGCTGCGTTTTTGGCAGAAGAACGTTAGTCGTGTCACATCTGGCTACAAAATCCACCCAATTTGCCCCAAGTTGAACCCGTCTAACCCCAACACATCACACGAACACTGTTACAACGATTCCCCACAACCGCGCTCAGCACGCAAAAAACGCTTAGACCCCACCTTCCTATCGAAGGCGAGGTCTAAGCGCTTTAGGTTGAAAAGCTACTGCCTTTCAACACTGGCTCCTCATTCCAACCGGAATCAGTCCCTAGGAAGATCCCAACGAAGAAGAACCACCGTTGGTATTACCCTCACCAGACCCCAAGTTGTTCTCAGAGGAAATCTCATCAATCCCCTCCTGCGAAGAACCACCAATCACATCCAAGGACGATCCAGCCTGCTGATTATTATCCGAAGAGCCAAGACCACCCGGAGTACACGCATCCGCGATAACGAGGCCTGCAAGCACCACGGCACTGATCGCCGCGAGGCTACCAATCGCCTGCGAAAGGTTCAGACCAAACTTACGCAACTCGTTGTCGATCTGCTCAGCCTGCGCAGCAAGAGCCGGATCAAACAGACCCAAACGCTGCTGAATCATCGCGTTGAAATCCGCAAGCTGCGAGTTGATCTGATCCGTGATCGGGGCCAGACCCGGAATCTGCATCTCCGAAGCAATCGCAAGCGGAATCAAGCCCAGCAACGGAAGACCAAAACCAAGGCTCGTAGCGATACAACGTCCAAGCTGATCCTCATCCAAGCTAGAGCCCTTAGTCGGCTCAACGATCGTCACGGTAACCGTGTCAATGACCTTATCGTCATTGTCCCTGACCACAATGACAATCTTGTCGCCCGGCTGAGCGTCCTGTGACGGAGTGACAACCAAGCTGCCATTGCCGTCAAGCACAGCCGTACCCGGACCAGTGGTCACAGTAGTCGTTCCTTCCGGAACCTTACCGCCCACGTTCGGAATCGTCACCGGCCGATCCGGAGTAGTGGAAGTGTCATTCCAATCCGGAGCCTGCGCAGGTGCAACGATCGTCACGGTAACCGTGTCGAGCTCCCTGCCGTTCTTGTTGTTAACCACAATGACAATCTTGTCGCCCGGCCTAGCAGCCCTCGACGGAGTGACAACCAAGCTGCCATCTCCCTCTAGGCGTGCACTGCCCGGACCAGTGGTCGCAACAGTCGAGCCTTCCGGAACCTTAGCGCCCACGTTCGGAAGCGTCACCGGCCGATCCGGAGTAGTGGAAGTGTCATTCCAATTCGGCTTGCCAGGAACACTATCCGGATCCTTCGGGTTCGAACCCGCATCGATTTCTTCGCCGTCCGGGTAGCCATCATTGTCATCATCCGGATCCGTGACATCAGGGTCACCATCACCATCAGTATCCAACTGGAACGGCGCATCAGTGTTATCCACCGAATTATCCGAATACGTCACCACAACCGGAACATCGAACTGCTCAATGGTGTCCTTATCCAAAGACCGCGGAGCCATCACCGTGATCACACCGGTGTTCTCATCAATCTCAACGGAATAACCCGCCGGCTTGACATAGCCTTGCTTGATGGCGTACTTCGTCCCCGCAGGCGGAACGATGTCATTGCCAACAGCATCCCTGCCGTAATTCGGCGCCGAGGTTGCAGGCCTACCCGGAACAACGCGCGTCAAATCATACTTCGGGTCGAAAGCCTCGTTCATCCGCCCGCTCGCCACGATAAGCGAATCCGCCGCCAAGGGGGCATCCCCGTAGTACAACGTGGCGCGAATAATCTCACCAGGCTGAGCACTATTCGGAATCGTCAAGGTGCATTCATTCGCCCGGGCGAGAGTGGTGATGTTTTCACACACCTTCAGCTCAGCACCCGCAGAGTTCGTCCACACAATACGGTTAGTAGCCTCACCTGCAGACGGCGGCAAAGTACCCGTGACATCAATAAGCGCGGTCTGCCCAGGGCGAGCCGGACGATCAGTGGTATTGAAGTTCGTAATCCGCAAATCAACATCCGCGTACGGAATGATAGCGAAGTTCAGGTTGTACCACATCGGGTTGGCAACAAGGTTTGCCGCCGGAACAGTCTGCGGCGTAACCCCCAACTTATCGTTCGGCCGGACATACAACTGCTCAATAAACGGCGAGTACGTCTTGACAATCCTTCCTTCAGGATCGCGCACGAAACCGAACATGTAGCTCTTGGTCTCATTCGTGAAGGTTGCCTCATTGAAGCGAACAGCGTAGTAGCCATCCCCCGTGGTCTTAGTCGAAACTGTCTCAGCGATATACTCCGGATGATCAGTCAACAGTTCGCGAGCAGCCGCTTGCTGGTTCGGAATGGGCAAGGATTCCACCCTTGCCGCATACTCCGCAATACCCTGCGGCGTCAGATACGAAAGAACAACCTCGTAGTTCGGAGCTGCAGCATCCCTTCCGGTCTTGCTAGGCCCATCAATGCGAATATCGCGGGTATCCAACCACACAAAACCTGAAGTCGTCCCCTTCGCATTCAGGTTCACCGCAACATTAGACAAATTCCGAGTCTCAGTATCATACTTCCACTCCGATTCCGGCTTGTGCATGTAGCTAGAAACATTAGCCGGCGTCATGAAAACAGCAGTCCGCTGCATATTCTTAATACCGGAACCACCCTTGGTCGCACCGAGCAAAGACCTAGACTCAGCATAAGAACCAGGGAAGAAACCCGGCGCCTGACGGAAAGGCTCAAGACGCACACCGTTGACAGGATCATCATAAGGATCAACCCAGATACGGAAATTCTGATCAGACTTCGCCTCGTAGATGTGCTGCCTGCCGAAGTTATCCGTCCACGGCGCCCGCAGATCAAACGCGTACGCACCAGGACCAGCCTGGCTAGTGGCAACACTCGACAAAGCGTTGGAAGTCTTCGCCTTATACAGCGGAGACACAGCACCATCAGAGTCAATCCACCGCAAGTAAACCGTCGTTCCTTCCGGAACCGGATCAGTCCACGTGGTATTCGACGTGTTCATGTCGGTGGAATCAAGAACATACGCGCGACCGGACAGCACATGCTGCTTGACCTGCATGTGACTTTCGCTAGCAACGTAACCGCTAGCGATTGCATCAGCATCAATAGCATCTTGAGCCGATGTCTGCGCTTGCGCAGCACCAACAAACCCAGCCTTGACCGGCGAGACAGTGGCCACGGCAGGGGCCACAAGAGCAAGCGACAACGCCGCTGCGGCGATTGTCGTACCCCGCCGAACTCCATTCTTTCGAGAATGCATCGAGGATCTCCTCATTTAAGAGACGAATATTTCAAGAACGAAGTACACAAGTCCGCAGAATTGCCCACGGAATCAAAAACATCCGCCCGCAAGTCACACAACAACCTACATACAGCAGGAAAATTGCATACCGGATTGATAACTTCCGAACCTGAACTTAAGTTAGAACCCAGCAAATAGCAACTAAAATGTAATTTTCTTATATAAACCAGCGACCTTCTATGGCGATAATGGCAGCGAACGCGCAGCCCCTCGGCAGGCTATAGCTTCACCGAGTAAATCTCCCGCCTGAAACAAACTATGTAACGCGGCAGTAACGCAGAGCTTCTTCTGCGCGCTGGCGTGCTTCGTCGACAGTATCCGCGGTGACACGTATTACACCGATGTCATCAGCTACGGTGACTCCGGATTCGGGGATCGAGAGAACGTCGACAAGCGTGCTCGGGCTGAACTTCGATGCCGGAAGGAAGCGTGCCGCGCCCGGAGAGGTCAGCGTTGCGTCGATGGGCAAACCAAGTACCGCACGGGCATGAAGGTCGAAAGCGCTGACGCGCTGCGTCGCGCCGGTAATCATTGCCTCCAGCGTGGGATGCGGACTGACCTGCGAAAAATACACCTCGTCCCCTTCGACAAACAAGTCGATTGCGTAAGTCCCTTGCCCGCCGATAGCCCCTGAAATGCGCGCCGCAATAGAACGAGCGTTGTCCATTGCAGACTCGCTCAGCGGCGCTGGCTGCCACGCTTCGACCAGGCGACCGTTTTCGTGGCGCGTGCCAATTGGCTCGCAAAACCACGTCGAGAGTTGCCCTGTAGCTGGATCAATAGAACGAGCCGTAATGATCGTACATTCCATGTCGAAGTTGACGTAGCGTTCCACTGTCACGCGACCATCCGATTCCGGCACGTGAGCCTTGGCCCAGGCATTTTCCAGCTCCTCGGCTCCCTGCACGAAACTCTGCCCCTCACCCCCTGTGGAACGCCCCGGCTTCACCACACAGGGGAAACCCACACGAATAGCGGATTCACGCAGTTCATCAAGACTTCCCGCGAACTCATACTCCATCGTGGGAAGCCCCAATTCCTCCGCCGCAGTCCGGCGAATTCCCTCACGGTTACGAGTCATACAGCAAGCATCGACACTAGGAACCAACTCAGTACCGGTGGCTTTCACAAAATCGTTGAGCTCGGTGGGCGTGGCAAAGTCACAGACCACAGTCAACATAGGAATATCTCGCAGCGCATAGGCAGTCTCAAGCGTTCCCGTGCGTGTCTGGAGCCCGAGGCGGCGAAATGACAGCGACAGTTCATCTGCGATCGTTCCGGAACCAAGGATAAGAACCTGGTTTACTTGCGGGCGATGCACCGCATCAGATGGCCACGTCATCAGTTGATTTCCACCTCTCGCGCTTAGAGATACCCCACACCCTAGCGCAGGCGCCGGGTTCGGCCTAAGCACCTAACGATGCATAACGTCGTTTCGCACTATCGTCTGGTCGCGGCCCGGCCCGACACCAATGTAGCTGATCGGAGCGCCGGAAAGCTCCTCCAAGCGCAGCACGTAGTCCTTCGCTTTGTGCGGCAACTTTTCAAACTCGGTGATCCCAGTGATGTCTTCGTCCCAAGCAGGCATCGTCTCGTAGATTGGCTTGGCGTGATGGAACTCGGATTGGGTTAGCGGCATCTCGTCGAAGCGCTGCCCGTCGACGTCATAGGCCACGCAGATAGGGATTTCGCCGATGCCGGTGAGCACGTCGAGTTTGGTCAAGAAGTAATCGGTGAAACCGTTGACGCGGGTGGCGTAGCGGGCGATAACGGAGTCGTACCAGCCGCAGCGGCGTTTGCGTCCAGTGTTCACGCCCACCTCACCGCCTACTTCTTGGAGGTAATCTCCCCATTTGTCAAAAAGTTCCGTTGGGAACGGGCCGGCGCCAACGCGTGTTGTGTATGCCTTGATTATTCCCAAGCTCGCCGTAATCCGAGTAGGTCCGATACCGGCGCCGACGCACGCCCCGCCCGCGGTCGGATTTGATGAGGTGACAAAGGGGTAAGTGCCATGATCGACATCGAGCATGGTGGCCTGGCCACCCTCCATAAGGACGTGCTTGCCTTGGTCAAGGGCGGTGTTGAGTTCCCATTCCGCGTCGATGACCATGGGTTTTAGGCGGTCGGCGTATCCCATAAAGTAATCCATCGTTTCTTCAACGGTGATGGCCTTACGGTTGTACATTTTGACCAGCATTTGGTTTTTCACATCGAGTGCGGATTCGATCTTCTGCCGCAGGATGGACTCGTCGAAAATGTCCTGAACGCGCAGGCCGACGCGAGCAACTTTGTCGGCGTAGGTCGGGCCGATGCCGCGGCCGGTAGTGCCTATGGCCCGTTTGCCCAGGAAGCGTTCCTGGACCCGGTCAAGAGTCTGGTGGTAGGGCGCGACAAGGTGCGCGTTGCTGGAGACGCGTAGGCGTGAAGCATTGGCGCCGCGTGCCTCCAGCCCGTCGATCTCCTCGAAAAGGGCCTGGAGGTTGATTACCACTCCATTGCCTAAAATTGGGGTAGCGTTTTCGCTGAGCACTCCGGCTGGCAGCAGTTTGAGTTCGTATTTCTCACCGCCCACGACGACTGTGTGGCCTGCATTGTTGCCACCGTTGGGTTTGACTACGTAGTCGACTTTTCCGCCGAGGATATCCGTGGCTTTGCCCTTACCTTCATCGCCCCATTGGGCGCCGACGATAACGATGGCGGACATGTCTTCTCCTTGTATAGGCAGTATCGCGGGGCTATTGTAGCGTGGACGCCATGCGCCTGATTCATTGCGCGTGCGCTACGCCATTGCTTATCGACGCCGCCGCGAACCTGAACCTCCCCGCCATTCCATCCCGGGACGACCTGCGTTTCTTAGACGAAGCAGCCCGCGAGGCGCTTCCGTTTGATCCCACCCCCTCCCTCGATGAAATTGCTGCCTCCCCATCTGTGGCCCACTTGGGTGATCCGACGTTCGCCCCGCAGCAGCCCGAAAAGCGCCTGCGCGTGATCGTTTCCGGTTCGGATGCCGCCTTGAGCGCGGTGTTGGCCCGCATGATGCGCGCCGACTACCTGTGGGCGGAGGTGGCTTACATTCCTATTGACACTTCCTCCCCCGCCGCCCACGTGTGGGGCTTGTCCGGCCTGTCGCCTGCCGACCTAGAAGCGGTCGCCGTGGAGGGGCCTGTGAACCCGTCACCGTGCATCCGCACCGATCGTTCGGAGGTTGTCGCCGGCTCCGCCGTGCTGTCAAACTTCGACGCTTCCTCCGAGTACGTTGGCGAGGTGGTCGTCGATAGCAATGTGCTCATCTACCGGACAGGTGATGTAGCCTCGGCGAGCTTCTACGGCCAGTTCGGTGCGAAGCTTGTGCCCACCCGCACCGCGCCAGGCATCGCCGCCACGCGCGTGGTCACTGCGCTCAACGCGCGCGGCGCTTCTCGACGCTCCCCCGCCGAACTCCAACGCCTCGCCGACCTCCCCCTCGGTCGCTTCTTCACCCGGAGAGCCTCAGTCGCCCCAGGACTTACCGACACCACCGTCATGACCGGCCGAGCTGTTCAATCCGGCGGAATAAACATCCGCGTTACCATCGACTCCGTCACCCGACCCCGCCCCGTCGAGCGCGTGACTTTTTACCGCCACTTGAGAGACATCCAAAGCGTCACGCTTACCGAGACACCACCGGAAAGCGACGCGCCACAAGCACCCCACACCACCTAAATGCTCACGACGACAAACAGTCAACGCCTCCCAATGCGCAACCATTGAACCTACTCTAGGTTGGGCAGTGATCACTTTTCGTCCGCACGTGAAACAAGTGGGCGTCGCCAGCGAGCACACCCGCCAAGAAAGAACCCACCCCAATGGCCGACTACGCCCACATTCAAAACCTAACGCGCGCAACCGCTTACGACGTCGACGGAAACAAAATCGGTTCCGTCAAAGATGTCTACCTCGACGACACCACCGGCCAACCAGACTTCGTAACCATCAGCCACGGAATCCTCGGCATCGGGGCCCGCATCGTCCCTCTCCACGGCCACACCCTACGCGACAACGACCTACACCTCGCTTTTTCGAAGTCACGCATTGAGACAGCACCAGAACTCAGCGATAACGGCCACCTCACCACTGCCGACCAAAAAGCTTTCTACCGCCACTACGGCCTCGAGAACACACAAAACGACATGACCCCCGAAACCAACCGCGACAATGACGGCACACCCCTTTAATGACGCGGGCATTACACCGCTCCAAACAGGCCAGCTCCGCCCTTTTCCATGTGACCTAAATGACCCGGCACCTTCTTACTCTTTATCCTCCATGTACAGTTCGGGAGGAAACTTTGGGGTGGTAGACGTTGGTACCAACACCGCCACCGCGGACTCACGGGACATCCCGCAGACCTGAAGCAAGTCGACAATAAGGGAACGCGACTGGGCAAGAATGACGTAGGCAGATAGCACAGGGTCTTCACCCACAACCTCGATGCCTGTGCGAGCGCCGAGGCTGCGCAACTCACGAACAGCTTTGGGGATCACAGAAGACTGCAATCTATCCGTTTTTACCTCATAAACCTCCGAAAGATCCAAGCAAACCTTCGACAACCCATCCAATATCTCTAACTGGGCATCAGACACCGTGTCGTTGTCCTCGCACAACACCTGAGCCCGGCGAGCCAACACCCGCATCGTGCGAACTGCCTGGTCTGTGGGAGGAAGCACGCGATCAAGGGAAGCAACGTAGCGGCGCGCACCCCACAGCAAAGGCGAGATCGTCGCTGATTCCCGGCCGGAACGCACCGCACTAGTCATCACATCAATATCGTCCTGGCTGGACCGAATGGCCTCAAGAGCTTCCTGGATGGTTTCCTCGTCCGAGGTGCGCAGACCGTGGGTGACGTCGTCAAGCACCGAAGACATCAAACCCAGCACATGCGCAATCTCCCGACGCGCCCGCGACAAAGGCAACTGCGGCAAAACCGCAAGCGTAGCCAACGCCACCACGACACCGACAAGCGCATCAATCGTGCGGTCAATACCTGAAACCTCCCCACCAGGAGGCATAATCGTGGCAATCAAAATGGAACCAATCGCAACCTGATTGTTCACCAACTGCGACTTGGAAAAAAACGACGCCACCAAAAGCGAGCCACCCACGATCACCGAAATCTGCCACGCACCCTGGCCCAGCGGAGCAAAAAGGAGATCTCCAAGCAACACCCCAAGAATGCACCCCAAAGACATATCAACCGCCCGCTTGAAGCGTTCCCCACCCGACAAACCAATGATGATCGTCACCGAAACCGGCGCAAAGAATGGGTGCTCATGCCCAAAAACAGCATGGGCAATCCAAAAAGCAACGCCCGCCGCCACCGCGATCTGCGCTATCGGCAACAGCCGGTCACGAACGCGGATCACACGCGCCTGAATTGAGCTATCAATTTGGCGCAGTCGTTCGCGAGTTCCCATTCTCTGCTTTGCCATGCCCTCAAGAGTAGCGGGGGCTAAGACGGTACCCTTAGCTTCGAACACTTCACCATCAAAGAAGGACCAACCATGAAGCTTCGCCGTTCCACCACCATAGGGTTACTCGCCGCGCTCATCCTGACCCACACTGTCACACAGCACGCCTCTGCGGAGACCCTCCACGCCGGCAACATCCGCTACGACCTACCCGACGGCTACTCCACCAGCTCTCACCCCTCAAGCCCACTAAACGCAGCCAAAGACAGCATCAACGGCGCGCTCACCAGCCTCGTCACCTTCCGGTGGTGGGTACAATCAGCCCCGCAACGCGCCAAAGCACAAGGCGACTACCTCATCGCTTCAGCGCAAGCAGCCTCCCTAGCGGCGATCACCACCGTGCAAACGATCGGCAGAAATATCTCAACAGCCACCCAGGAAACCGCCGCCCACGCCGACGCGACACTCCACGACCTCCTCCGGTAACAACCCCAAACTCCCCGACCCAACGCGCACGGTTTAGCGGATGAAAAACTGCAGCAAAGCAGAAGCGCCGATCGTGCCAGCAATACCTATCGCCCCGAGGATGACGGAACCAAGGAGGATCCGAGGGGAGCGCGTTTTCAACGCCGGCTCCTCTGCCCCAAAGCGAATAGCCTTATCCAACAGGCCCATCCTTAGCGTGTGCGATTGCACCGCAGCGCGATGATCCCTGCGAGGTCTTCGCCCCCGTTGAGCCGAAGACCCAAAACGCGGCGCCAAACGCGAATCCTTAGTGCTATTCATGTGCTCAACCTCCACTTAGGGCAAATTGATGTGCAGATGCCCCGGACCGATCGGCACACTGATGCGGTTCGGCCCCGGGGGAGGCGGCGGAGGTGGTGGCGGAGGTGGCGGTGGAGGTGGCGGTGGCGGCGGTGGCGCCACCTCAACTACCGTTACCCTTTCCGGCTGCGCAGACTGTCCCTGTGGAGCGTCAGCGATCACCGGCTCGTTTTCCGGCTCCTCATCCGGCTCCTCATCCGGCTCCGGCGGCGGAAAATAGTGGGATGGCAATTCCGGCAACTGCCCAAGTGGCGGAACCTGTTGCACCAGCTCCTGCGGTTTAGCTGAACCCGGACTGCCGCAAGCCGTTGCGCTCCAAAAAAGCGCCATCACAGAGCCCACCACGAGAAGCTTTTTCATCTCGAAAACTCCTTTGACACCCGGTGAATCTCCTTTACCTTTTCCATGTCATCCACCACGGAAATCATGCCACGGTCCCAACCCTCTGGGGTAGACAAATCGCCCCCCTTACAAACTATCGATGCCATAGTCAATGCGGCATCATCTATGTCATCGGGGTTAGGTTCTTTGCCCGGCTCGGTACTCAAACGGAACTGCTCCCACCGCGACGGCATAATCTGCATCGGACCAACCGGAACATCGCGGGTACTGTCACCATCAGTTTCGCCGCCGTCAGTATCCGCTACTATCGCTTCCGGCCCCAACGCGGTACCCAAACCACGAAGCGCAACGGTAGTAACACCGTCCTCAGCCACCTGCGACCCTTGCGCCTCACCATGATCAGACAACACCTTGCCCAAAGCAGCCATCGTAGGCCAGCCCACCTGGCACCCCGATTCCTGCTGGACCGTCCACGCCGCAAAAGCATAGGAGCGAAGCGCACGCTCAGGCACCCCGTACGGTTCAGAACGCTCTGCCGCCCAAACCGAAAACTGCTCGACCTGCTCCACCGATTCCGGTTCCGGGACCTCTACCCGCGCGGCGCAAGAGGCGAGAAGAAAACAACCTGGAACACCGACAGCACACAGCCACACTCGGCTTCGCATACGACCTACCTATCGACCTTGCTGAAATCATGCGCAATCGTAGCCGCGAGCTGATCGTACGCCTCTCTCGTCGAGCGGGCCAGCAGGTCAAGATCAACACTGCCCCCCTCCGCGAGGTGCGCATCGAAAGGAATGACATGCACCGCACGCGTCCTAGCCCGGAAGTGTCCAACCAGCCGCTCTAAGTCAATCGCTGAACGCTGCTGCGGTGGGGACGATACAACCACGACCGAATTAGCAGCCAACTGTTCATAGCCGTGAAGGTTTAACCAATCCAAAGTCGCGGCAGCGGACTGAGCACCGTCCAGTGCAGCAGAGGTAACCAATACGAGGGTATCTGCAAGATCCAAAACCCCGCCCATAGCCGAGTGCATTAGACCCGTACCGCAATCGGTCAAGATGACGCTATAGTGGCGCCGCAGAATAGAGATCGCTTCGCGGTAATCACTTTCGCTAAATTCCTCAGACACCGCAGGATCACGCTCAGAGCCGACGACCTCCAACCGCGACTTCGCCTGAGTCGTATAGGACTTCACTTGAGAATAACTGGAGGTATCCTCAGCCGCGAGCAGATCACGAATCGTCGCGGAACCGGGTGCAGCAACCCGCTGGGCAAGAGTTCCCAGGTCAGGGTTAGCGTCGATAGCCACCACCCTGTCACCCCGCGCCTCAGCTAATACTCCTCCCAACACAACAGTGGTGGTGGTCTTCCCCACCCCACCCTTCAAAGACATCACCGCAATGCGGTAGTCCCCTTTCAACGGCGTACGGATCCGCTCAAGCATCGCCTCTCGCCGCAGCTCCTTTTCAGAATCTCCCAGGTCGATGAGGCCGAAGGACAAAGTGTAGAGCATTTTTCGCCACCCACCGCGAGGCGCGCGCTTCGCCGGACTCACAATGTTGGACTGGTCGAGCGCAACCGGGGGAGTCAAATCAAAAGGGCGGGACTCAACGGGCGCGGCACGAGAAACCACAATCGGCCCAACTGGCTGACTGCTTCCACCGTCCCTGCGACGGTGAACACCCCCTCCGCCCCGCAAATCCTCCGGCACCATTGACGTCGGCGCCCCAGAATGTGACCTACCCCCAAAGGTTTGCTCATCCCTGCGCGTTTCGGGTGCAGACGCTGCCGGCTTCCACTCTTTCCAGACGGTGCGCCGAAGCGGCCTTTCACTCTCGGGGGCCTTAGCGCTCTCGGGGGCCTTGGCGCGCTGGGGGGCCTTGGGGCTCTGGGGGGCCTTAGGACTCTCGGGGGCCTTAGCGCTCTGGGGGGCCTTGGGGCTCTCGGGGGCCTTGGGGCTCTGGGGGGCCTTAGGAAACCCCGGATCAGACGTTGCCTTAGGTGCCAAGGAAGCGCGCTCGGTCGGCTGCGTCTCATCCGGGGACGGCGCTGGTTGCGCGGGCGATACCCTATCGGTGTCTACCCGCAACCACGCCGGGACGTTCTGAGAAGCTTTCTTGTCGTGCATGGTGGCGTGGATTCCCGTCAATTCTTGCTCGGCTATTGTGGACGCATCTTATCCTATAATTGTCCGCGACCTTGTCGCACCTATTACTCAAGGCAGGACTCACGTGGATTTTTCCTTCCCGGCGCGCGCTGTGCAGCGACTGAAGTGGGCCGACGTGGTTGCGCAGGCTCAACGCAACCCTCCCCGGGAAACCGACCGGGCCACTGTCGTGGCCGTAGCGGCGTTCGATGACCAAATCCTGTCCTCACCAGTTTCGGCAATCATCGGCGTCGTCATGAATGCCGTGGCACAGCAGCCAGTAGCAGTCGTCGATGCCGACGGCGTTAACCAGCCGATGCGCAGCCTACTTGGAGCTGGGCCCGACGGAGATATGGTCGGGCTTGTGCAGTCGCCTGCGGAACACATGAGTCGTCGGCAAGTAGAGCACTACGTCGACCAGAACGGACTGGTGCCTGTGCTTAGCACATGGACAGATGGGCCAGGCACGATCACACCTGAAGTCCTAGACACAGCGGTCAACCGCGTATCGCACAGGTGGCCGTCGGTAGTTGTGGATCTACCTTTCACCTGTCCTGCGGAGACAATTACAGCGGGCACTGCGCTGGCCAAACACGTGGTTTTGGTCACGGATAGACACCACCAAGATCACCGTTGGCTCTACCGGCCTGGCCACCACCTCTACGACCTTGCCAGCCAGGGGCGGGTGACGGTTGCCATGTACGGGGCACGGGCAAACGAGCAACTGCCAGCAGATGCTTGCGCGCTTCCGTGGCTTGACGTCAGTTCAACTGCACGTGAGAGAATCCGACTCCCTCTGGACCCGGAGTCGCTAACTTTGTACCAGCGGCTTCTTTCACGCATCTACCCGTAGACACGAAATCCTGCGGTTGTATCTACGTAGTCGCCCAATAGTAGGAAAAGACTCCTTGAGCAGCGAGAATCAGTGGGATAATAGCCAAGCAGGCGACGACGTCGGCGGCAGATAAAACGCGGGCAAGGCGAGCTTCTTGCAACTCGTCAGGTTCCCACCGGTGAAGGAGGGAGAGGATCACCGCTGCTAACGCAACCACCGCAAGCGCTGCAATCCACGCGCCGCCGGGTGCGCCGCTGCCCGGCGCGAACCAAGCCGCTGTTGAATGTGGTTCCCATCCGTTAGCGGACCACACGACGAGAGATCCCGCAAGCAGCGCAACCCCGAAAATGCCGGTGGTGAGCAGGGGAGCAATAATGCGGGCGTCAGCAAAACCGTTTGCCCGCAGAAGAACGAGCGGACATAACAGTGCGACAATTACGCCATGCTGCCAATAGGGGCTCGTGGAAAGGGTGAAAATGATCGCCCCGCTGACCGCGGTAGCGCCCCAAACGATCCCGCGGCTGACCGCTTCACTGCGGCGAGCCTTCGCGCGGATGACGCTGCGTTGAACTTGCTCACCGGTGTCATTGATACGAAGCAACGTAGCCAACCCCGTGGAATTGATAGCTAAAGCAGGCGCAGCGATCAAAACAAGGACGGGAAGCCACGCTCCCCATGCACTGAGCGCGTAAAGATTAGCACCTAACGCGGTCGCCGCAGCCGCGGCACCTCCTGCCACGGCAAGGATGAGGTGAGCGGTTGTTCCTGCGATGGCGCCGACCGGCTTGCCTCGCCCTGAGATGTATGCGGCAAGCGCCCCGGCGAACGCACTGCCAGCGAGCAGCGTTGGCCCCCCGTTTGCAATGGGAACTCCAGCCGTGAGGTGCCCACCGACAAACAGTGCGGCCACGGGCAGGCTCACCCCGAGCCAACGCATCCAGTCGTGGGGTTTCCAGAGGGCCAGCCCTGCCAAAGCGACGGCCAGTGCCACTTGAAGTGCTATGAGCAGGGCAGGCGACGAGGATTCGCCCGAACGCAATGCCACACCAATCATGAGCAGCAGCAAGGCAAGTATCACTGCTACGACCGCGAGAATGCCGGACGAGCGTGTTTGTTCTGACCAGCGCCATTGGCTGTCGCCGATGGTGGTGCGTACCTCAGCGATTGCGTCGTCGACGAAGGGGGAGTGAGCAGCCTCGTGTCGGCTACTCAGGTAGAGCCTTTCTCCGTCGGCCACACCGCGATCTTCCAGGCTGTGGTGCGGCTCAATGATCCCCAATGTTGGGGAGGACAGGATCCAGGTGTGCGCTTCCGGGACGACCATGCCGGGATTTTCGCTGCCTACGGTGTCGTCTTGCTCGGGATTTCGCAAAAATAGCGTAACAACGTCGTCGATAATGTCAACGGTGGGGCGCTGTGCGGGGAGGCTGACATCGAGTTGCCGGCCTCCAAAGAACACACTGACTCGTACAAACAGGGCAGTCATAACGACTATATTTGCACAAAGACACCCCAAAAGTGCCTCACGGTTCCGGCGTTGTGCCGGGCTTCACCCCAAAGTGAGCCACGTTAATATCCAGTTGCAGTTCCAGGGCACGTTGTAATTAGAAGTGAGGATCCATGAGCACGCGCATCGTACACCGCCCGGCACGGCTGCACCGCACCATCGCGGAACAGGACCCCGTGAGCATTGCCCAGGTCCCCACTATTCGCCAAGGTGGTCAGCGGGGCAACATTATGATGGTTTTTCTGCCCATTGTGGCGGGAACCGGCATGGTGCTCATGATGATTTCTTCGGGCAACCCGATCCGCATGGCGGTGGGCGCGGTGATGTTTGTCGCGGTAATCATCACTGCGATTGCAATGTATATTCGCCTAAGCACTGGTTCGCGCAAGGCTGCGGAGGAGGAACGTCGCAGGTTTTTGGAGCACTTGGATGAGGTCGAGTCGACTGTCCATGATCTCGCCGTAGATCAGCGCACCGAGTCATTGTCACGCAATCCGCAACCACGGGCGCTGACGGATGTTGTGCGAGATCCCTACCGTTTGTGGGAGCGCCGCCGCGGCGACGAAGACTTTTTGGTGGCCCGTTTGGGCACTGGAGTGGGCAAAATGGCACGGGGGGTGAAGATTCTTCCTGGGGGTAATCCCATGCACGTGGCGGAGCCTTTGGCGCAGGCGCATCTCGACCGAATGATGCGGCGCACGTGTACCATTGAGCATCTTCCTATTGCGGTGCCGCTGCGCGGGTCGGTCTCTCTCGTCGGCGCTGCCGAGGTGACGTCGGAAGCGGTGCGTGCCCTTTTGTCTCAGGTTGCAGTGTTTCATGCTCCTAACGACGTCCGCTTCCATATCTGCCTTCCTTTATCTGACGCTGAGGACGATACCGGTTGGGCCTTGTGGTTTCCTCATATCCTTAGTGCAGATGAGTTTGATGGGCCTATCGGTAAGCGTGGGGTGTCCCATAATGAGGAGTCAGCTTCAGCACTGTTATCAGAGGTTGCGGCTCGCGCGGCGGAGCTGAGGGAGCGTTCGAAACACCAGTTAACTCCGTTGGAAAAGCCGCACCTGCTGGTGGTGGTCAATATGGATTCGGAGCACGGTCGCACGATCGCGGGTGAAGTGACGTCGATCGGTTCCCTCGAGGCGGCGCGTATTACGTTGTTGGCTGCATCGAGCGTGCAGCACGCCGAGCCTTCCCATGTCGATGTGCGGGTGATTTTTCAACAAGATCGTTCGTTCGAGGTGCAGTTGCTCGATCGTGGCGAGGTGCGCGAGCCGAAGGAGGGAGCTGCGGGTTATACCGAGCGTGTTCTTTACGGCGGGAGCAGTGGCATGCTTGACGACGTCTCCCCCGCCGTCGCCGAAGCCGTTGCGCGTGCAGTCTCCCCCTTGCGGCTCATTGCCGATGCCACCCCGGACGCGCCACTTGAGCAGACGATCGGTCTCGATATGATGCTTGGGGTTGAAGATTTCGCCAGCTACGACATTGATGAGGCTTGGCAGCCCCGCCCAAATAACGCCTTCCTCAACGTGCCTTTTGGCTTGGCTGCAGACGGGGAGCCGATCTACTTGGACATCAAGGAGTCGGCTAAATCCGGCATGGGACCGCACGGTTTGTGCGTAGGTGCGACGGGCTCAGGCAAGTCTGAGGTCTTGCGTACTCTGGTTCTCGCGCAGGTTGTTTGTCACCCGCCTGATCAGCTTTCTTTGGTTCTTGTCGACTTCAAAGGCGGTGCCACGTTCGCAGGCTTGGAGGCATTGCCTCATACTGCCGCGATAGTTGACAATCTCGAGGACGCCGCGGGTTTGGTGGACCGCTTGCACGACGCCATCCTGGGCGAGATTCAACGCAGGCAGCGGGTCCTGCAGGAGGCCGGCAATTTGGCCAATGTCGGGGAATACAACGCGCTACGCGACGAAGGCCTCGTCGAAGACCCTCTGCCAGTGCTATTCGTGATCATCGACGAGTTCGGTGAGCTCCTCGCGGCTAAGCCCGAGTTTATTGAGTTGTTCGTGCAAATCGGCCGCATCGGTCGCTCGATTGGTGTGCATCTGCTTTTGGCCTCGCAGCGTCTTGAGGAGGGCCGCTTGCGCGGATTGGAATCGTATCTTTCGTACCGGATCGGGTTGCGCACGTTCTCAGCGGCGGAATCGCGCGCCGCCATCGGTGTGACCGATGCACACGAACTACCTCCCATTCCAGGTTCTGGTTACCTGAAGGTGGACCCGGACATTTTCGAACGCTTCAAAGCAGCCTATGTGTCCGGCCCTTATGTATCTTCCGAGCAATCCATCAAGCGCGAGCTGCCGCCGGTGCCGATGCCTCTTGAGCTTGCAAATACCACCGAGCAATGGATGCGCGGGCGCCAACTAGCCCACGAAGCCGAGCTGGAAAATTCCGGAGTAGCGAAACCAGCGGTTACAACCCTCGACCTTGTGGTCTCGCGTCTTCGTCCGGCTGCCGATAAAACACGCCAAATCTGGTTGCCTCCTCTGCCTAAGTCGCTTGACCTCACAGCCGCGCTGGGCAAAGCTGAGATGGAGTCGAAGGCGGGGCTGACGGCCACGTCACAGGGCCCGCTGGTCTTCCCGCTGGGCGTGAAAGACAAACCTTTGATGCAGTGGCAGGGGCCGCTGTCCGTGGATTTATCGGGCTCGGGAGGCAACGTAGCCATCCTGGGTAGCCCGCAGTCAGGCAAGACGACAGCCGTGCGCACCCTCGTTACTTCCGCAGCGCTTACGCATAGGCCAACCGAGGTCAACTTCTACATTATTGACATGGCCGGTTCCCAACTTGGCTACCTGGAGGGTTTACCCCACGTAGGTGCCGTGGCACCACGTTTCGATGAGAATCTTCTGCGCCGTACTGTTGCCGAGCTTGTGATGTTTCTCCACCAGCGTGAAAAACTTTTCAGCGCTTACCACATCTCCAGCGTTGAAGAGATGCGTCGCCTCCACGCCGACAGCCAGCTTCCTGAGTTGCCCGCGGCGGACATATTTCTCGTCGTGGACGGGTGGGCGACACTGCGAAAGGACTTTGAGGACGTGGCTGACGCTATCACCGACCTGGCACAGCGGGGACTCGGATTCGGCATCCACGTCGTGTTTGCCACAGGTCGATGGGCGGACTTCCGCTTGCCCCTCCAGGCGGTGATCGGGACACGCATTGAGTTCGAGCTCAACGACCCGATTGATTCGTCCATCGGCAAACGTGCCTCAGAGGGACTCAAGGGCCAACCGGTAGGTCGCGCATTGACTTCGGACGGATTGTATAGCCAGGTTTGTTTGCCCTATCTCGCTCAACCTGACGTGGCCAAAGATGCAACACCGCAATCAACGGTCGCTGCAATTGCCCAAGGGTGGCTCGGCCACAGCGCACCTGCCGTGCGAATGTTGCCCGATTCAGTGACGCTGGACGATCTTCGGGCAAAGCACCCTAGCGACGCCCCGGCACTTATCGGTTTAGCGGAAACCACACTGGAGCCTGCACATTTCAACTTCGAGGGCGACGAACGTCACGTCTTCATTGTTGGCGATGCTAAAGCAGGAAAGACATCAACCCTGCGAACTTTAGTCTCTGAGATAGTGCGGGACAAAAACCCCGGCGACGTCATGTTCGGAGTGTGGGATTTACGGCGCAATCTGCTGGGCTTCATCCCTGACCATTTTCTTGGCGGCTACGCCGGTACCCGCCCAGGATGCGACACGCTCACCGAGGGCATCGTGGCCGAGCTTGAACGACGTTTGCCTGGCCCCGGCGTGACCGTCGAGCAACTACGCAACCGTTCGTGGTGGGAGGGACCAGAGATCTATGTCGTTGTGGACGACATAGATATGGTCGAAGGGTCCTCTAACCCCCTGAAACCATTGGTACGTTTTTTGCCTCAGGCTGCTGACATCGGCCTCCACTTGATTGTCACCCGCCGCTCCACCGGCATGGCTCGCGCCTCCTACGACCCGGTTGTGCAAGCTATCCGGGAGGCCGGGGCCGCTGGGATCCTCATGTCCGGCGAGCGCCAAGAGGGCCAAATCTACCCGAAGGTGTACCTCAAGCCACTACCACCGGGCCGAGCACAGTGGGTGCAGCGCAGCGGACGGGTCGAGATGATTCAGATCGCGCTAGCCCCGGAGGGCGAAGGAGGGTCAGGCCTCGAGGATTAAGGCAGCTAACCTTCGCTTTTCGACGACTTTCACACCTCGAAGTCGAACCCCTCTGCCTTTGCCCCGCGACCAAGCTCCCCGAGCCGTTCCGTGGCGGATGTTGCGCCGATCTACTGTGCGCAAGGCTGCATGGTGTCTCCTCCCCACCGAGGAAGGACACACCGTCCAGCACTGCTCGGTCGATCACGCTGCCCGCATCGAACTCCACCCACGGAAAATCCTTGCGGATGCCTCGGGGTGCCCCCTGTGCACCGCTGGTAGGCGACTGTTACTTGTTCCTTGCGCGTTAGGGGCCAACAACACGCCCATCAGGAAACAGAATCGACGTTGTGCCGCTAATATCCACAAACGCAAGCCCATGTTTGTGCGCCACCCTCACACAAGCACTCGCGGCTTCTTCTGCCTCCGACCAATCAAACGCGATGTAGACAAAATCATCACCAAGGACATACTCCGTGTTGGCCTCCTCCTGCTCATCCTCATCCTCATCCCAATCAAGATCATCTATCGAAGGAAACTCGACCTTCAACTCCTCATAACACGCCACAATCGACGCCGCAGACCCCACCGGAGCACCATAATCGCGATCCTCCGACCACGACGTCGCCGCTCTATACCACTCCATGAACTCACCATGCGAACCCGTCGGCACTGTTGCCGGATCAATAATCATCACATCGAAACTCATTCGAACCACTCCTTAACTACGGCGATCATGAGTATCAATGTACTCACCCAACATGCGAACAGCCCTGTCAACAAACTCACCAATGGGGAGCTCACCGGGCTTATCCGAGAAGTTCTGCGGGTTTAACCTCTTGTACCAATCCGTCGTCTCCAGCAAATACCGCGCGTGCTCAAAATCCCCCACATGAAAATCAACAAAAATATCCGCAAAATTATATGGACGAAAGTCCCACACATCACTTTCGGCGATATCGCGACGGAAATCACGCTGGCGAGTAATCTCCTCCTCAAGCTTCACCAACGCTGGATCCAGCAACGCCAAATACTCATCCCACAACGGGCCACTGCCCGACGCCTCAAACGGATTGTAACCAGAGGGATACAAACCATGGTGAGACATAGCCTTCAGCCCAATAGCCGTAAACAACCCCGTCGGCATGCCGTGAATAGGACTGTCAGCAAAGAGCTTCCTCTCAAGCCCTTTCAAAGCCGGAAAACGCGCATAATAATTGAACGCCGACTCGTACACATCTTTGGAACGCTTGTTTGCATCAGCGACAAACATCATCTGCAAACCGTGCGGCAAATCCTTCACCCACACCGGACTCCTCGACCCGTGACGAACAAAACCCCGCTCAGCAAACCAATCATCAACCCCAGAAAACAACCGCACAGCAGCCACAAACAATCATCCTTCCACACTGACTCGGCCTGAGTTTTTCGGAGACTACGGGTAAAAGCCTTACTGGGCTTTTCGGGTGGTGTTGAATTCCTCGTAGTCCTGCTCGTATTCGATCGGGGGAACGTCACCGATCGACGAGTGCAGACGCTGGTGATTGTACCAGTAGACCCACGAGGCCGTTTCCGTTTCGACCTCCCGGGCATCCCTTTATGTGCGTGCGGGATCGACGTCGATGAGCTCAGTCTTGTACAGCCCGATCGTCGACTCCATCATCGCGTTGTCCAGAGCATCACCGACCGAGCCGATCGAGCCCTGGAGTCCGGCGTCTGCCAGCGCGTCGGTGAACGCCAGCGAGGTGTATTGCGCCCCGGCGTCCGAGTGATGGACGATGCCGGTGGCGGTGAAATCCATGCGGGTGCGTCTGCGGCTGAACAACGCGTGTTCCAGGGCCATGAGCACCATCCTGGTGTCCATCACCGTGGTGACGACCCAGCCGAGGACCTGCCGCGAGTAGGCGTCGACGATGAAGGCGACGTAGCAGAATCCCTCCCGCGTCCAGGCGTAGGTGAAGTCCGCGATCCACCACTGATCCGGATGCGACGGATACCTCCACCGACGGCCTATTCGGTCCGGGTGCCGGCGGTGCGCAGGATTGGCCACGGTCGTCTTCTTGCGGTGCATTCCGCGGGACACACCGCGGATGCCGGTGATCTTCATCAGCCGTTCCACCTGGTCACGACCAATAAACATGCAGTCACGGATGGCTGCTTTCCAGAGCTTGCGCCGGCCATAGACCTTGCGGTTTTCCTCCCACAGTCGGTAGATGCGGTAGGCGGCGTACGCTTCGTCGAGTTCGGCTCCGGTGAGGCCGAAACCGCGGGACTGGTGGGCGTAGAAGGTGCTCGGGGCAATCGCAATGCCGTGGGCAGTCAAGGTTTCGCAGATTGGCTCGACCCCGAAACGGTTCCGGTAGGTGCAGATGAAATCCACGACTACCGAAGTTTGCGGTCGAGCTCCGCTTGGGCGAAAAAAGCTGACGCCGTCTTGAGGATCTCATTGGCTCGTCGCAGTTTGGCGACTTCCTTGGCCTGCTCCTCATAGACAGCCTGGAGCTGCTCGTAGGACAGGGAGCCGGGCTGGGGTGCTTGATCCTGCTTTTCCTGTTTTCGGATCCAGTTGCGCAGAGTGGATTCCTTTACGCCGAGCAGTTCGCCGATCTCTCGGCGGGCGGCTGCCTTGGAGATGTCGCCGTCTTCGAGACGTTCGAAGTACATACGTACCGCGCGTTCTTGGGTGGCGGTGTCGTACTTGCTGGGCCATGCCATGATGCTGATCGTCCTCCTAGGGTAAAACCTAGTCTCCAACCAACCCAGGCCGCCTCACTGTCCAGCAAATAAAAGCGGTGTACTGAGCGTACCTTTCCAGCGACGTTGACCATACAACGTGTGGACAGCACACCCAAGCACTTCACCTGTACACGGGTCGATGATTGAAGTGCCCCGGGTTTTGTTCCTAGGCATGTGCCTTGATTTCCATTATGTCCTGAGCTGAGCTTTTGCTCCAAAATTCTGATTCAACCTCCGCCGGCGTGCGGTAGTCTAGGGACTGGTGGAGCCGTGATTCGTTCCACCAATTCACCCATTCAAACGTCGCGATTTCCACCTCGACAACGTCCGCCCACCTCCGAGTTTGAATGAGTTCATTCTTGTAGGAACCGTTAACGTTTTCAGCCAGAGCATTGTCGTAGGAGTCACCGACCGTCCCAGTAGACGCAGCGATCCCGTGCTCAGTCAGACGCTCGTTGTAGATGATGCTGACGTATTGCGAGCCGTGGTCCGAATGGTGAACTAGACCTTCGGTTTTCTTCGCACACACAATCGCTTGGTTCAGCGCCTGCAGAGGCAACGCCTCGGTACGCATCGAGTCTGACAACGCCCACCCGACAATCCTGCGGGAATACACATCAGTGACAAATGCGGTGTAGACGAAGCCTTTCCGCGTGCGCACATAGGTGATGTCAGCCACCCACAGTCGGTTGGGGCTTGGCGCTCTGAATTCACGATTGACCAGATCAGGTCGCACATCCGGCCCCTTCGGCTTGCGGGTCGTGCGAGGTGCACCTCCTTTGCCTTTGCCGGACAGACCGGCCAGGCGCATCAGGCGGGCGGTCTGCTCGCGGCCGATATGAATGCCTTCACGTCGAAGGGCACGCCACATTTTCCGCACGCCGTAAACGCCGTAATTGTTTGCGTGAACCTGGCGAACATGCTCCATGACAGCTGCGTCACGAAGTGCGCGGGCACTTAAGCCCCGGGCTTTCGACTGCCTGTAACCACGCGAGGTAATGAAGCCACCTTCACGATTATTCTTCAACGTCGCACAGATGAACTCGACCGTGAAACGATCCCGATAGTCGTCGACGAACCGGATCATTTCCGACGTGTTGGGCCGAGTTCCGATGCGAAAAAAGCCGAGGCAGCTTTCAACAGCTCGTTGGTGTCACGTAGCTCCTGAACTTCGCGCCGTAGCCTGGCGTTTTCAGCAGCCAAGTCTTCAGGCAAATGATCAGGGACTCGTCCGTCGCGGCGAGCAGCCTGCGTCCACTGTCGGGCTGTGTGCCACGAGACACCCAGTTTGGGTGCGACAGCCTGACATGCGTCTTGCATCGAAAGATTTTCCGCCACGATACGGTCTTCAACGAGACGGACAACGCGGTCCTTCGCATCCTGGTCAAATTTCCTCGGCATGTTCCAGATTTTCCCATCTACTCAAACGGAACAAAACCTGGGGCACTTCAGTCAACGAGATCAGCGAGAAGCTGATGGAAAATCCTGAGCTCGCCAAGCTGATTGGCGAGTTGTCGACGTCCACCGGTGACGCCAGTGACCTGGTCAAAGGTCTGTTGCAGGCGTCGATTAACGCTGGTCTGCAGGCGGAAATGGATGCCCATTTGGGCTACCGTCATTCCGACCGGAAGATGAAGGCCCAGGTTGAACCAACACAGGGTGGTAACCACCGCAACGGGTCGTACACCAAGACGGTTAACTCTGGTTACGGCACGTTGGAAGTGACTGTACCCAGGGGGTCTGAACCCCGGAAAGTGGACACGGAGTTTTAATCAGATGCGGTTTTGAGTATAGCTGTTTCGGAAGATTCAAAGGCGTTCGGCGAACGATAGCCGCACCTCGAGTGCAGGCGTTTGGTGTTGTAGCGACTGCACCATTGGAACACGTCCCGGCGACACACCAGCTGACTGGCGAAAACAGGTGCATCTTGAAGGACTTCCCGTTTCAACGTGGCGTTGAACGACTCCGCCAGAGAATTATCCGCGCTGGTACCAATTGCTCCCATCGATTGGGTAACACCGAGACGTTCACATAGTCTTCGGTACCGATCAGAGGTGTATACACTGCCATGATCGGAGTGGAAAATCGCTCCGTCAAGCCCGCCACGGATCCCGTAAGCCATCATCAAAGCCTCTTCAACTAACTCCGTACGCATGTGGACGGCGATCGCGAAACCGGTCAACTGCCGCGAGTAGCAGTCGATGACCGTCGCCAGGTACATATTCGACCCATCTGCAATCGGGAGGTAGGTGATATCGCCGACGTAGACCATGTTTGGTTTCTCCGCGGTGAAACGGCGTGCGAGCAGATCCGGAAACGTCGGAGCGCGTTTCGCAGACACCGTGGTCTTTACGCGGCGTTTCTTGGTGTAGCCGAACAATTCCATCTGGCGCATCAGCCTGGCGGTGCGCTTGTGATTGAGGCGATCATCGCTGGTCGGATCCGAGTTGATGGCCGCTGTGATGCGTTTCGCCCCGTAACAGCCGTTCTCAGCTGTGAACACGGCCTTGATCCTCGCTCCCAGCGCCGCGTCAGCGACGAGGCGTCGCCGGCGGGCAGGAGCAGCAGATTTCCACTTGTAGTAGGAGGACCGGTTGATCTTCAGGACCTCACATAACCGCTTGACCTCGTAGAAGTCTCGGTGGTCATCAACGAACTGAAAGCGGTTCACCAGTTCGTCTCTTCCGCGAAATATTTGGCCGCCTTGCGCAGGATCTCTCGTTCTTCCCGTAGCGTGGCGTTTTCGCGTTCCAGCATGCGGATGCGTTCGGCATCGGAGAGTCCTTGAGCAGGAGTACGTTCGCTGTTGGCTGCGGCGATCGGGCTGGCGACTTTTTCACCGTTGGCGTTGGTTTTGGTGCCGGTGCCGAAGGCGTCGAGCCAGGTGCGCAGGGAGTTGCGGTTGACCCCGAGATCGGAGGCGATCGCGTTGATCGTGGCTCCAGGGGTCGACTCGTACAACGTCACTGCGTCACGCTTGAACTGCTCGGTGTAGGTCTTGCGTGGCATGGTGGAAAGGTACCTCACTTCCCCAGCGAAATGCTGGTTTCAGCGTGTCCACCACCAAGGGGTCAGGTCCAGGGATCGTTGCGGCACGTTTACTCCCCAGATGGTGCCCAAGGGCGCACGCCGGCTGACAGAGCTCGATGACATAATCATCTCGCTGTACGCCGGTGGGATGACAGTGCGTGATATTCAGCACCATCTTGGGTCCACCCTGGGGGTGGATATGAGCCCGGATACGATCAGCACCATTACCGATGCAGTCTTAGACGAGGTCATGATCTGGCAGAACCGTCAGCTCGACGAGTTTTACCCAGTAATCTTCCTTGATGCGCTACGCGTGAAGATCCGCGATGGCCACCGTGTAGTCAACAAGGCGTGCTACATGGCGGTGGGCATCGACATCGACGGTATCAAGCGCATCCTGGGCTTGTGGATTGCTGATAATGAAGGCGCCGCCTTGTGGGCATCGGTGTGCGCAGATCTGGCCAACCGTGGCGTCCAGGATGTCTTCATCGTCTGCTGTGATGGGCTTAAAGGCTTAGCGGAAGCCGTGGAGGCGACCTGGCCGAATTCGATGGTGCAGACCTGCATCGTGCACCTGATCCGGGCGGCGAACCGGTGGGTGTCCTATCAGGACCGAAAAGCTGTCTCCAGCGCGTTACGTGCGATCTACACGGCCGCAAACGAAGATACCGCCCGTGCCAGCTTAGATGCGTTCGAAACCTCTGAGCTTGGCCAGAAATACCCGCAGTCGGTGAAGGTGTGGCGTGATGCGTGGGAACGGTTCGTGCCGTTTTTGCAGTTCCCGCCAGCAGCGCGCAAGGTGTTATACACCACAAATTCGATCGAGTCACTTAACGCTGAGCTGCGCAAAGCTACCCGGAATCGGGGCCAGTTCCCGAACGATACAGCGGCTGTGAAGACGCTTTGGCTGATGATTTGCAACATCGAAGACAAACGCGCTGCCAAACGCGCGAAGCAAGCCAAGCGCGCCGTTGAGTGCAACGGGTATGTTGAAGGAGCAAAGGCCAATGGCTGGAAGCAAGCCATCAACCAACTAGCTGTGGCATACCCCAACCGATTCGCGGAGTACTTGTAAACCAAACCCCCGCACACAAACTATCGGACACTCTCCAAAAGCTCAGCTCAGGACATAATGGAAATCAAGGCACATGCCTAGGAACAAAACCCGGGGCACTTCACCTACCTCACCAGCGACGTTGACCATACAACGCATAAACAGCACACCCAAGCACTTCACCTGTTCGCGGGTCGATGATCTCCTGCGGCGCACCCGCCAAATCTGCCATAAGGGCATAAAGGGCCTAAAGCTCAGCATCAATGCACTGCTGGGAAAAACGCAACTAGGCCAACAAGTTCCCCAATGTCATAGATATTGCGCCTCATATGTGGGTTGGTCCGACAAGTGTTGCCGCGAGCACTTTCTCGCCCTTCAAAGCAGTAGCCAACACCGCAACGCTAAAAGAAACTCACAAGACGCTAAAAGATCCTCACGAGGTAAACCACGCAGCCGACCAGAGCAATGACTACCGTGACATCGCCGAAGCCTTACACCCAAAACATGACCCTACTTCCATGCAAGAAAACAGTTCAAAAACACGGAAAATACTAGGGGCTAATCCTTAGAACTGGAGCTATGCAGCTTGGTACCCACAGTTTGCCGAAGGCAGATCCGGTCCTCCATAACCAAAAAAGGACACACTACTCCAAGCCTTGAGCTTTAGCGATGCGCTCCAAGGCCTTATCCACCGCCGGTGATGTACCAGCAAATCTACTGTGCACCAACCACGCAAACCCAGGATGCTCCCGAAACTTCTTACTTGTGCCCACCCCATCCCAAATCAGGCCCTGCTGAGATTTCAATAAAGGATCCGGCCGCCTCGAGGACTGCATCTTCAAAAAACGATTGAACTGCTCAAAATTACGCGGATGCACACTCTGCTGCAAGTAAGCAGTTCTTCCGCTAAACAAATTTAGTGTTTTGTTGGCTGGGTACTCCTTATACTTTTCAAAATCGTCGACCACCGCCGTGACATCCAGATCCTTCGCCCCGAGCTGAAGCAACATCCCAAAGACCCCCCTGCTAATCGGACCCCAATGCAACTGCTCCGCGTAGGGACGCAACGCAGCAATGATGTCCCTTCTCATCTTCCGATCCGTCATCCTCACTGCCGCCACAGCAAAGTTGACATAATTGTCCTTGTCCTGCTCCTCCCTAAACCCCGGAATCAACTCAATAAACCGCTCAGTCAAAAACTGCCCAGACTCTAAAACCGACTCAAAAGGATTCGGACCTGACCCCTTGGTGGTGGACACGCTGAAACCAGCATTTCGCTGGGGAAGTGAGGTACCTTTCCACCATGCCACGCAAGACCTACACCGAGCAGTTCAAGCGTGACGCAGTGACGTTGTACGAGTCGACCCCTGGAGCCACGATCAACGCGATCGCCTCCGATCTCGGGGTCAACCGCAACTCCCTGCGCACCTGGCTCGACGCCTTCGGCACCGGCACCAAAACCAACGCCAACGGTGAAAAAGTCGCCAGCCCGATCGCCGCAGCCAACAGCGAACGTACTCCTGCTCAAGGACTCTCCGATGCCGAACGCATCCGCATGCTGGAACGCGAAAACGCCACGCTACGGGAAGAACGAGAGATCCTGCGCAAGGCGGCCAAATATTTCGCGGAAGAGACGAACTGGTGAACCGCTTTCAGTTCGTTGATGACCACCGAGACTTCTACGAGGTCAAGCGGTTATGTGAGGTCCTGAAGATCAACCGGTCCTCCTACTACAAGTGGAAATCTGCTGCTCCTGCCCGCCGGCGACGCCTCGTCGCTGACGCGGCGCTGGGAGCGAGGATCAAGGCCGTGTTCACAGCTGAGAACGGCTGTTACGGGGCGAAACGCATCACAGCGGCCATCAACTCGGATCCGACCAGCGATGATCGCCTCAATCACAAGCGCACCGCCAGGCTGATGCGCCAGATGGAATTGTTCGGCTACACCAAGAAACGCCGCGTAAAGACCACGGTGTCTGCGAAACGCGCTCCGACGTTTCCGGATCTGCTCGCACGCCGTTTCACCGCGGAGAAACCAAACACGGTCTACGTCGGCGATATCACCTACCTCCCGATTGCAGATGGGTCGAATATGTACCTGGCGACGGTCATCGACTGCTACTCGCGGCAGTTGACCGGTTTCGCGATCGCCGTCCACATGCGTACGGAGTTAGTTGAAGAGGCTTTGATGATGGCTTACGGGATCCGTGGCGGGCTTGACGGAGCGATTTTCCACTCCGATCATGGCAGTGTATACACCTCTGATCGGTACCGAAGACTATGTGAACGTCTCGGTGTTACCCAATCGATGGGAGCAATTGGTACCAGCGCGGATAATTCTCTGGCGGAGTCGTTCAACGCCACGTTGAAACGGGAAGTCCTTCAAGATACACCTGTTTTCGCCAGTCAGCTGGTGTGTCGCCGGGACGTGTTCCAATGGTGCAGTCGCTACAACACCAAACGCCTGCACTCGAGGTGCGGCTATCGTTCGCCGAACGCCTTTGAATCTTCCGAAACAGCTATACTCAAAACCGCATCTGATTAAAACTCCGTGTCCACTTTCCGGGGTTCAGACCCTTCGGTACCGGCATACCACTTACTCACTTCCATATCCCTCGACAACCAGACTTTTAAGTTTTAAGGCACCATACGCTCAATTAGGGATTCCGGCATTGTTTTGTGGATTATCTGACCGGATTCAATCAGCTTACGCACGCTCCGCGAGAGGTGCGTATTTGGCGCTGTAACCAGGATATAGTTTCCGGGCCCTGCGTGTGCCAGACCATCCCGGATCTGCCTTCTTAGATCCAATTTCTTGACAAACTTCACTTCCACGATCTGATTTGAGGTCAGTGTCAAATCGGGGATGTATGTCCTCCCGTTAACTTCGTATTTATCACCACGAGGATGATCCCGGAGGTATCGCCCTTCGAACATCTCCTGGGCGATATCCTCCCCAACTTGTCCTTTTTGATTCGAAGTCAATGCGTCGATACGCGCCTGCAACGCCGGATTAGCGACTTGACTATATTGTTTTAACCCGAAAGGATCACACCAAAGCACAGGATGGGCAACATAACCCTGCGCAGAAGAAAGCCGTGCTGCCACCCCCAAAGGTGTGAGCGCTCTTCGAAATGTAGCCCACTGGCGCTCTTTGAAATGTAGCCCAGTGTGGTCGTTGTTATTGTGCCTGATGTGGGGTTGGTGAGGGGGTTGTTGGTGCGGGTATTTCGCGTCCTTTGATGCGGTGGCTTACTCCTCGGTGTTGAAAGATTTTGGCGTGGTGGACGATGCGGTCGACCATGGCGGTGGCTACTGTGATGTCGCCGAAGCATTGCGCCCATTGGGAAAACGCTAGGTTTGAGGTCACGATGATGGAGCCGTGTTCGTAGCGTCTGGAGACGAGTTGAAAAAACAGGTTCGCCGCGTCAGCTTCGACGGGAATGTAGCCGAGTTCGTCGATGATGAGCAGGTGGTAGCGGTTTAATCGTTTCAGCAGCGTTTCGAGTTTGCCGGTGTTGTGGGCTTCGGTGAGGGTGTTTACCCACCCGGCGGCGGTGTCGAAGAGGACGCGATAGCCTTGCTGCGCTGCTGTGATGCCAAGTGCGGTGGCGAGGTGGGTTTTGCCGGTTCCGGGTGGGCCGAGCAGGACGACGTTTTCAGCTGTGGCGACCCAGGCCCCGGTTTCAAGGCGTGCGATTTCAGTGCGGTCAATACTGGGTTGTGCGGTGAAGTCGAAGTCGGCGATGGTTTTCACGGCCGGAAAGCCGGCGCGTTTGACGCGTAATGATGCTCCGGATTCTGCGCGGGCGGTCGCTTCGACGGATAGCACGGCGGCGAGGTACTCCTCGAATGTCCAGGATTGGCTACGTGCTTGATTGGCGATGGTTGAGTAGACGTTGTCGATGCGTGGGGCTTTCAACTCCCGTGCGAGGTGACTAATTGCCGCCGCGGTGTCGTGGGCGCTGGTGCGGGTCATAGGAAAGAGCTCTCCTTGAAGTTTGTGGGGCGTTGAGGCCGTGTTAGGCGATGTGGTCGTAGATGGATAGGTCAGCGATGTCAACAGCGGTATCTGGCTGGAATCTCTCGCCCGCCGTAGCTAGGTCGCGGCGCATGGCGCGGGCAGTTTGGGCGTGGGCGGGGTCGGTGATGACCTTGTGCTGGCCCCAGTGGCGTGGGTGCACCGCGGCGGGTTCACCGTGTGGCCCGGTCACGGCGATTTCATCAAGCGTGCTGCGCACAGTGACTAGTCGGTCAATGAATGTCGGATCCACGCTGTACTGGTTGGTGTCAACGGTGACGTAGTAGTTTCGCGGCAGGCGCACCGCGGGCCTGACACCGAACACCGGCGGATACGGTGGCAAGGGGCGCATCGCCCGCTGATCAGCTGCAAACAAGTCCGCCGGTGTGGCCTTCAACGTGGTGTGAACGCGTGCGTTGGCGATTGTGGTGAACCACTCATCAAGTTGGGCTTGCACATCCACCGGGTCGCTGAACCGGCGCCCGGGGAAGAAGGAACGCTTCATGTACCCGTTGGTGCGCTCGACGATGCCTTTAGATTCCGGGTCCCGCGGTGGGGTCTGAACGATTCTGCAGCACAGCGCCCCGCCGAATGCGGCAACAGGCTCGCACAGCTTCGCCTTGCCAATCCCGGACTCGTGATCCCACACGAGCCGATCTGGTACCGCTTGGAAATCACGTGTTATCAACTGGACCTGACCCCTTGGTGGTGGACACGCTGAAACCAGCATTTCGCTGGGGAAGTGAGGTACCTTTCCACCATGCCACGCAAGACCTACACCGAGCAGTTCAAGCGTGACGCAGTGACGTTGTACGAGTCGACCCCTGGAGCCACGATCAACGCGATCGCCTCCGATCTCGGGGTCAACCGCAACTCCCTGCGCACCTGGCTCGACGCCTTCGGCACCGGCACCAAAACCAACGCCAACGGTGAAAAAGTCGCCAGCCCGATCGCCGCAGCCAACAGCGAACGTACTCCTGCTCAAGGACTCTCCGATGCCGAACGCATCCGCATGCTGGAACGCGAAAACGCCACGCTACGGGAAGAACGAGAGATCCTGCGCAAGGCGGCCAAATATTTCGCGGAAGAGACGAACTGGTGAACCGCTTTCAGTTCGTTGATGACCACCGAGACTTCTACGAGGTCAAGCGGTTATGTGAGGTCCTGAAGATCAACCGGTCCTCCTACTACAAGTGGAAATCTGCTGCTCCTGCCCGCCGGCGACGCCTCGTCGCTGACGCGGCGCTGGGAGCGAGGATCAAGGCCGTGTTCACAGCTGAGAACGGCTGTTACGGGGCGAAACGCATCACAGCGGCCATCAACTCGGATCCGACCAGCGATGATCGCCTCAATCACAAGCGCACCGCCAGGCTGATGCGCCAGATGGAATTGTTCGGCTACACCAAGAAACGCCGCGTAAAGACCACGGTGTCTGCGAAACGCGCTCCGACGTTTCCGGATCTGCTCGCACGCCGTTTCACCGCGGAGAAACCAAACACGGTCTACGTCGGCGATATCACCTACCTCCCGATTGCAGATGGGTCGAATATGTACCTGGCGACGGTCATCGACTGCTACTCGCGGCAGTTGACCGGTTTCGCGATCGCCGTCCACATGCGTACGGAGTTAGTTGAAGAGGCTTTGATGATGGCTTACGGGATCCGTGGCGGGCTTGACGGAGCGATTTTCCACTCCGATCATGGCAGTGTATACACCTCTGATCGGTACCGAAGACTATGTGAACGTCTCGGTGTTACCCAATCGATGGGAGCAATTGGTACCAGCGCGGATAATTCTCTGGCGGAGTCGTTCAACGCCACGTTGAAACGGGAAGTCCTTCAAGATGCACCTGTTTTCGCCAGTCAGCTGGTGTGTCGCCGGGACGTGTTCCAATGGTGCAGTCGCTACAACACCAAACGCCTGCACTCGAGGTGCGGCTATCGTTCGCCGAACGCCTTTGAATCTTCCGAAACAGCTATACTCAAAACCGCATCTGATTAAAACTCCGTGTCCACTTTCCGGGGTTCAGACCCACTGCCACATCCCGGCGATCAAGTCATCAGTCGTGCGCGAGGGAAGCACACACGCCGCAGCGAAACGAGAATGCGAGGCTGCCATCACCAACACCGGCAACGCGCGGTAGACCCCATCAGCATCAGGTAGTCCACCCGGTGCAAAAGTGAGATCACATTGGATCTCACGCCCCGGGGCGTGAGTAAGGGTATCGACTGGGTCGGCGGGCATATACTCAGTCCGGATCCTGGCAACGTGTTTGCGAAACCATGAATCCGAGCCTGTCCAGCCCACTCGCTGAGCCAACACCTTGGCATTAAGCTGCGGTGTTTCCGTGAGAAGTTCCCTGACCTGCGGTTCAAACGGATCGAAACTCGTGCCTTTGGCATCCCGTGGCTTGTAACAAGGCGGCGAATCTGAAGCCAAAGCCTTCTCCACCGTCTTCTTCGCACAGCCCACTTCGGCCGCGATCTTCCTCAATGACAGACCCTGCCCACGCAGGTATCGGATCTGCGCCCATTCCTCCAATGAAATCACCCATCCAATCTTTTCCGGGTGGGCTACTTTTCGAGGAGCGTTTTGGGCTACTTTTCAAAGAGCGCTGACAAAAGGATCCTGCGCATTGTAAATACCGGCTTTCGGATCATAAAACCGGAACCTGTTATACGCCCACCCCGATTCCTGGTCAACATACTGTCCAGCAAATAAAAGCGGCGTACTGTGCGTACCTCTCCAGCGACGTTGACCATACAACGTGTGGACAGCACACCCAAGCACTTCACCTGTACACGGGTCGATGATCTCCTGCGGCGCACCCGCCAAATCTGCCATAAGGGCATAAAACTCAGCGTCAACGCGCTGCTGCGACCACTGGGCGGGATCATCTTCCACAGAAGCACTAGAGCTGCTGGGGGAAAACGCAACTTGGCCAACAAGTTCCCCAATGTCATAGATATTGCGCCTCATATGTGGGTTGGTCCGACAAGTGTTGCCACGAACACTTTCTCGCCCTTCAAAGCAGTAGCCAACACCGCAACGCTAAAAGAAACTCACAAGACGCTAAAAGATCCTCACGAGGTACACCACGCAGCCGACCATAGCAATGACTACCGTGACATCACCGAAGCCTTACACCCAAAACATAACCCTACTTCCATGCAAGAAAACAAGTTCAAAAACACGGAAAACAATAGAGGCTAATCCTTAGAACTGGAGCTATGCAGCTTGGTACCCACAGTTTGCCGAAGGCAGATCCGGTCCTCCATAACCAAAAAAGGACACACTACTCCAAGCCTTGAGCTTTAGCGATGCGCTCCAAGGCCTTATCCACCTCCGGTGCTGTACCAGCAAATCTACTGTGCACCAGCCACGCAAACCCAGGATGCTCCCGAAACTTCTTACTTGTGCCCACCCCATCCCAAATCAGGCCCTGCTGAGATTTCAATAAAGGATCCGGCCGCCTCGAGGACTGCATCTTCAAAAAACGATTGAACTGCTCAAAATTACGCGGATGCACATTCCGCTGCAAGGAACCAGTTCTTCCGCTAAACAAAGTTTTTGTTTTGTTGGCTGGGTACTCCTTATACTTTTCAAACTCGTCGACCACCGCCGTGACATCCAGATCCTTCGCCCCGAGCTGATTCAACATCCCAAAGGCCCCCCTGCTAATCGGACCCCAATGCAACTGCTCCGCATAGGGACGCAACGCAGCAATGATGTCCCTTCTCATCTTCCGATCCGTCATCTCCACTGCCGCCACAGCATAGTCAACATAATTGTCCTTGTCCTGCTCCTCCCTAAACCCCGGAATCAACTCAATAAACCGCTCAGTCAAAAACTGCTCAGAGTCGAAAATCGGCTCAAAAGGATTCGGTACCGGCATATCACTTACTCACTTCCATATCCCTCGACAACCAGACTTTTAGGTTTTAAGGCACCATACGCTCAATTAGGGATTCCGGCATTGTTTTGTGGATTATCTGACCGGATTCAATCAGCTTACGCACGCCCCGCGAGAGGTGCGTATTTGGCGCTGTAACCAGGATATAGTTTCCGGGCCCTGCGTGTGCCAGACCATCCCGGATCTGCCTTCTTAGATCCAATTTCTTGACAAACTTCACTTCCACGATCTGATTTGAGGTCAGTGTCAAATCGGGGATGTATGTCCTCCCGTTAACTTCGTATTTATCACCACGAGGATGATCCCGGAGGTATCGCCCTTCGAACATCTCCTGGGCGATATCCTCCCCAACTTGTCCTTTTTGATTCGAAGTCAATGCGTCGATACGCGCCTGCAACGCCGGATTAGCGACTTGACTATATTGTTTTAACCCGAAAGGATCACACCAAAGCACAGGATGGGCAACATAACCCTGCGCAGAAGAAAGCCGTGCTGCCACCCCCAAAGGTGTGAGCGCTCTTCGAAATGTAGCCCACTGGCGCTCTTTGAAATGTAGCCCAGTGTGGTCGTTGTTATTGTGCCTGATGTGGGGTTGGTGAGGGGGTTGTTGGTGCGGGTATTTCGCGTCCTTTGATGCGGTGGCTTACTCCTCGGTGTTGAAAGATTTTGGCGTGGTGGACGATGCGGTCGACCATGGCGGTGGCTACTGTGATGTCGCCGAAGCATTGCGCCCATTGGGAAAACGCTAGGTTTGAGGTCACGATGATGGAGCCGAGAGTGTCCGATAGTTTGTGTGCGGGGGTTTGGTTTACAAGTACTCCGCGAATCGGTTGGGGTATGCCACAGCTAGTTGGTTGATGGCTTGCTTCCAGCCATTGGCCTTTGCTCCTTCAACATACCCGTTGCACTCAACGGCGCGCTTGGCTTGCTTCGCGCGTTTGGCAGCGCGTTTGTCTTCGATGTTGCAAATCATCAGCCAAAGCGTCTTCACAGCCGCTGTATCGTTCGGGAACTGGCCCCGATTCCGGGTAGCTTTGCGCAGCTCAGCGTTAAGTGACTCGATCGAATTCGTGGTGTACAACACCTTGCGCGCTGCTGGCGGGAACTGCAAAAACGGCACGAACCGTTCCCACGCATCACGCCACACCTTCACCGACTGCGGGTATTTCTGGCCAAGCTCAGAGGTTTCGAACGCATCTAAGCTGGCACGGGCGGTATCTTCGTTTGCGGCCGTGTAGATCGCACGTAACGCGCTGGAGACAGCTTTTCGGTCCTGATAGGACACCCACCGGTTCGCCGCCCGGATCAGGTGCACGATGCAGGTCTGCACCATCGAATTCGGCCAGGTCGCCTCCACGGCTTCCGCTAAGCCTTTAAGCCCATCACAGCAGACGATGAAGACATCCTGGACGCCACGGTTGGCCAGATCTGCGCACACCGATGCCCACAAGGCGGCGCCTTCATTATCAGCAATCCACAAACCCAGGATGCGCTTGATACCGTCGATGTCGATGCCCACCGCCATGTAGCACGCCTTGTTGACTACACGGTGGCCATCGCGGATCTTCACGCGTAGCGCATCAAGGAAGATTACTGGGTAAAACTCGTCGAGCTGACGGTTCTGCCAGATCATGACCTCGTCTAAGACTGCATCGGTAATGGTGCTGATCGTATCCGGGCTCATATCCACCCCCAGGGTGGACCCAAGATGGTGCTGAATATCACGCACTGTCATCCCACCGGCGTACAGCGAGATGATCATGTCATCGAGCTCTGTCAGCCGGCGTGCGCCCTTGGGCACCATCTGGGGCGTAAACGTGCCGCAACGATCCCTGGGTACAGTCACTTCCAACGTGCCGTAACCAGAGTTAACCGTCTTGGTGTACGACCCGTTGCGGTGGTTACCACCCTGTGTTGGTTCAACCTGGGCCTTCATCTTCCGGTCGGAATGACGGTAGCCCAAATGGGCATCCATTTCCGCCTGCAGACCAGCGTTAATCGACGCCTGCAACAGACCTTTGACCAGGTCACTGGCGTCACCGGTGGACGTCGACAACTCGCCAATCAGCTTGGCGAGCTCAGGATTTTCCATCAGCTTCTCGCTGATCTCGTTGATCTTGTCCTGGTCATGGTTTTTCTTCGTTGTCACCGTTGTCATTATCGGTGAAACTCCTTCTGTATCAGAGCCTCACACACAAACTTCCTGACACCCTCATGGAGCCGTGTTCGTAGCGTCTGGAGACGAGTTGAAAAAACAGGTTCGCCGCGTCAGCTTCGACGGGAATGTAGCCGAGTTCGTCGATGATGAGCAGGTGGTAGCGGTTTAATCGTTTCAGCAGCGTTTCGAGTTTGCCGGTGTTGTGGGCTTCAGTGAGGGTGTTTACCCACCCGGCGGCGGTGTCGAAGAGGACGCGATAGCCTTGCTGCGCTGCTGTGATGCCAAGTGCGGTGGCGAGGTGGGTTTTGCCGGTTCCGGGTGGGCCGAGCAGGACGACGTTTTCAGCTGTGGCGACCCAGGCCCCGGTTTCAAGGCGTGCGATTTCAGTGCGGTCAATACTGGGTTGTGCGGTGAAGTCGAAGTCGGCGATGGTTTTCACGGCCGGAAAGCCGGCGCGTTTGACGCGTAATGATGCTCCGGATTCCGCGCGGGCGGTCGCTTCGACAGATAGCACGGCGGCGAGGTACTCCTCGAATGTCCAGGATTGGCTACGTGCTTGATTGGCGATGGTTGAGTAGACGTTGTCGATGCGTGGGGCTTTCAACTCCCGTGCGAGGTGACTAATTGCCGCCGCGGTGTCGTGGGCGCTGGTGCGGGTCATAGGAAAGAGCTCTCCTTGAAGTTTGTGGGGCGTTGAGGCCGTGTTAGGCGATGTGGTCGTAGATGGATAGGTCAGCGATGTCAACAGCGGTATCTGGCTGGAATCTCTCGCCCGCCGTAGCTAGGTCGCGGCGCATGGCGCGGGCAGTTTGGGCGTGGGCGGGGTCGGTGATGACCTTGTGCTGGCCCCAGTGGCGCGGGTGCACCGCGGCGGGTTCACCGTGTGGCCCGGTCACGGCGATTTCATCAAGCGTGCTGCGCACAGTGACTAGTCGGTCAATGAATGTCGGATCCACGCTGTACTGGTTGGTGTCAACGGTGACGTAGTAGTTTCGCGGCAGGCGCACCGCGGGCCTGACACCGAACACCGGCGGATACGGTGGCAAGGGGCGCATCGCCCGCTGATCAGCTGCAAACAAGTCCGCCGGTGTGGCCTTCAACGTGGTGTGAACGCGTGCGTTGGCGATTGTGGTGAACCACTCATCAAGTTGGGCTTGCACATCCACCGGGTCGCTGAACCGGCGCCCGGGGAAGAAGGAACGCTTCATGTACCCGTTGGTGCGCTCGACGATGCCTTTAGATTCCGGGTCCCGCGGTGGGGTCTGAACGATTCTGCAGCACAGCGCCCCGCCGAATGCGGCAACAGGCTCGCACAGCTTCGCCTTGCCAATCCCGGACTCGTGATCCCACACGAGCCGATCTGGTACCGCTTGGAAATCACGTGTTATCAACTGCCACATCCCGGCGATCAAGTCATCAGTCGTGCGCGAGGGAAGCACACACGCCGCAGCGAAACGAGAATGCGAGGCTGCCATCACCAACACCGGCAACGCGCGGTAGACCCCATCAGCATCAGGTAGTCCACCCGGTGCAAAAGTGAGATCACATTGGATCTCACGCCCCGGGGCGTGAGTAAGGGTATCGACTGGGTCGGCGGGCATATACTCAGTCCGGATCCTGGCAACGTGTTTGCGAAACCATGAATCCGAGCCTGTCCAGCCCACTCGCTGAGCCAACACCTTGGCATTAAGCTGCGGTGTTTCCGTGAGAAGTTCCCTGACCTGCGGTTCAAACGGATCGAAACTCGTGCCTTTGGCATCCCGTGGCTTGTAACAAGGCGGCGAATCTGAAGCCAAAGCCTTCTCCACCGTCTTCTTCGCACAGCCCACTTCGGCCGCGATCTTCCTCAATGACAGACCCTGCCCACGCAGGTATCGGATCTGCGCCCATTCCTCCAATGAAATCACCCATCCAATCTTTTCCGGGTGGGCTACTTTTCGAGGAGCGTTTTGGGCTACTTTTCAAAGAGCGCTGACAAAAGGATCCTGCGCATTGTAAATACCGGCTTTCGGATCATAAAACCGGAACCTGTTATACGCCCACCCCGATTCCTGGTCAACATACTGTCCAGCAAATAAAAGCGGCGTACTGTGCGTACCTCTCCAGCGACGTTGACCATACAACGTGTGGACAGCACACCCAAGCACTTCACCTGTACACGGGTCGATGATCTCCTGCGGCGCACCCGCCAAATCTGCCATAAGGGCATAAAACTCAGCGTCAACGCGCTGCTGCGACCACTGGGCGGGATCATCTTCCACAGAAGCACTAGAGCTGC
Source organism: Corynebacterium sp. BD556 (assembly GCF_038452275.1). Lineage (NCBI taxonomy): Bacteria > Bacillati > Actinomycetota > Actinomycetes > Mycobacteriales > Corynebacteriaceae > Corynebacterium > Corynebacterium mayonis. Next base: position 1,609,854 of record NZ_CP141643.1, read on the forward strand.
TGGGGGAAAACGCAACTTGGCCAACAAGTTCCCCAATGTCATAGATATTGCGCCTCATATGTGGGTTGGTCCGACAAGTGTTGCCACGAACACTTTCTCGCCCTTCAAAGCAGTAGCCAACACCGCAACGCTAAAAGAAACTCACAAGACGCTAAAAGATCCTCACGAGGTACACCACGCAGCCGACCATAGCAATGACTACCGTGACATCACCGAAGCCTTACACCCAAAACATAACCCTACTTCCATGCAAGAAAACAAGTTCAAAAACACGGAAAACAATAGAGGCTAATCCTTAGAACTGGAGCTATGCAGCTTGGTACCCACAGTTTGCCGAAGGCAGATCCGGTCCTCCATAACCAAAAAAGGACACACTACTCCAAGCCTTGAGCTTTAGCGATGCGCTCCAAGGCCTTATCTACCTCCGGTGCTGTACCAGCAAATCTACTGTGCACCAGCCACGCAAACCCAGGATGCTCCCGAAACTTCTTACTTGTGCCCACCCCATCCCAAATCAGGCCCTGCTGAGATTTCAATAAAGGATCCGGCCGCCTCGAGGACTGCATCTTCAAAAAACGATTGAACTGCTCAAAATTACGCGGATGCACATTCCGCTGCAAGGAACCAGTTCTTCCGCTAAACAAAGTTTTTGTTTTGTTGGCTGGGTACTCCTTATACTTTTCAAACTCGTCGACCACCGCCGTGACATCCAGATCCTTCGCCCCGAGCTGATTCAACATCCCAAAGGCCCCCCTGCTAATCGGACCCCAATGCAACTGCTCCGCATAGGGACGCAACGCAGCAATGATGTCCCTTCTCATCTTCCGATCCGTCATCTCCACTGCCGCCACAGCATGGTTGACATAATTGTCCTTGTCCTGCTCCTCCCTAAACCCCGGAATCAACTCAATAAACCGCTCAGTCAAAAACTGCTCAGAGTCGAAAATCGGCTCAAAAGGATTCGGTACCGGCATATCACTTACTCACTTCCATATCCCTCGACAACCAGACTTTTAGGTTTTAAGGCACCATACGCTCAATTAGGGATTCCGGCATTGTTTTGTGGATTATCTGACCGGATTCAATCAGCTTACGCACGCCCCGCGAGAGGTGCGTATTTGGCGCTGTAACCAGGATATAGTTTCCGGGGGTCTGAACCCCGGAAAGTGGACACGGAGTTTTAATCAGATGCGGTTTTGAGTATAGCTGTTTCGGAAGATTCAAAGGCGTTCGGCGAACGATAGCCGCACCTCGAGTGCAGGCGTTTGGTGTTGTAGCGACTGCACCATTGGAACACGTCCCGGCGACACACCAGCTGACTGGCGAAAACAGGTGCATCTTGAAGGACTTCCCGTTTCAACGTGGCGTTGAACGACTCCGCCAGAGAATTATCCGCGCTGGTACCAATTGCTCCCATCGATTGGGTAACACCGAGACGTTCACATAGTCTTCGGTACCGATCAGAGGTGTATACACTGCCATGATCGGAGTGGAAAATCGCTCCGTCAAGCCCGCCACGGATCCCGTAAGCCATCATCAAAGCCTCTTCAACTAACTCCGTACGCATGTGGACGGCGATCGCGAAACCGGTCAACTGCCGCGAGTAGCAGTCGATGACCGTCGCCAGGTACATATTCGACCCATCTGCAATCGGGAGGTAGGTGATATCGCCGACGTAGACCGTGTTTGGTTTCTCCGCGGTGAAACGGCGTGCGAGCAGATCCGGAAACGTCGGAGCGCGTTTCGCAGACACCGTGGTCTTTACGCGGCGTTTCTTGGTGTAGCCGAACAATTCCATCTGGCGCATCAGCCTGGCGGTGCGCTTGTGATTGAGGCGATCATCGCTGGTCGGATCCGAGTTGATGGCCGCTGTGATGCGTTTCGCCCCGTAACAGCCGTTCTCAGCTGTGAACACGGCCTTGATCCTCGCTCCCAGCGCCGCGTCAGCGACGAGGCGTCGCCGGCGGGCAGGAGCAGCAGATTTCCACTTGTAGTAGGAGGACCGGTTGATCTTCAGGACCTCACATAACCGCTTGACCTCGTAGAAGTCTCGGTGGTCATCAACGAACTGAAAGCGGTTCACCAGTTCGTCTCTTCCGCGAAATATTTGGCCGCCTTGCGCAGGATCTCTCGTTCTTCCCGTAGCGTGGCGTTTTCGCGTTCCAGCATGCGGATGCGTTCGGCATCGGAGAGTCCTTGAGCAGGAGTACGTTCGCTGTTGGCTGCGGCGATCGGGCTGGCGACTTTTTCACCGTTGGCGTTGGTTTTGGTGCCGGTGCCGAAGGCGTCGAGCCAGGTGCGCAGGGAGTTGCGGTTGACCCCGAGATCGGAGGCGATCGCGTTGATCGTGGCTCCAGGGGTCGACTCGTACAACGTCACTGCGTCACGCTTAAACTGCTCGGTGTAGGTCTTGCGTGGCATGGTGGAAAGGTACCTCACTTCCCCAGCGAAATGCTGGTTTCAGCGTGTCCACCACCAAGGGGTCAGGTCCTGAAGGACTTCCCGTTTCAACGTGGCGTTGAACGACTCCGCCAGAGAATTATCCGCGCTGGTACCAATTGCTCCCATCGATTGGGTAACACCGAGACGTTCACATAGTCTTCGGTACCGATCAGAGGTGTATACACTGCCATGATCGGAGTGGAAAATCGCTCCGTCAAGCCCGCCACGGATCCCGTAAGCCATCATCAAAGCCTCTTCAACTAACTCCGTACGCATGTGGACGGCGATCGCGAAACCGGTCAACTGCCGCGAGTAGCAGTCGATGACCGTCGCCAGGTACATATTCGACCCATCTGCAATCGGGAGGTAGGTGATATCGCCGACGTAGACCGTGTTTGGTTTCTCCGCGGTGAAACGGCGTGCGAGCAGATCCGGAAACGTCGGAGCGCGTTTCGCAGACACCGTGGTCTTTACGCGGCGTTTCTTGGTGTAGCCGAACAATTCCATCTGGCGCATCAGCCTGGCGGTGCGCTTGTGATTGAGGCGATCATCGCTGGTCGGATCCGAGTTGATGGCCGCTGTGATGCGTTTCGCCCCGTAACAGCCGTTCTCAGCTGTGAACACGGCCTTGATCCTCGCTCCCAGCGCCGCGTCAGCGACGAGGCGTCGCCGGCGGGCAGGAGCAGCAGATTTCCACTTGTAGTAGGAGGACCGGTTGATCTTCAGGACCTCACATAACCGCTTGACCTCGTAGAAGTCTCGGTGGTCATCAACGAACTGAAAGCGGTTCACCAGTTCGTCTCTTCCGCGAAATATTTGGCCGCCTTGCGCAGGATCTCTCGTTCTTCCCGTAGCGTGGCGTTTTCGCGTTCCAGCATGCGGATGCGTTCGGCATCGGAGAGTCCTTGAGCAGGAGTACGTTCGCTGTTGGCTGCGGCGATCGGGCTGGCGACTTTTTCACCGTTGGCGTTGGTTTTGGTGCCGGTGCCGAAGGCGTCGAGCCAGGTGCGCAGGGAGTTGCGGTTGACCCCGAGATCGGAGGCGATCGCGTTGATCGTGGCTCCAGGGGTCGACTCGTACAACGTCACTGCGTCACGCTTAAACTGCTCGGTGTAGGTCTTGCGTGGCATGGTGGAAAGGTACCTCACTTCCCCAGCGAAATGCTGGTTTCAGCGTGTCCACCACCAAGGGGTCAGGTCCCGGGCCCTGCGTGTGCCAGACCATCCCGGATCTGCCTTCTTAGATCCAATTTCTTGACAAACTTCACTTCCACGATCTGATCTGAGGTCAGTGTCAAATCAGGGATGTATGTCCTCCCGTTAACAACGTATTTATCACCACGAGGATCATCCCGGAGGAATCGCCCTTCGAACATCTCCCGGGCGATCTTCTCCCCAACTTGTCCTTTTTGATTCGAAGTCAATGCGTCGATACGCGCCTGCAACGCCGGATTAGCGACTTGACTATATTGTTTTAACCCGAAAGGATCACACCAAAGCACAGGATGGGCAACATAACCCTGCGCAGAAGAAAGCTGTGCTGCTACCCCCAAAGGATCCTGCGCATTGTAAATACCGGCTTTCGGATCATAAAACCGGAACCTGTTATACGCCCACCCCGATTCCTGGTCAACATACTGTCCAGCAAATAAAAGCGGCATACTGAGCGTGCCTCTCCAGCGACGTTGACCATACAACGTGTGGACAGCACACCCAAGCACTTCACCTGTTCGCGGGTCGATGATCTCCTGCGGCGCACCCGCCAAATCTGCCATAAGGGCATAAAACTCAGCGTCAACGCGCTGCTGCGACCACTGGGCGGGATCATCTTCCACAGAAGCACTAGGACTGCTGGGGGAAAACGCAACTTGGCCAACAAGTTCCCCAGTCTCTGGATCAGTAGATACCACCCAACCACAACCTGCATCAGGACCCATAGTGGTGTACTCACCAACTAACTGATCACCAGCATGGGCGAACACCGTCCGCGCTATCACCTCACCAGTTTCGGTGTTGATGGTCTCTTTCGCTACGCGCCTGCCCAAACCGTCGTAAATGTAGCGCCAGCCCATGCCAGGAGTGTCAGAAGAATCAAAACCTATCGGCTGCTCACCAGTGGCATAGTAAAAATTCTTTACTAAAGGCTTCTTGCTAATCCGCTTCGTAACGGTACGAACAACTCGGCCCGCCCCATCATAAATATAGGTGGTACGCCCTACACGGGTAGGCATCGTGCCCGAAAACTCGATCTTTTCCTTTGCAGCGGAAGTGCGGAGGGCTGGCTTTTGCCATGACTCTTCAGGCTGAGGCGCATCATACCGGTTCAATACACCGGCTGGGCTATACTCGTAAGATTCCTGGCCAGCACCATCCGGATAAATTCCGTGCGATACCTTCTGCGGGTTTGCAGCAGAACTTTCACGTCGGACCGCAGTTACACGCCCAACCTCGTCGACGCTATACAAGCTGCGTCCGCGGAGCTGGTCTCTCACTTCGGTGATCTTGGTATCCGCCCGCCACGTCAGCTCACGGCCAGCCACGGATTGCGCTGCACCCCCCACAGAAGCACCAGACATACTCATGCGATCCTGGATACGGCGAGCACGTTGGTCGTAGGAAAAACTACGAGTCAACGCGCCGATATCAATAGTGTCACGCAAACCTCGCTGATCACGGCTATACGACAGCCCCACCAAAGTGCGTGCACCCTCATTGCCTGACCCCTCCCACATAACATCTGAGGTTGCGATCTGCCCATAACCATCACGAGCAAATTCGGTATAAATCCTCTCGCCCGCCGGAAGAAGGATGCTATAGCCGTAGGCTTGGCCCGCCGCATCAACGTGAGCTTCATAGCCGGTAGACTCCCCGGAGGCTAAAGTGACCGTCTCCCCGGCTATCTGGCCATCCGCATCATAAGTGTAAGAAACCGACGAGAAGGCATTAGATACGCCTGTCACGCGCCCCGCCAGGTCATAAGCAAACTCAGATACTCCAGAGGAGTCAACTACGCGCTCAACATTCCCCATCCAGTTACGCTCAAGGGTTGTCGTGCCAGCCGGGGACTCAACGACCGTGCGCAATCCATCCACAGAGGTCGAGGCAGTCACTGGGCGGCCGTTGTAATCAATCTCGCGGGCGATCGTCCCATCAAGGTTGTATTCGTACCGCCACGTACGATTATCAGCGTTGGTCACTGCCACAGGCTGCATCTGGGTGTTATAGGTAATCCGAGTTACCGCTCCATCCGCGTCGGTCGTTAAAGCAGGTTGATCGAACACAGTGTACTGCACCGTCGATGTCAGCCCGAGCTCATTGGTGAAACTGAGCTGGTTTCCCTCACCATCAAATGTTGCTGACTGCCTCGCCCCATCTTCAAACACAACCTCATTTGCCCACCCTTCCGGGGTGTAGCCAATCATGGTGACAGCACCATTCGGGTCCATTGCCTCAATGACACGACCACACACATCACGCACCCAACTCATGCGTCGCCCAGCAGGATCAACAGTTGCCATCAAACGGCCCGCATCATCGTGCTCCATTACGGTTGTGTATCCGCCCGGGTCGGTCACAGACGATAAAACAATCCCTGAGGCACGCACCTGCCAATCCCACTTAGTTTCGGCGCCACTAGGTTCACGCAACGCAGTAACCATCCCAAAAGCATCAACATCACACTCAGTTATCGAGCCGTCGCGTTCAATGATGCGTGCCGGAACGCCCCACGCTCCAGGCTCTACGCGCCTACTCGTGCCATCGGGGAAACCTTCACCAACGCACACCCCATCTTCGTTATAAGTCATCGACCACACTTCTCCGGCCGAATCGACAATTTTAGTGACTTGGTGATACGAATTATGCTCGAAATCCGTTACCCGGCCCTCCGGGGTGATTATCCGCCACACATCCCCGTCCGCGCTACACCGGTACACCGTCGGACGCACATCCCCCAGAACCTCATCGTGTAGCCACGCGTCGGGGACACTCCAACCATCCTCATCGCGTACACCTGCACGGCCACGCCCGGTCAACCCTGCCTGAACAAGACCGCCCTCGCGCAAAGCTGCGACCAACTCAAGCTGATCCAACCGGTCCAAAAACTCATCCATCACTGAGTCCCCGACTGCCAACGGGTCCTGTTCAAAAGGCGTCGCAGTTTCAATCGCTACCACTACTATCCCGCCGGCTGGGGCATCCTCGGCAGTATCGTCAAGCCACACCGCAGTATTCGGAAAGAACCCTCCCGTGCCAACCTGGGAACTCACACGACCTGCTTCATCAAATCGGTACACATACGACACCCCATTTCGATCCGTCCACCCACACGGACGTCCCTGCTCGTCGTAGCGATAACGCAGCACACCCGCATGCGAGTTCCGCACCGTTATCAACCGACCAAACGGGTCATAGCCATAAGAGACCAACCGCACTGGATCGTCGTCCGGATGCGTCAACGGGTTCGACACCCAAACCCCCGACACCCGGTTAATCGCTCCATCCCAACTCAGATCCAATCGGGTGCCATCAGAACGCACCATCGCCACCATGTGCCCCGTCGCGTTATCCCACACATAGTCGATCCGCTGCCCCGTACGGTGCACCATCGAGCTTATTCCCAGCTCAATGCTTATACCGAAACGTTCAGCGACACTGCCAGACACAATCCCAGCTCCGACCATGCTACGTCCCACGCTTGCAGGCCCATGAGCTACCCCTACACCATCGGGACGCAGATCGTCTTGCTCATACACATGAAAGTGATACGTTACCGCCTCATTGACGGCACGCACGCGGTACGCTCCGTCCCCAAATGACAACAGCCAGCCACGTCCATTACCGCGCACTTCCGAACCATCCACAGGGGCAGGGGGAAACTGGATTAGCGCCCCATCCGGGCACAGCATCGTCACCACATCCGCCGCAACCTCCAAACGGACATCCATACGCGAGATCCACCTTGGCCCCAACGCACGACCCACCTCATGCGTAGAAAACGCGTGACGGTCTATCACCAGCGGCAACGTACCCTCAATGCGAATATCAGTGTCGCTATCTACCATTGCTCCAGTAGCAATATCAACCGGATCAAGCGCAAACAAGATCCGATCAATGCCACGAGCCGCAGCTTTACCCGCCGACTCTTTCAGCGCCACCGCCGACTGCTGCAAGGCAGCAACCTTCGAACCAAGTTTTCCAGTCTTCGCCAGTTTGCCTAAAGCCCCCAGCGCCCCACACGTCGCCAGATCAAAGAGGAACTCACCCCAACTTGCCTCCCCTGCTGCCGCCAGTAAAAACTTCAACCCCACACCAATGCCAACCAACACCGCCCCAAGTATCTGCAAACCAGGAATCAGCATCATAATGCCGCCGATAATCTGCAAGGCATCGGACACCACCGACAAAAGGTCGGCGTTGTCATGCATAAAATCTTTAATCGCCTGCCAAGTCCCACCCAAAAACCCGGGATTTTCCTCAAAGGCTTTACGTGCCTGCGCCGAGATCTCCGCAGCATGCAGCGAAACCTGCCCACCCAGCGATGCCTTAACTTCCTCAGCCGCTGCAATATCCGCTTCCCATTTCGCCTGCGCAGCCGCAAGCTGCGCCTGCGCCGCTACTAACGCGGCTGCCGCCGCAGATTTCGTTGCAGCGTCCGGCGCCAAAGCCACCGCAGTTTCAGCTTGATTAACCTGCACAACAGCAGCATTGACCGCCGTATGATCTGTTGGGTCTGAACCCCGGAAAGTGGACACGGAGTTTTAATCAGATGCGGTTTTGAGTATAGCTGTTTCGGAAGATTCAAAGGCGTTCGGCGAACGATAGCCGCACCTCGAGTGCAGGCGTTTGGTGTTGTAGCGACTGCACCATTGGAACACGTCCCGGCGACACACCAGCTGACTGGCGAAAACAGGTGCATCTTGAAGGACTTCCCGTTTCAACGTGGCGTTGAACGACTCCGCCAGAGAATTATCCGCGCTGGTACCAATTGCTCCCATCGATTGGGTAACACCGAGACGTTCACATAGTCTTCGGTACCGATCAGAGGTGTATACACTGCCATGATCGGAGTGGAAAATCGCTCCGTCAAGCCCGCCACGGATCCCGTAAGCCATCATCAAAGCCTCTTCAACTAACTCCGTACGCATGTGGACGGCGATCGCGAAACCGGTCAACTGCCGCGAGTAGCAGTCGATGACCGTCGCCAGGTACATATTCGACCCATCTGCAATCGGGAGGTAGGTGATATCGCCGACGTAGACCGTGTTTGGTTTCTCCGCGGTGAAACGGCGTGCGAGCAGATCCGGAAACGTCGGAGCGCGTTTCGCAGACACCGTGGTCTTTACGCGGCGTTTCTTGGTGTAGCCGAACAATTCCATCTGGCGCATCAGCCTGGCGGTGCGCTTGTGATTGAGGCGATCATCGCTGGTCGGATCCGAGTTGATGGCCGCTGTGATGCGTTTCGCCCCGTAACAGCCGTTCTCAGCTGTGAACACGGCCTTGATCCTCGCTCCCAGCGCCGCGTCAGCGACGAGGCGTCGCCGGCGGGCAGGAGCAGCAGATTTCCACTTGTAGTAGGAGGACCGGTTGATCTTCAGGACCTCACATAACCGCTTGACCTCGTAGAAGTCTCGGTGGTCATCAACGAACTGAAAGCGGTTCACCAGTTCGTCTCTTCCGCGAAATATTTGGCCGCCTTGCGCAGGATCTCTCGTTCTTCCCGTAGCGTGGCGTTTTCGCGTTCCAGCATGCGGATGCGTTCGGCATCGGAGAGTCCTTGAGCAGGAGTACGTTCGCTGTTGGCTGCGGCGATCGGGCTGGCGACTTTTTCACCGTTGGCGTTGGTTTTGGTGCCGGTGCCGAAGGCGTCGAGCCAGGTGCGCAGGGAGTTGCGGTTGACCCCGAGATCGGAGGCGATCGCGTTGATCGTGGCTCCAGGGGTCGACTCGTACAACGTCACTGCGTCACGCTTGAACTGCTCGGTGTAGGTCTTGCGTGGCATGGTGGAAAGGTACCTCACTTCCCCAGCGAAATGCTGGTTTCAGCGTGTCCACCACCAAGGGGTCAGGTCCACACGCGCCACAGACCGCAAAGCATCCATTTCAGTCCGCCGCGCACCCAAATCTAAACCATAGGCATGCAAAGCATCAGCCAACCCAGCATGGGCCTGGCCCGTGACCAAAAGATGCTGCGGGAAATCCCCGTGCAACAACTCCCGGTACCGATCCCCCTCGCTGCCCACAAACCCCCCATCATTAATCGCGCGCAGCAACCCCGACGTCTCCACCGCACGATCCGCAAAACCACGCCACGTCCGTGCCGACGCCAACACCGAGAACACAGACCCACCAATATGGAAATGCGGACGAACAAACACCTCAAACGGTGGAAGTGGCACAGCAGGCATTACGAGAACTCATTCCTTAACTTCGAGAGGGAGACCAACATTTAAAATCAAAAGGACGATGCCCGGCCGCGAAACCCGACCGGCGAAAAGAGGTGTTATTGGCCGGCGAGCGAGCCCGTTACCCGACCGCGAGTTTCGGCAACAGCGGCGGTGTTCTCCTCCAACGCAGAACGGATCTGTCCCAGAATCGACTTCATGTTCTGCGCCGCCGACGACCACTTACCGTGAATACCCCGATACGTTTCCTGCTCAGAACCTTCCCATCCAGCGGCAAGCTTCTGGATATCGGAGTCCATCTCAGACAAAGTGGATTCGATGGCGTTCATCACCGAGTTCAAATCAGAACCCGCAGCTTCAGCGTCAGAACGGGTGTAAGAATAAACAGACATTTCAAGTTCTCCTATGAAAAGTTGAGGTTTAAAGAATCGGACCGGATTGGAAGTTCATACCTGCGAAACGCTGCTGCAGCGTTGCGGTTTGATCCTCCTCACCTGCCTGGTAGTCTTTGCCGGCCTGTTCCACGCGGCTAGTGAGCTGGTCAAGCGCAGAGTTGACTTGCTCCATGTTGTCGTTCCATGCCTCGGTCATTCGATTCCATGCTTCAACCGAGGTGCCTTTCCAGGAGGACTTCAGTGGTTCAATGGCATCCAGGAACTGTTGGGACTGCGCCTTCAACTGGCCATAGCTCGTTTGCAACGATGAAACATGGCTGGAGACGGCTGAATGTTCAACGGAGAGTTTGTCTGACATAGACATGGTGGTTATATCCTTTGCTTTTCGTGAGGGTGTCAGGAAGTTTGTGTGTGAGGCTCTGATACAGAAGGTGAAGTGCCCCAGGTTTTGTTCCGTTTGAGTAGATGGGAAAATCTGGAACATGCCGAGGAAATTTGACCAGGATGCGAAGGACCGCGTTGTCCGTCTCGTTGAAGACCGTATCGTGGCGGAAAATCTTTCGATGCAAGACGCATGTCAGGCTGTCGCACCCAAACTGGGTGTCTCGTGGCACACAGCCCGACAGTGGACGCAGGCTGCTCGCCGCGACGGACGAGTCCCTGATCATTTGCCTGAAGACTTGGCTGCTGAAAACGCCAGGCTACGGCGCGAAGTTCAGGAGCTACGTGACACCAACGAGCTGTTGAAAGCTGCCTCGGCTTTTTTCGCATCGGAACTCGGCCCAACACGTCGGAAATGATCCGGTTCGTCGACGACTATCGGGATCGTTTCACGGTCGAGTTCATCTGTGCGACGTTAAAGAATAATCGTGAAGGTGGCTTCATTACCTCGCGTGGTTACAGGCAGTCGAAAGCCCGGGGCTTAAGTGCCCGCGCACTTCGTGACGCAGCTGTCATGGAGCATGTTCGCCAGGTTCACGCAAACAATTACGGCGTTTACGGCGTGCGGAAAATGTGGCGTGCCCTTCGACGTGAAGGCATTCATATCGGCCGCGAGCAGACCGCCCGCCTGATGCGCCTGGCCGGTCTGTCCGGCAAAGGCAAAGGAGGTGCACCTCGCACGACCCGCAAGCCGAAGGGGCCGGATGTGCGACCTGATCTGGTCAATCGTGAATTCAGAGCGCCAAGCCCCAACCGACTGTGGGTGGCTGACATCACCTATGTGCGCACGCGGAAAGGCTTCGTCTACACCGCATTTGTCACTGATGTGTATTCCCGCAGGATTGTCGGGTGGGCGTTGTCAGACTCGATGCGTACCGAGGCGTTGCCTCTGCAGGCGCTGAACCAAGCGATTGTGTGTGCGAAGAAAACCGAAGGTCTAGTTCACCATTCGGACCACGGCTCGCAATACGTCAGCATCATCTACAACGAGCGTCTGGGTGAGCACGGGATCGCTGCGTCTACTGGGACGGTCGGTGACTCCTACGACAATGCTCTGGCTGAAAACGTTAACGGTTCCTACAAGAATGAACTCATTCAAACTCGGAGGTGGGCGGACGTTGTCGAGGTGGAAATCGCGACGTTTGAATGGGTGAATTGGTGGAACGAATCACGGCTCCACCAGTCCCGAGAGTGTCCGATAGTTTGTGTGCGGGGGTTTGGTTTACAAGTACTCCGCGAATCGGTTGGGGTATGCCACAGCTAGTTGGTTGATGGCTTGCTTCCAGCCATTGGCCTTTGCTCCTTCAACATACCCGTTGCACTCAACGGCGCGCTTGGCTTGCTTCGAGCGTTTGGCAGCGCGTTTGTCTTCGATGTTGCAAATCATCAGCCAAAGCGTCTTCACAGCCGCTGTATCGTTCGGGAACTGGCCCCGATTCCGGGTAGCTTTGCGCAGCTCAGCGTTAAGTGACTCGATCGAATTCGTGGTGTACAACACCTTGCGCGCTGCTGGCGGGAACTGCAAAAACGGCACGAACCGTTCCCACGCATCACGCCACACCTTCACCGACTGCGGGTATTTCTGGCCAAGCTCAGAGGTTTCGAACGCATCTAAGCTGGCACGGGCGGTATCTTCGTTTGCGGCCGTGTAGATCGCACGTAACGCGCTGGAGACAGCTTTTCGGTCCTGATAGGACACCCACCGGTTCGCCGCCCGGATCAGGTGCACGATGCAGGTCTGCACCATCGAATTCGGCCAGGTCGCCTCCACGGCTTCCGCTAAGCCTTTAAGCCCATCACAGCAGACGATGAAGACATCCTGGACGCCACGGTTGGCCAGATCTGCGCACACCGATGCCCACAAGGCGGCGCCTTCATTATCAGCAATCCACAAGCCCAGGATGCGCTTGATACCGTCGATGTCGATGCCCACCGCCATGTAGCACGCCTTGTTGACTACACGGTGGCCATCGCGGATCTTCACGCGTAGCGCATCAAGGAAGATTACTGGGTAAAACTCGTCGAGCTGACGGTTCTGCCAGATCATGACCTCGTCTAAGACTGCATCGGTAATGGTGCTGATCGTATCCGGGCTCATATCCACCCCCAGGGTGGACCCAAGATGGTGCTGAATATCACGCACTGTCATCCCACCGGCGTACAGCGAGATGATTATGTCATCGAGCTCTGTCAGCCGGCGTGCGCCCTTGGGCACCATCTGGGGCGTAAACGTGCCGCAACGATCCCTGGGTACAGTCACTTCCAACGTGCCGTAACCAGAGTTAACCGTCTTGGTGTACGACCCGTTGCGGTGGTTACCACCCTGTGTTGGTTCAACCTGGGCCTTCATCTTCCGGTCGGAATGACGGTAGCCCAAATGGGCATCCATTTCCGCCTGCAGACCAGCGTTAATCGACGCCTGCAACAGACCTTTGACCAGGTCACTGGCGTCACCGGTGGACGTCGACAACTCGCCAATCAGCTTGGCGAGCTCAGGATTTTCCATCAGCTTCTCGCTGATCTCGTTGACCTTGTCCTGGTCATGGTTTTTCTTCGTTGTCACCGTTGTCATTATCGGTGAAACTCCTTCTGTATCAGAGCCTCACACACAAACTTCCTGACACCCTCCCAGTCCCTAGACTACCGCACGCCGGCGGAGGTTGAATCAGAATTTTGGAGCAAAAGCTCAGCTCAGGACATAATGGAAATCAAGGCACATGCCTAGGAACAAAACCCGGGGCACTTCACGGAGTACTTGTAAACCAAACCCCCGCACACAAACTATCGGACACTCTCCCGTTGCCCACGCGCGTCACTGTGTGGGCCTATGGTCGGACCGGTACAATACGTACCATCCTCACTCGGCGCTAGGATTCATCGCCCCAGAGGAATACAAGAAACAATGGTTACAAGCCGCTTAAGTCACCTGGCCCTAAAAACCAGACCACTCCAGACCATACAACGTGTGGACAGCACACCCAAGCACTTCACCTGTACACGGGTCGATGATCTCCTGCGGCGCACCCGCCAAATCTGCCATAAGGGCATAAAGGGCCTAAAGCTCAGCGTCAATGCACTGCTGGGAAAAACGCAACTTGGCCAACAAGTTCCCCAATGTCATAGATATTGCGCCTCATATGTGGGTTGGTCCGACAAGTGTTGCCGCGAGCACTTTCTCGCCCTTCAAAGCAGTAGCCAACACCGCAACGCTAAAAGAAACTCACAAGACGCTAAAAGATCCTCACGAGGTAAACCACGCAGCCGACCATAGCAATGACTACCGTGACATCACCGAAGCCTTACACCCAAAACATAACCCTACTTCCATGCAAGAAAACAGTTCAAAAACACGGAAAACACTAGGGGCTAATCCTTAGAACTGGAGCTATGCAGCTTGGTACCCACAGTTTGCCGAAGGTAGATCCGGTCCTCCATAACCGAAAAAGGACACACTACTCCAAGCCTTGAGCTTTAGCGATGCGCTCCAAGGCCTTATCTACCTCCGGTGCTGTACCAGCAAATCTACTGTGCACCAGCCACGCAAACCCAGGATGCTCCCGAAACTTCTTACTTGTGCCCACCCCATCCCAAATCAGGCCCTGCTGAGATTTCAATAAAGGATCCGGCCGCCTCGAGGACTGCATCTTCAAAAAACGATTGAACTGCTCAAAATTACGCGGATGCACATTCCGCTGCAAGGAACCAGTTCTTCCGCTAAACAAAGTTTTTGTTTTGTTGGCTGGGTACTCCTTATACTTTTCAAACTCGTCGACCACCGCCGTGACATCCAGATCCTTCGCCCCGAGCTGATTCAACATCCCAAAGGCCCCCCTGCTAATCGGACCCCAATGCAACTGCTCCGCATAGGGACGCAACGCAGCAATGATGTCCCTTCTCATCTTCCGATCCGTCATCTCCACTGCCGCCACAGCATGGTTGACATAATTGTCCTTGTCCTGCTCCTCCCTAAACCCCGGAATCAACTCAATAAACCGCTCAGTCAAAAACTGCTTAGAGTCGAAAATCGGCTCAAAAGGATTCGGTACCGGCATATCACTTACTCACTTCCATATCCCTCGACAACCAGACTTTTAAGTTTTAAGGCACCATACGCTCAATTAGGGATTCCGGCATTGTTTTGTGGATTATCTGACCGGATTCAATCAGCTTACGCACGCTCCGCGAGAGGTGCGTATTTGGCGCTGTAACCAGGATATAATTTCCGGGCCCTGCGTGTGCCAGACCATCCCGGATCTGCCTTCTTAGATCCAATTTCTTGACAAACTTCACTTCCACGATCTGATCTGAGGTCAGTGTCAAATCAGGGATGTATGTCCTCCCGTTAACAACGTATTTATCACCACGAGGATCATCCCAGAGGAATCGCCCTTCGAACATCTCCCGGGCGATCTTCTCCCCAACTTGTCCTTTTTGATTCGAAGTCAATGCGTCGATACGCGCCTGCAACGCCGGATTATCGACTTGACTATATTGTTTTAACCCGAAAGGATCACACCAAAGCACAGGATGGGCAACATAACCCTGCGCAGAAGAAAGCCGTGCTGCTACCCCCAAAGGATCCTGCGCATTGTAAATACCGGCTTTCGGATCATAAAACCGGAACCTGTTATACGCCCACCCCGATTCCTGGTCAACATACTGTCCAGCAAATAAAAGCGGCATACTGAGCGTGCCTCTCCAGCGACGTTGACCATACAACGTGTGGACAGCACACCCAAGCACTTCACCTGTTCGCGGGTCGATGATCTCCTGCGGCGCACCCGCCAAATCTGCCATAAGGGCATAAAACTCAGCGTCAACGCGCTGCTGCGACCACTGGGCGGGATCATCTTCCACAGAAGCACTAGAACTGCTAGGGGAAAACGCAACTTGGCCAACAAGTTCCCCAGTCTCTGGATCAGTAGATACCACCCAACCACAACCTGCATCAGGACCCATAGTGGTGTACTCACCAACTAACTGATCACCAGCATGGGCGAACACCGTCCGCGCTATCACCTCACCAGTTTCGGTGTTGATGGTCTCTTTCGCTACGCGCCTGCCCAAACCGTCGTAAATGTAGCGCCAGCCCATGCCAGGAGTATCAGAAGAATCAAAACCTATCGGCTGCTCACCAGTGGCATAGTAAAAATTCTTTACTAAAGGCTTCTTGCTAATCCGCTTCGTAACGGTACGAACAACTCGGCCCGCCCCATCATAAATATAGGTGGTACGCCCTACACGGGTAGGCATCGTGCCCGAAAACTCGATCTTTTCCTTTGCAGCGGAAGTGCGGAGGGCTGGCTTTTGCCATGACTCTTCAGGCTGAGGCGCATCATACCGGTTCAATACACCGGCTGGGCTATACTCGTAAGATTCCTGGCCAGCACCCATCCGGATAAATTCCGTGCGATACCTTCTGCGGGTTTGCAGCAGAACTTTCACGTCGGACCGCAGTTACACGCCCAACCTCGTCGACGCTATACAAGCTGCGTCCGCGGAGCTGGTCTCTCACTTCGGTGATCTTGGTATCCGCCCGCCACGTCAGCTCACGGCCAGCCACGGATTGCGCTGCACCCCCCACAGAAGCACCAGACATACTCATGCGATCCTGGATACGGCGAGCACGTTGGTCGTAGGAAAAACTACGAGTCAACGCGCCGATATCAATAGTGTCACGCAAACCTCGCTGATCACGGCTATACGACAGCCCCACCAAAGTGCGTGCACCCTCATTGCCTGACCCCTCCCACATAACATCTGAGGTTGCGATCTGCCCATAACCATCACGAGCAAATTCGGTATAAATCCTCTCGCCCGCCGGAAGAAGGATGCTATAGCCGTAGGCTTGGCCCGCCGCATCAACGTGAGCTTCATAGCCGGTAGACTCCCCGGAGGCTAAAGTGACCGTCTCCCCGGCTATCTGGCCATCCGCATCATAAGTGTAAGAAACCGACGAGAAGGCATTAGATACGCCTGTCACGCGCCCCGCCAGGTCATAAGCAAACTCAGATACTCCAGAGGAGTCAACTACGCGCTCAACATTCCCCATCCAGTTACGCTCAAGGGTTGTCGTGCCAGCCGGGGACTCAACGACCGTGCGCAATCCATCCACAGAGGTCGAGGCAGTCACTGGGCGGCCGTTGTAATCAATCTCGCGGGCGATCGTCCCATCAAGGTTGTATTCGTACCGCCACGTACGATTATCAGCGTTGGTCACTGCCACAGGCTGCATCTGGGTGTTATAGGTAATCCGAGTTACCGCTCCATCCGCGTCGGTCGTTAAAGCAGGTTGATCGAACACAGTGTACTGCACCGTCGATGTCAGCCCGAGCTCATTGGTGAAACTGAGCTGGTTTCCCTCACCATCAAATGTTGCTGACTGCCTCGCCCCATCTTCAAACACAACCTCATTTGCCCACCCTTCCGGGGTGTAGCCAATCATGGTGACAGCACCATTCGGGTCCATTGCCTCAATGACACGACCACACACATCACGCACCCAACTCATGCGTCGCCCAGCAGGATCAACAGTTGCCATCAAACGGCCCGCATCATCGTGCTCCATTACGGTTGTGTATCCGCCCGGGTCGGTCACAGACGATAAAACAATCCCTGAGGCACGCACCTGCCAATCCCACTTAGTTTCGGCGCCACTAGGTTCACGCAACGCAGTAACCATCCCAAAAGCATCAACATCACACTCAGTTATCGAGCCGTCGCGTTCAATGATGCGTGCCGGAACGCCCCACGCTCCAGGCTCTACGCGCCTACTCGTGCCATCGGGGAAGCCTTCACCAACGCACACCCCATCTTCGTTATAAGTCATCGACCACACTTCTCCGGCCGAATCGACAATTTTAGTGACTTGGTGATACGAATTATGCTCGAAATCCGTTACCCGGCCCTCCGGGGTGATTATCCGCCACACATCCCCGTCCGCGCTACACCGGTACACCGTCGGACGCACATCCCCCAGAACCTCATCGTGTAGCCACGCGTCGGGGACACTCCAACCATCCTCATCGCGTACACCTGCACGGCCACGCCCGGTCAACCCTGCCTGAACAAGACCGCCCTCGCGCAAAGCTGCGACCAACTCAAGCTGATCCAACCGGTCCAAAAACTCATCCATCACTGAGTCCCCGACTGCCAACGGGTCCTGTTCAAAAGGCGTCGCAGTTTCAATCGCTACCACTACTATCCCGCCGGCTGGGGCATCCTCGGCAGTATCGTCAAGCCACACCGCAGTATTCGGAAAGAACCCTCCCGTGCCAACCTGGGAACTCACACGACCTGCTTCATCAAATCGGTACACATACGACACCCCATTTCGATCCGTCCACCCACACGGACGTCCCTGCTCGTCGTAGCGATAACGCAGCACACCCGCATGCGAGTTCCGCACCGTTATCAACCGACCAAACGGGTCATAGCCATAAGAGACCAACCGCACTGGATCGTCGTCCGGATGCGTCAACGGGTTCGACACCCAAACCCCCGACACCCGGTTAATCGCTCCATCCCAACTCAGATCCAATCGGGTGCCATCAGAACGCACCATCGCCACCATGTGCCCCGTCGCGTTATCCCACACATAGTCGATCCGCTGCCCCGTACGGTGCACCATCGAGCTTATTCCCAGCTCAATGCTTATACCGAAACGTTCAGCGACACTGCCAGACACAATCCCAGCTCCGACCATGCTACGTCCCACGCTTGCAGGCCCATGAGCTACCCCTACACCATCGGGACGCAGATCGTCTTGCTCATACACATGAAAGTGATACGTTACCGCCTCATTGACGGCACGCACGCGGTACGCTCCGTCCCCAAATGACAACAGCCAGCCACGTCCATTACCGCGCACTTCCGAACCATCCACAGGGGCAGGGGGAAACTGGATTAGCGCCCCATCCGGGCACAGCATCGTCACCACATCCGCCGCAACCTCCAAACGGACATCCATACGCGAGATCCACCTTGGCCCCAACGCACGACCCACCTCATGCGTAGAAAACGCGTGACGGTCTATCACCAGCGGCAACGTACCCTCAATGCGAATATCAGTGTCGCTATCTACCATTGCTCCAGTAGCAATATCAACCGGATCAAGCGCAAACAAGATCCGATCAATGCCACGAGCCGCAGCTTTACCCGCCGACTCTTTCAGCGCCACCGCCGACTGCTGCAAGGCAGCAACCTTCGAACCAAGTTTTCCAGTCTTCGCCAGTTTGCCTAAAGCCCCCAGCGCCCCACACGTCGCCAGATCAAAGAGGAACTCACCCCAACTTGCCTCCCCTGCTGCCGCCAGTAAAAACTTCAACCCCACACCAATGCCAACCAACACCGCCCCAAGTATCTGCAAACCAGGAATCAGCATCATAATGCCGCCGATAATCTGCAAGGCATCGGACACCACCGACAAAAGGTCGGCGTTGTCATGCATAAAATCTTTAATCGCCTGCCAAGTCCCACCCAAAAACCCGGGATTTTCCTCAAAGGCTTTACGTGCCTGCGCCGAGATCTCCGCAGCATGCAGCGAAACCTGCCCACCCAGCGATGCCTTAACTTCCTCAGCCGCTGCAATATCCGCTTCCCATTTCGCCTGCGCAGCCGCAAGCTGCGCCTGCGCCGCTACTAACGCGGCTGCCGCCGCAGATTTCGTTGCAGCGTCCGGCGCCAAAGCCACCGCAGTTTCAGCTTGATTAACCTGCACAACAGCAGCATTGACCGCCGTATGATCTACACGCGCCACAGACCGCAAAGCATCCATTTCAGTCCGCCGCGCACCCAAATCTAAACCATAGGCATGCAAAGCATCAGCCAACCCAGCATGGGCCTGGCCCGTGACCAAAAGATGCTGCGGGAAATCCCCGTGCAACAACTCCCGGTACCGATCCCCCTCGCTGCCCACAAACCCCCCATCATTAATCGCGCGCAGCAACCCCGACGTCTCCACCGCACGATCCGCAAAATCACGCCACGTCCGTGCCGACGCCAACACCGAGAACACAGACCCACCAATATGGAAATGCGGACGAACAAACACCTCAAACGGTGGAAGTGGCACAGCAGGCATTACGAGAACTCATTCCTTAACTTCGAGAGGGAGACCAACATTTAAAATCAAAAGGACGATGCCCGGCCGCGAAACCCGACCGGCGAAAAGAGGTGTTATTGGCCGGCGAGCGAGCCCGTTACCCGACCGCGAGTTTCGGCAACAGCGGCGGTGTTCTCCTCCAACGCAGAACGGATCTGTCCCAGAATCGACTTCATGTTCTGCGCCGCCGACGACCACTTACCGTGAATACCCCGATACGTTTCCTGCTCAGAACCTTCCCATCCAGCGGCAAGCTTCTGGATATCGGAGTCCATCTCAGACAAAGTGGATTCGATGGCGTTCATCACCGAGTTCAAATCAGAACCCGCAGCTTCAGCGTCAGAACGGGTGTAAGAATAAACAGACATTTCAAGTTCTCCTATGAAAAGTTGAGGTTTAAAGAATCGGACCGGATTGGAAGTTCATACCTGCGAAACGCTGCTGCAGCGTTGCGGTTTGATCCTCCTCACCTGCCTGGTAGTCTTTGCCGGCCTGTTCCACGCGGCTAGTGAGCTGGTCAAGCGCAGAGTTGACTTGCTCCATGTTGTCGTTCCATGCCTCGGTCATTCGATTCCATGCTTCAACCGAGGTGCCTTTCCAGGAGGACTTCAGTGGTTCAATGGCATCCAGGAACTGTTGGGACTGCGCCTTCAACTGGCCATAGCTCGTTTGCAACGATGAAACATGGCTGGAGACGGCTGAATGTTCAACGGAGAGTTTGTCTGACATAGACATGGTGGTTATATCCTTTGCTTTTCGTCGACGACGGACTTAGTTGGGTGGGGTTTCGGTAGCACTGGAACCTTATGAAGCGAGGATTTCCGACCCTCAACCTGTGTGCACCGATAACCCCCTATTTAGAAATTGTTTGCACCATCAGTGAGTTTGATCCAGGACCTGCTGCACTGCGCTGCGCACCTCGGTATTTCCATCTCTCGTTTTCAGCAAAACTTCGCGTACTTCGGTTAGTACACTGCGCAGGCCTTCCGCTCCTTCCTGCCACTTGGCCATCATTTCCTGGTACATATCTGACTCGGTTGCTTCCCACTGTGGATGCAGTCGCTTCAGCGCAGCATCAATCTCGTTTAAAGTTTCGCCGATATCACTTTGCGTGCGTAGGATGCCCGAGGCGGAAATTGTCGCGTCCGATGTTTGGAAAGAATAAACACTCGCCATAGTTAAACTTCCTCTCCGCGCAGTGCCGCACCCATCTGGTCGATCCCGCCGCCAAGCTCGGAATCAAATTCGCTGACTACCTGGGCGATGGAACCCGAAACATCACCCAGTTTTTCAACGTTTTCAATTAACACCCGCCGCGATGCCTTCCAGTCAGCGAAGAAATCGCTCACCGCAGACTCGATGACATGTCCGTGAATATCATCGACACCTTTGACTCCTTGCGCGCCTTGTTCCACGCTGTCTAGGCCATCGCTTAGCGAAGTCAGATTTGCTTGGATCGTCTCCAGATCCGCCACCGGAACCTGCCAGAAATCAGAAGCCATTTATTTCACTGACCCTTCTGCGCCCATGAGGACAACAACTCCCTCTACCGATTCGACGTCTTCACCGCTGGCAGCAGGCTCGATGACCCTCTGCCCGGCAGTGTCAGCGTACGTACGCACGCTTGATACTAATCGACGGACAACACTGGCTATCGCAGCGCCAGTTTCCTCGCTCGGGGCGCTACCGGATACTACGAGCGTCCAGTTTGTGCCCGCCACCGGCAAAAACGCCTGGTGCGTATAGGATGTGCGCCGGTCCGTCACCGGACCCACCAATCCGGTCTTTGAGACGAAAACGTAGCTTTCGCCGCGACCAGTACGCTCCACGATCGGATTGTGCGCCTGCATCTGACGTTGTGTTGCAATCACACTCGCCGGCGACGGGGAGGAATCAACCCACCGCAGAAGAAGAGTTGCGGCAGAGGCATCTTCGCCTTCGAGCCCAGGCAGTATGAGAACCACGAGGACTCCCGCGTTTTGCGCCTGTGCGATTGTCTGTTCTAGTTGAGCTTTGACGGTCTTTTTTTGCGGGGACGATAACCGCACTCCGGGCAGGTAGTCATCTGCCAAGCGTTCGGCGCATGTGCGCCATTTGGCGGGGTGGGTATCTACATATCGCCAATTCAATGGCAACTGCGCAGCCCATACAAAGCTCGGACGAGGTGCGTCAGGATGATATTCGATTGTCGGGGCGGCTGTGGCTCCAATTGGTGCTGTCACACAGTCCTCCTTCCTCGAAGGGTGCTGCGTCTCATGGGCGAGGCACTGGGGCCTAAAGATACGCAGCTAGGGTTCTCACATTTCAGGAGTCAGCCTAGCTGCTTTTCTTCTCCCTGCAGACGATAGTGGGCTTTTGTTTCATATTCGGTGCAGTCTTTTGCCCTCGACCACACGCGACATGCACTCGCCGACGAGGCGCCGGGTGCGTCCTTATTTATTCAAGGAGGTTCCGATGGAGTGCAGATCCTGGCACGCTTCGATCACGCGCTCTGACATGGACTGCTCCGCCTTTTTGAGGTATGAGCGCGGGTCGTAGGCCTTCTTGTTGCCTACCTCACCGTCAACCTTGAGCACGCCATCGTAGTTCTCAAACATGTGTGAAGCGATGGGACGGGTAAATGCGTATTGTGTGTCGGTGTCGACGTTCATCTTGATCACGCCGTAGCGCAAAGCCTGCTCAATTTTGTCCTTCTCGGAGCCGGAGCCGCCGTGGAAGACGAAGTCGAAAGGTTGATCGCCCTCGTTGAGGCCAAGCTTGGCGACGGCCACCTTCTGGCCCTGGTCTAGCACTTCCGGGCGCAGCTTCACATTGCCTGGCTTATATACCCCGTGGACGTTGCCGAAGGTCGCAGCAAGCAGGTAGCGGCCGTTTTCGCCGGTGCCTAGCGCGTCGATGGTCTTGGCGAAATCCTCCTCGGTGGTGTAAAGGTTCGCGCCGGCTTTCGCCTCGACTCCGTCCTCCTCGCCACCGACGACACCTATCTCAACTTCGAGGATAATGTTGGCCTGGCGGGCCTTTTCCAGCAGTTCCTGGCCAATCTCCAGATTTTCGTCGATTGGGATGGCCGAACCGTCCCACATGTGAGATTGGAACAAGGGGTTTTCACCGCGGTTCACGCGCTCCTGCGAGATCGCAATGAGCGGGCGGACATAATCGTCGAGCACTTCCTTCTGGCAGTGATCAGTGTGCAAAGCGATGTTGACATCGTAGTGCCGGGCTACCTCGTGCGCGAACGCCGCCAGGGCGGTGGCGCCAGCCACCTTGTTTTTCAGTGCCAAACCGGAGCCGAACTCCGCGCCACCGATGGAGAATTGGATGATACCGTCCGACTCAGCTTCAGCGAAGCCTTTAATAGCAGCGTTAATGGTTTCCGACGACGTGCAGTTGATCGCCGGGAACGCGAAACCTTCCTGCTTCGCGCGGTCGAACATCGCGTTGTAAACCTCAGGGGTGGCAATAGGCATGCTGGAAAACCTCCAAGTGAGAAAGTTACGTACTCTCCCCAGTATGCCTTCTTTACTCGGCTGCTGCAGCAGCCACCTTCGCCGCTGCTTCCAGCAGCTTCCAGCCCGATAGCTGCACCGACAAGTCACGTTCATTGATACGGACAAGCCCCACGGCCTCGCCAAGAGTTGAGGGGCCAAGCGAGTAATTATGGGGCAGGCGCGCGTCTTTCGTCCAATCACTGGGAAAGATCGGCAACCCGTCGACCTCCAGGCGGTGCTCCCACATGGATTCCGCGGAGGCAATAACAAGCCGCGCTGCCAGCTTTTTCGTGGCGATGTTCTCCCGACTGTCTTCCGGCAGTCGCACTGCCACATCCGCTAGGTAACGCACGAGGATGCCCTGGAAAAGGCCTCCGTCGCCGTCGTGGGTTTCTTCAGGCAAGCACACGATCACCCCCCGCGGGGTGGCCAGATGTCGAGCAATGGCGCGCACCAGGGAGCGGATGTGGGTGATGTAGAACACGGAGGCGTCGGCGCGCTCGGAGTGGTCGAAGGAGTCGATGGGCTCGTCTTTGGCCAGGCCGACGTCTTGCCGCAGCGCCAGCGCAATCTCCAGGCTAGCGCCAAGTACGGTGCCCTGGTTGTAGGTATAGATCTTGTCCACAACTTCTGGACCGTCCATCCGCATCCGAATACCGTCTTGGATTAGCCCGTTATCCGCCATCAAGTTGTCAAAAATCCAGTCGACGATCTCGCGAGATTTATCCAACCTCCCTGTGCGCGCGAACAGGATCGCGGCGGGACCATTCGATGGCACGTTAAAGAAGGTTTCGTTGCGCCGCCACGGCAACACCCCGGTGGAGTTGTCAATACCGGAGAGGATGTCGAACTCCAAAGCAGTAAGCTGCTTGGTGCGAGAAAACCCGTCCAACTTCAACGCTCGATTCCAAGCCAAGGCGAGCCACGACTTATCGTCGTAGTAACGGTTCGCTGTCAGCTTGCGGCGACTCCGCACATAAATGCCGCGCAAGGTCTGCTGGATGCGGCGACGACGCAGTTTAGTGGAACGTCGATAAGCAGCATCAATTAAGCAGTCCAAATAGTGTGCTTGCCACCAGTAGTGCCAGTGCAGGAAAGTGGTTTCGCGCCAGCTCGGCGGCCACGCCACGGCAGCAAGATTGGTGCGGGGCATACCTAAAAGCCGCATCGCATGACGCTCCTGGATAGCAGCTTCAGCCAGGTCGGCACGGTGTGACCATGTTTCCGACACGCAACGCTCCCTCTTGTATCACTAATCTGCTACCTATATTGCCATCACTGCCAGGATCGTTTCAGGTCCGCATGCTGGCGAATCCACGCATGCATGGCAATGCCCGCCGCCACACCCGCATTGATCGAACGCGTCGACCCAAATTGGGCAATCGCACAGGTCATGTCCGCAGCCTGCTGAGTCTCCGGAGTAATGCCAGGTCCTTCCTGTCCGAAAACCAGCACGCAGCGGCGCGGCAACTGGGCAGTCTCCAACGGCACCGAACCCGGCGTGTTGTCAATGCCCACCACAGCCAAGCCCTCCTGCCGCGCCCACACCACAAGATCTGCCACCGTGTCATGATGATGCACATGCTGGTAGCGGTCAGTGACCATGGCGCCGCGCCGGTTCCAGCGACGTCGGCCCACAATATGCACCGCTTCGGCGAGAAAAGCGTTAGCGGTGCGCACCACGGTGCCGATATTCATGTCGTTTTCAAAATTCTCAATGGCCACATGGAACGGGTGGCGGCGCCGGTCCAAGTCAGCATTGATTGCTTCAAGGGACCAGAAACGGTAGGCATCGACAACGTTGCGGCGATCGCCCTGTTCCAAAAGCGCAGGGTCGTAGCGCGGATCATCCGGCCATGAACCCTCCCACGGACCGACGCCGTGACGTCCCTCAGCCCACTCGGTGGGGCCCCTATCTGGCTTAGGCGAGTCCAAGATCCCCAAGCCCAAGCAAATAGCGGTACTCCACGCCCTCTTTCTCAATCACATCGCCCGCACCAGTGGCGCGATCGACCACCGTAGCCACCGCCACAACTTCCGCACCTTCCTGACGGCACGCCTCCACCGCCGTCAACGGTGAATTGCCCGTGGTGGTTGTATCCTCCACGACGAGCACGCGGCGGCCCTGGATACTCGGCCCCTCGATACGGCGCTGCATGCCGTGCTTCTTCGCCTCCTTGCGCACCACGAAAGCGTCAATGGGCCGGCCTGCGGCGTGCATGATGGAAGTCGCCACCGGGTCCGCGCCCAGCGTCAACCCGCCAACCGCGTCGAAATCCAAATCTGCCGTTAACTCGCGCAACAACGCACCGATGAGCGGGGCAGCCTCGTTGTGCAACGTAGCACGGCGCAAGTCCACGTAGTAGTCGGCCTTTCGGCCGGAAGACAACGTCACCTCGCCGTGCACGACGGCCAATTGCTTGACCAACCCCGCCAGCTTCGACAACGCGGCGGCATCGACTTCGGTGCGGCTCATGGATGACTCCTTCGGAGATTAAGCGTGTTGTGTCGCCTCTAAACTGTAGTCTCACCGCGCGCGGACAGTGGTGAAGGTTCCGCGCGATCCGTGGTTATCGGGCGATCGCAGGCTGTTTCAGTCCCCGAAGATCGATGGGGGATGCTGCTCGCGGCGCACCCGCGTCAGATCGCCCGCACCATCTGAGTCAGTCTCGGGGCCCTGTGCACCATCCGCGATCGCCTCAACTTCGTCTCCGCCGACGGCACGGTAATCCATCTCCCCGCGCCGCGCCCCAGTAGAGCGGGTGGGCATCTCAAGCGGTTCCTCTGGGCGTTGCACCTTCGGTGCGGCGCTGTCCAGCGTTTCAATTTCCCCCGGCACGTCGATCTGTTCGCCCATTTCCCGTCCGGGATAGTCCACCTCCAGGACCGTGAAGGTGCGCGGGGGCAGGACGCGGGCCGCGTCGGCAAGCAAAGCAAGTGGGGCTAGCATCGAGTCCCACTCGTCGGGGCTGGCGCCACGGTCAGTCTCCGCAAGAACCCACTCGGACTCGAACCACACTGCGCTCACCGTGGCCGGTAGCTGCTCCAGCGCGGTGCGCACACGCACGTCGAGGAAACGCTTTGCCGGATTTGCCTCGGTGGCGTGGACGCTAAAGCCGCTAAATTGGCCGACCTCCACCAAATCGTTCGAGGATGCTGGCAGGAAACCGTTACGGCGCAAATCAACAACCACGTCGCTGATTTCACCCGTGCGCATCGCCATCACAGTCACCCCACCCAAATCCGCGACGAAGGTTTCGTGGCCATACATCGACCCGGAAGCCACATCCCTAGCCGCCGCGCCTGTCGACGCCGCACCGCGTTCCCACTCCCCCAGCAAAAACTCGTCCTGCTTGGCAAAAGAAAAGTCGTGGCGCTGCGCCCACGCGCGGCGCTCCCGGCGCGAAGAACCCGGCAACTGCAGGCCGGAGCGACGGTGCGGGCGAAGCGTGGCCTCGAGCTCTGGGGCGGGTTCTTCCGCGTTGGGCTCTGGGGCCACATCCTCGGCTTCAGGTTCCGGCTCACGCTCCTTTTCGGGCTTCACCTCCGGCTCGCCAGTCACGCTAGCCATGTTCAACGCGCCGGGCTCTTCTCCTTGCATCCGGTTATCCGCATCACTGTCTGTGCCCAGGTCTTCGCACCGCTGCGACTTTTCGCTCTTTTCGCGCACGTCGGAGACAAGCAGCAGGAGAGCCGCTACGAGGGCGACAACGCCGAGGGTAATGAGTATGTAGGCCATCGCGGTTTACTGTAGCTGCAGCGCCGGGCGCTACAGGTCACTGGCCACCGGGTTTGAACGGTCAGCGCTCCACTGCGACCAACCGCCGACGAAATGGCAGGGCACCGGCAAACCGACATGTTCCATGGCGGCGAGCAGGAGTGCGGAGTGGTTGCCTGAGCCCGAGTAGATGACGGCGCGAGCAGGATCGGTGTTTTGGGTAACGCCAATGTCGAAGAAGCGGTCGCGCACGAAATCGGTGCTTTTAATCTTGTAGGTGGACCTCTCGAACAGGCCTGTAACCGGCAGGTTTACCGCACCGGGGATGTGGCCGGCTTTGAGGTCGAATAGCTCACGGCGTCCGCTGTAACGGCTGGTGCCGCGGGCGTCGATAAGCAAGCCTGCGAAGCTTTTCACCTCGTCGATTGTTTTCGTCGGCATCGAGTGCGGCTGCGGCTCGACCCGTGAGGAAACAGTGATGTTGCCGGGTCCAGCGACCGTATCGAAGCCTGCCGCCTCCCACGCATGGAAGCCACCGTTGACAATGTAGACGTCGTCGATGCCCAACCACCGCAGCAACCACCATGCGCGCGCCGCGTACAGCCCATTACCCGAATCATAAATGTAGGTTGGTGTTGCCTTGTGCAAACCCCAGCTTCGGGCAGCTTTTGTGAGAGTGCTTATCGACGGCATCGGGTTGCGCCCCACTTGACGTCCCGGCAGCCCCGCCAACGCATGCGAAGGATCGCAGAATTGCGCGGTCGGGATGTGCTCAGACTGAAACTTCGACCACGCCTTCGTTTCCTCGGCCTCCCACAAAACGGCGATAACCGATTGGTTCGGCCCGGAAGCGATGCGTTCGTGCAGTTCTTCGACGGATACAAAGACGCTCATGCGCACCAGTCTAAAGTCTTACCCGTTCAGGCGCGCCCCGGCGAAGCGGCTAGGCGGTGTAACCGGGGGCAAGCTGGATGACTCCTTCGTCTTCCAAGCCGTCCAACCACTGCGTGATGCCCTCGCGCGGGCAGTCCGCCCCAATGCTGGCGGCGAGCATGCCGCCCGGGCCCATCTCCACGCGGCAACCGAAGGCCAGCAAAGTCTCCGCGATGTCTTGCGGCTGCTCCTCATTCGGCAGGATCCGCACTGTCGACGCACCTCCCCTAAGCAGGACGCGGTCGACGTGGTACTGACGGTTGAGCACCACGCACTCGACAATGTCGCCCAGCGCCAGCGTCGTGTCGACGAAAGGGACGCTGGCAACCACAAACTTGTTTCCTCCCAACTGGTGAGCTGCAAGCTGCTCGTTTTCGATGCCAGGTACGGCCACACGAGTAATGATCGTCGTTGTCGGCTGCATGCCACGTACCTTAGTCCGTGGATCATCTTCAAGGGAAGAAAATGACCCACGACACCTCCCGGCTTTGCCTTAAGCGGCATCAACAGTCAACGACTGCCCACCTTCTGCCACATCCACGAAAACGGTATCACCGTCGCGGACGTAGCCAGCCAACAGCTCCTTGGCCAGACGATCACCGATAGCCTGCTGGATCAGACGGCGCAGCGGGCGGGCACCATAAGCTGGGTCGTAGCCACGCTCACCCAACCAGGATTTTGCCGCGTCAGACACCTGCAGCGTCAGCCTCCGGCCAGAAAGCCGCTGCGCGAGCTGGCGAAGCTGAATATCCACGATCCCCACAAGCTGTTGACTGCTCAGCGGCTCAAAGACCACCACGTCGTCCAATCGGTTAATGAACTCCGGCTTGAAGTGGGCCCTGACCGCATCCATAATCTGCTCACGGCTACCGCCGGCTCCCAGGTTGGAGGTCAAGATGACAACCGTGTTGCGGAAGTCAACAGTGCGTCCCTGACCGTCGGTAAGCCTGCCCTCATCGAGCACCTGCAACAAGACATCGAAGACATCTTGGTGGGCCTTTTCCACCTCGTCGAAAAGAATCAGCGAATACGGGCGACGGCGCACAGCTTCCGTGAGTTGGCCGCCGGAATCATAACCGACGTATCCCGGAGGGGCACCGACCAGGCGCGCCACCGAATGCTTCTCGCCGTACTCAGACATGTCGATGCGTATCATCGCCGCTTCGTCATCAAAGAGGAACTCGGACAGGGCCTTCGCCAACTCGGTCTTACCCACGCCCGTGGGCCCGAGGAAAAGAAAAGAACCAATCGGACGGTTCGGGTCAGCCACGCCCGCACGGGAACGACGTACCGCATCAGAGACCGCGGTGACCGCCTCATGCTGGCCGATGACACGATTGCCCAACACGGCCTCCATGTTGAGCAGCTTTTCCGTCTCACCCTGCATCATCTTGCCCGCCGGGATACCCGTCCAGCTAGAAACCACCTCCGCAATGACATCCGGGGTGACTTCCTCAGTCAACATAGTGCGGTTATTCGCCTCAGCCTGCGACTCCGCCTGCGCTACCTCCTGCTCCAACTCGGGAATACGGCCGTAGCGCAACTCGGACACCTTCGCGTAATCTCCCTCACGCTCCGCGATCTCGGACTCGTTACGCAGCTTTTCCAGCTCCTCCTTGGCCTGCTGGACGCGGTCAATTTCGGACTTCTCGTTCGCCCAGCGTGCCTTCATCTCACCGAGGGCCTCCCGCTGGTCCGCCAGCTCCTGGCGCAAAACCTGCAAACGCTCCAGAGAAGCTGCATCCGATTCCTTCTGCAAAGCGATCTCCTCAATCTCCAAACGTCGAACGACGCGCTCAAGCTCGTCGATCTCCTGCGGAGAAGAATCAATCTCCATACGCAAGCGAGAGCCGGCTTCGTCGACAAGATCGATCGCCTTGTCCGGAAGGAAACGGTTCGTGATGTAGCGGTTCGACAACTCAGACGCCGCCACCAAGGCAGAGTCCTGGATGCGCACGCCGTGATGTACCTCGTAGCGCTCCTTCAAGCCGCGCAGGATGCCAATGGTGTCCTCCACCGTCGGCTCACCCACATACACCTGTTGGAAACGGCGCTCCAAGGCGGCGTCCTTCTCGATGTACTGCCGGTACTCATCAAGCGTGGTTGCACCCACCAGCCGCAGCTCCCCACGGGCAAGCATGGGTTTGATCATGTTGCCCGCATCCATCGCACCATCGCCCGAGGCGCCAGCGCCCACGATCGTGTGCAATTCGTCGATGAAGGTGATGATCTGGCCATTAGACGACTTAATTTCATCGAGAACCGCCTTGAGACGCTCCTCGAACTCTCCGCGGAACTTCGCACCCGCAACCATCGAGCCTAAATCCAGGGAAATCAACGTCTTGCCTTTCAGCGACTCCGGCACATCACCAGCCACGATACGGCGGGCAAGGCCCTCAACAATCGCGGTCTTTCCCACACCCGGCTCACCAATCAAAACCGGGTTGTTTTTCGTGCGACGGCTCAGCACCTGCACCACCCGGCGAATCTCCGAATCACGGCCGATCACCGGGTCGATCTTGCCCTCGCGGGCGCGCGCCGTGAGATCAGTGGAGTACTTTTCCAACGCCTGGAACTGATCTTCTGGGTCCTGCGACGTCACCTTCTTATTGCCGCGCACCGACGGGAAAGCTCCTTTGAGCACGTCGTATGTCGCGCCGCGCTTCTTTAAAAGCTCCGCAGCTTGGTCGTTGCCGCGGGCGATGCCGGCCAATAAAACCTCGGTGGAAACATATTCATCGCCCAGTTCGCCAGCTAGCTCCTGAGCGGTATTTATCGCGTTGAGGGCGTCACGGTTGAAGTTCGGGTTCGCCATGTTTTGGCCTTCCGCCTTCGGGTAACCGTCGACGATCTCGCCGGCCTCGGAGGCAACCGTAGCCGGATCCACACCCGTGGCCTTGAGCACCGGCGCGGCAATGCCGTCCTCCTGCTGCAAAATGGCCTCAAGCAAGTGCGCCGGACGAATATCCGGGTTGCCGGCGCTGGAGGCGCGCTGCAGTGCCTGCTGGATCGCCTCCTGCGTTTTCGTTGTCGGGTTGAACGATGCCATAATGCGCATCCTTCCTTTCTGTCTCAATTCATGATTTGTTGTTACACCCGATGCAACGCACGACAAGTTGAGTCTGTTCCACTCAACCCAAAGATTTTTTCAGGCACGCCAAAGAGCAGAAGCTAACTATTGTTGATCATCTTCGCGCGGGAGATCCCGCCACCTTGCGCCGCGCCACCTTGCTCCCCGCCACCTTGCGCCGCACCACGCTTCTTCGCGGGCACCCACCCAAAAGCAAACGCTGCGATCAACACAGCCAAAGAAATAACAAACGACGCCCACCCGAAGCCCGTCGTAAAGCCTGCGATCACCGCGATCGGCGCCAGGATCGTCATACCGATCTCGAAAGGCGCGAAACCGACATAGGCCACCCCATACTCGTTGAGCGTGCCGGACTTCAAACGCGGATCCACCATCTTCAACAACGCAATGCCGGTGGCCACCGCAGCCGTTGCCCAACCCCAGCCGAAAATGCCGCGCTCAAGCCACTGCTCACCGAAAAACAGCGGACCGGCCCACAACATCCACGCCACACAAAAAACGACACCAAGGAGAAACAACACCACCAGCGCCTGCCAGTAGTCGGCAAGTGCCGCCGGGACGATAGAGGCAATGCCGAAGGCGATCAGGTAGTCCGTCGCCGCACCCGAAATGGTGTTAATAGTGCGGCCGTCGAGGAAGTTTTCTCGCTTGCCCACACGCAACACCACGCGGCCAACCAAACCGATAACGAAAGACATAGCGAACAGAGGAATCGACACGTTTTCCCACTGTTGTTTGATCATACTGTTTGCCATATACGCCATTAACACGGTAAACACGACGAATCCGCCGTGTAAGGCGAGCGGCTCAATGGAGGAGGGGTTCGTCGTCGCGCTGCCAATAGAGGGACGATCATCTAACTCGCTGATGTACCCAGTGCGCAGGTCGTCAGGCAGATCACCTGTCAGTTGCGTAGCTTTGCCTTTTCGAATCCCCCAGTTAGCCACGATAACCCCACCCACGATCGCCACGAGCGTACCCACAGTCGCGGAAGTAAAACCAATCGACATCGCTTCTTCCACCCCGTTGTCCTCCAAAGAGGAACCGACCGCAGCCGCGGTGCCGAAACCGCCGATGAACCCAACCGGAAGCATCATGCCGAACCACGGCTCTGTGCCGAACAGGGGAGCAAACAGGTACAAGCCCAGCAAGATAAAAAGGCCCCACTGGCCCATAAACATGGTAGTGGAGTACGCCCACATGTTACGCGCGCCAGCCGCTACGGAGCCGCCCAGATCCATCGAGTAGGCCATTGAGGCAAAAACCACCGCAATTAACAGCGACGTGTACGTTCCCACCTGATCGGACCAGGAGATCCACCCCAGCACCTCCGGGCCAAGCACCAGACCAATCAGGCCCGCGGTGATCGGCGCAGGAAGAAGCAGCGCCTGCAACAACTTGAGCCGGTTCCGTAGAGCGTGACCAACGATGAGGAGGATTGAGATCCACCCGACGTCGAGAAGCAGTGTGTACGGCGTGTATTCCATCACCGATCCTCCCTATGCGTGCGCAATCGTGTTCAGTGTTGCAGACATTAACCGAGCCTATCCGCTTTTTCGGAATCAGTAGGCTGTCCCCATGGCCCCATTTTCAGCACTCATCGACCGCCTGGAAGCACAGTCGGAGAGGTTGCGCACGCAATTTTTCGACGAACTCCTCGCCGAAATTCCCCATGCCGCGGGCATGTTTCCGGCCGGAGCGAGCGCCGTTGCCCCTGCGCTGCTCGACTCGTTGACTTACCTGTTGGCCAACTCCTTCGACGGCGATCTCACCGCCGAACTGAGGACGAAATTGCGCGGCGCCGCCCGTGATCTGCGCCGCTTCGGCTTCCCCGCCGAAACCTACGAAACATTCGCGGACATACTCAAAAAACTGCTGGCCGAGCCCGACGCTGCCGCGCTTATCGACGCCACCGCTGCCCTTATGTCCGCCGAAGCCTCCGCCGCCGACTACGCCGGCATCCCCCCGGCCACCGCCGCCCGAGTCGGACACGTCGACGCCCGCGGCACCGACGCCCGCATTAAAGTGATCCGACTCGAAGCGGGCATGGAGCTAAACTACGCCCCCGGCCAATTCATCCCCGTGCTCGACCCCGCCACCCCCGGAGTGTGGACAAACCTGGTGCCCGCCTGCCCCGCCAACCCATACGGACAGTTGGAGTTCCACGTCGACAACACGATTGACCCAGCCCCCGGAAGCTACCTCACCCTCGGCGCCGCCCGCGGCCCCGTAGTAGAGCTAAGCGGTCAGGAACGGGTCCTCATCGTGGCCTTGGAAACCGGTGCAGCCACCGCCAAAGCACTGGTGTTCGACCTGTTAGAGCGCGACAAGCGCCCCGAGGTCGACCTTTTGCTGCACGCACAGAACCGGCGCGACCACTATGACTTTTCTACCTTTCACGCCGTGGCTCAACACCACGATTGGCTGAACTTGCACCGCGCGCCACTGGGCAGCGACATACCGCGGGAGCTGTGCGAGGGCTCAAGCGTGGTCGTGTGCGGGCCGCGACAACGCGCCGAGGCGGCCGCCGCCAACGTGCGCTCAGCCGGCGTGCGGGTCGACGTCCTCTCCCCAGATCAGTCGCTGGGGCTGGGCCAGGATTACTGTTGACGGTTACAGCAAGGGCAGCGTTTTGCGCGCCCGTGCCACTTCTGCGGTGTCAATGTCGCCGTAGATGATCCCGGGATTAAATCCGCCTTCGACGAGACGCTGCCCAGTGGGGCTGACGATCACGGAGTGACCCACACCCGTCGGCGCACCATCGGGCTTATCTACGTGGTCCCCACCGGGGCGGGCCTGGTCGGCCGCCGCGATGAACACTCCAGCGTCGAGGGCGCGCGCCACCGTCAGCGCGCGCCAGTGATCAAGCTTGTTGTCGCCGTCAGCCCAGCTCGTCGGCACCACAATGACCTCCGCCCCCAGGCGCGCAAGGTCCTTGAACTGCTCGGGAAAGCGGATGTCAAAGCAGGTCGCCACTCCCACGACGGCGCCTTCGTGGGTGAAGGTGACCAGCTCTGTTCCGGGCTTGACGTTGTCGGATTCTTTGAAGTCGAAAGCGTCGTATGTGTGGATTTTGTCGTAGCCCTTATGCACACCGTTTCCAGTGATCAGTGCCGTGTTATAGACGCGGTTGCGCTTGCCTTTGGTGTCGGCCGGGCGAAACATGCCGGCCACGATGGTCACGTCGAGTTCTTTCGCGAGTGACCGCAGTGCGGTGGCGAAGGGCCCGTCAAGCTGTTCCGCCTGCGTATCTAGGCGCCCTTGCCCGAAGGCGTACATGGTGGCTTCGGGCAGCACGATGAGGGTGGCGCCGTGGGAGGCCGCGTCGCGGATTTCAGGCTCAATGATCTCCAGGTTGCGCTTCTTATCACCGGTGGTCTCAACTTGCACAAGAGCGATTCTCATAGCGCCACGATATGTGGAAAACTCGCTCGGCACCATGCGTTATCCCCAGGTTCGTGTTCGCACCCTTGCTCGCGCGCCTTCCCTCTACCACTGTGTGGGCATGTCCTATCTGAAATTCACCACAGCCACCGCCGAAACCGCCCGCAATAGCCTTCCTCCCTGGCCGAATCTGCCCACCGCCCACCTCAGCCCTGGCTCGCTTTCAGCCGCGCTCGCCGAGGTGCAGGCGCAAGAACATTCGCTTATCAAAGCCACCGCTGCCGCCACCCGCGCCCACACCGCCGCCCTTGCCGACTTCACGCAAAAAGCCCAGCGGCTGGACTCGGCCTTGGCCCGCCGTTTGGCAGGTAAGCTGTGAGCGCCGTGTACTCCCCGGCGCTTCGGACCGGGGAGCTCTACGTCGCGACCCGAGCCCTCAACGCCGCCGCCGACCTCGTTGAACAGCGCGGTACCAGCGCCGCTGCCGCCGTGGAAATGATCCGCGCCACGGGCTTCGCCGGCCCCGCCGCCAACGTCGGGCTGGCCAAGCTCAACGACTTTTCGGAGTCCTTCTATACCAGGGCCGACGCGCTGCGCCGCGCCGCGGAGATACTCAGTGCCGCTGCTTCGGTGCAGTTAAAGCTCGACGAGTTCGCTGCTTTGCTCTTAAGTGTCAGCCACAACGACATGATCGTATGGCTCAACCTCGTGTCCTGGGCGCTCGATTCCGCCGCAGCGCAGGGCCTTTATACTGCTCTGCGCGGGAGAGGAGACGGGGACTTCCATGAACTGATTTACCGCCCGTACACACCTTTAGAACAGATCCACGAACTCAACCTAACTACCGTGCCGGCGTCCACCGCCGAGGCGGTTTCGCGTGCCGGTGGGCTCATTCTGGAGGCTAGCCCCCAGCGCGCTTCAGTGATCGTGGGTGATATCACCAACCCTGAGAGGATCACCACGATGGTTGCGGGTGTCTCGACGGGCAAGCCCGATGACCTCTCTCACGAGTTAGAGCGCGCCGCCACGATTGCCAAGGCCACCGGCGGTGCTGTGGTGGTTTGGCAGGGCTACGAGCCACCACCCAGCGTTGCTGAGGGCATCGATCCTGGTGCGGCGCGGGCGGGCGGTGAAGCCCTGTCTCGTTTCCAGATAGCTTTAGATCTGCACTACCCCGACGCCCAAAAGACAGTTCTGTCCCACAGTTACGGCACTGTGGTTGCAGCCCGGGCCGCCAAGCACCAAGGTCTGATTGCTGATGACTTGTGGTTGCTTGGCTCTCCCGGCGTTCCTGTAAGCCACGTCGATGAGATGATACTGCTCGGCGATCAACCGCGCGTTTTCGTTGCCGATTCCGACCGCGACCTCATCAGGTTTCTCCGCAACGACAAACGTGGCGTGCACGGCTTTTCGCCTTCCGCCCCTTCCTTCGGTGCCACTGTGGTGCCCGGAGTCGAAGGTGGTCACTCGGCTTATTTCACAGACCCGGACCTATTGAGAGCACTTTCACAACCCCCGCCTTAAATCCCGCCGTGGACGTATTGTGGGTGACACAACCACAAAACTGGAGAGTCAGGAGAACACAAGTGGCTGAAAAGTTTGCCAATCTCATGGTCAAGCACCTCAAAGACCTCGGCGTCAAGCGCATCTACGGCCTCGTGGGCGACTCGCTGAACCCGCTTTCCGACGCCTGCCGCACCGAAGGCATGGAATGGGTCCATGTCCGCAACGAGGAGGCCGCTGCCTTCGCCGCCGGCGCCGACTCCCTCGCCGCCGACGAACTGGCTGTGTGCGGTGGCTCCTGCGGGCCCGGCAACACCCACTTCGTCCAAGGCCTTTTCGAGGCTCACCGCAATGGTTCCAAGGTTCTTGCGATCGCCTCCCACATCCCCTCGATGGAAATCGGCTCCTCCTTCTTCCAGGAGACACACCCGGAGCACCTGTTCCAAGAGTGCTCCTCCTACCTTGAGGTGGTCAACGGCGCCGATCAGGGCGTGCGTGTGCTGCACAACGCAATTCAAAACACCCTGGCCGGCAACGGCGTATCCGTAATGGTTATCCCGGGCGACATCTTCGACGACGAGGTTTCCACGTCCCGCCACACCACGTCCGGCACCTACGCCAGCGGCGCCCGCAAGCGTGTTTTTCCCGACCCGGTTGAGGCAGCCGCCTTGGTGGAGGCTATCAACAAGGCCGACACCGTCACCTTGTTCGTCGGCTACGGTGCCCGCGACGCCCGAGAGGAAGTCTTCGCTCTTGCCGACAAGATCAAGGCGCCGGTGGGCCACTCCTTCCGCGGCAAGATGTTCCTGGAGTACGACAACCCCTTCGACGTGGGCATGTCTGGACTGCTGGGCTACGGTGCCTGCCACGAAGCCTCAAAGAAGGCCGACCTGTTCATCATGCTGGGCACCGACTTCCCTTACTCGGACTGGCTGCCGGAGCACAACGTCGCCCAGGTAGATATCGACGGTACCCACATTGGCCGTCGCACCCCGGTGAACTATCCGGTTGTCGGCGACGTCAAAAGCGTCATCGACAACATCCTGCCCCACATTGAGGAGAAGACTAACCGCTCTTTCCTCGACTCCATGCTGCGCCGTCACGCTCAACTTCTCGAGTCCGTCGTGGACAAATACACCCACGAAGCCAACGAGTCCCGCGTCCCGATCCACCCAGAGCTCGCAGCCTCCGTGCTCGACGAACTTGCCGACGAAGACGCCTACTTCACCGTCGATACCGGCATGTGCAACGTGTGGTCTTCGCGCTATCTCACCCCCAACGGCAAGCGCGGAGAATCCGCTTCCTTCCTCCACGGCACCATGGCCAACGCGCTACCACAAGCCATCGGTGTTCAGGCCGCTTTCCCGGACCGCCAGGTCATCTCTTGGTCGGGCGACGGCGGCCTCGGGATGCTCATGGGCGAACTGCTCACCGTCAAACTGCACAAACTGCCGATTAAAACCGTGGTGTTCAACAACTCCTCGCTCGGCATGGTCAAGTTAGAAATGTTGGTCGCTGGATACCCGGACCACGAAACTGACCACGAACAGGTCAACTTCGCCGCCATTGCCGCAGGTGTGGGCATCAAGTCTTTCCGTATCGAAGACCCCAAAGACCTGCGCCCAGTGCTCAAAGAGGCCCTCGCCTACGACGGCCCCGTCCTTGTCGACATCGTCACCGACCCCGATGCCTTGTCCATGCCCCCGAACATCACCTGGGACATGATGAAGGGCTTTACCACCGCCGGCATAAAAACTGTTCTCGACGGCGGCGTGGGCCGCATGGTCGAGTTAGCCCGCTCTAATCTCCGCCACATCGGCGCGGCGTCTTCTATTGCGTTGAAGTAGACCCTGGGACGAAAGCGGGCATAACTATGACGTTGGGCGGTTGCGGCGGCGTCGATAAGCAGGCTCCCACGACACGACGGCTGTGGAACGTGGAACGTGGACTAACTCCCCGCCGCGGGCTGGGCGGGTATCCAGTTCGCGGCGCAACTGCTCATTTTCCTCACGCTGGCGTTCCAGCTCGTCTTGCAGGTCATCGATCCGGCTGGTCAACTCGATGATTGTTTTGATTCCGGCGAGATTGACCCCTTCTTCCTGGGACAGTTGCTGGATGCGCTGGAGCAGCTCAATGTCACGGCCTGAATAACGGCGCCCACCACCTTGGGTGCGCAACGGAGTGACCAAACCGAGCCTGTCGTAGGTGCGCAGGGTTTGGGCGTGCATACCGGTTAGCTCCGCAGCGACGGAAATGACGTAATACTCCTGATGTTTCTGCGTGGCCATCTTCTTTTCCACCTCCCCGCTAGTTAAGTCCGGCCCACCCGGCGCGCGGGTCGAAACCGGAGTCCTTTTCCGCTTGGGCATAGGCGCGCAACGCGCTGGTGGCGGTGGCGTCGAGGCTGGAAGGCACCGCCACTTCGACCGTTACTAGGAGATCGCCGTTGTCACCGGAGCGCTTCGGCACTCCACGGCCTTTCACGCGCAAGGTGCGACCGTTTGGTGTACCTGCCGGGATTTTGACCTTGACTGGGTTGTCCAAGGTGGGCACTGCGACGGTGCCGCCCAGTGCGAGTTCACCGAAGGAGACCGGGACGGTGACTTCGAGGTCGTCGCCGGAACGGGTAAACACCGGGTCGGGGCGCACGTGGACTGTGACAAACAGGTCACCGGCCGGCTTGCCGTTGGGCCCCGCTTCGCCTTGCCCGGCAAGACGAACTTTCTGCCCGTCGACGACACCTGCGGGCACGCGCACCGTAATTGAGCGGGTGCGACGCACAGTTCCAGTGCCGGTGCAGGTCGGGCAGGGGTCTTCGATCATGTTGCCGGTGCCGCCGCACTTCGGGCAGGGTCGGGCCATGCCGAAGCTGCCGCTGTTTTCCCGAATGAAGCCGCTTCCGGAGCATTGGTCGCACGTCGAGACGTGGCCCGAACGTGAACCGGATCCGTGGCAGGTGGTGCAGGGGGCGTCGCCCGTCAACTCCAACGGGATAGTGGTTCCTTTGGCCGCCTCCCGGAAATCGAGAGTTATTTCCGTTTCGACGTCGGCCCCCCGCGACGGCCGAGCGTTCCGGCCAGGACCGCCGCCGCGGTTAAAGAAGCTACCGAAGATATCACCAAGGCCGCCGTCTGCAGTTTGTCCACCAGCGCCTCCTCCGAAGATGTCGCTGAATCCGAAGTCCGCTCCCGTCGTGGACGTCGAACGAAACCCGCCCGGAAAGCCCGGACCTCCTGTCCCTCCGAAGCCTCTAAAGCCGCCGGAGTTGATCATAGATTTCATCTCGTCGTATTCTTTGCGCTTCTGTTCATCACCGATGACGTCATAAGCCTCAGCGACGCGCTTGAATTTCTCCTCCGCCGTTTTGTTTCCGGGGTTGGAGTCCGGGTGATTCTCCCGCGCCAGTTTCCGGTATGCCTTTTTGATGTCTGCACTCGACGCGGTCGAGGAAACACCCAAATCACCGTAGTAATCCTTGTTCGCCCATTCCTGCTGCATGGCCATCAGTCTCACCCCTCCTTTCCTGAGAGTGTGGGGTCGTTGCCAGTCTAAGTTTTAGTTTTATTGCTATCTAAGTAAAAAGCCGAGGTGGGTTGGGGTAGCGACTATCAAGTGCCCCAACCGACCCCGGCACATGCCTCGTTTAAGAAAACACCTAGGCGTTGGTCGGCTCTTGGGAGCCGGGGTGCGCTTCGTTGCCTGCAACGCGATCAGAGATGATCACCATCGCATTGCGGACCAGGCGATCGCCGACGCGGTAGCCCTTGCGCAAGACGGTGCCAATGACCTTCTCATCTCCCGTAGATAGGTCCTGGACCGCCTCGTGGATCTCCGGGTCGAATACTTCACCTTCGGCGCCGAATTGCTCAACCTGCTGGCCAGTCAGCAGCGCGCGGAACTTGTCAGCGAAGGCTTTCAACGGGCCCTGCTCAAGATCGCCGTGTTGTTCGGCGAGGTCGAGGTCGTCGAGAAGCGGCAGCATCTCAGTGAGAACCTTGGCCTTGGACTGTGCCATGATTTGCGTACGTTCACGCTCAGTGCGGCGCCGGTAGTTGGCGTACTCCGCACTTACTCGTTGCAAATCCTCTGTACGTTCCGCAAGCTGCATCTCGGTGTCCGAGACGGTTCCATCGCCGTCGAAGTCGGGGTTGACCTGCTCAGCCAATTCGGCTTCAAGGTTGTCCAGTTCTTCGTCGAGGTTGTCCGCCAGCGGATCATTCTCACCGCCAAGCGCCTCGGATTCTTCCGCCTCGGATTCAGCCGCCTCGTCGGCCAAGCTTTCCGCCTGGTCCGGGGAAATGTATTCCGGATCGGTGTTTTCCGGCGCGCCGGGGTCCTCCGGCATCTGGGAATCGCCATGTGCCATGGGCAGGCCTCCTTTCGTAGAAGGGATTGCTAGTCGGGCTTACTTTTCGGAGTTGTCGCTCTTGTCGTCTTCGTCGACAACCTCGGCGTCGACGACGTTGTCATCAGCCGCGGAGTCAGCCTCGGTCGCGCCTGTGTTTGCCTCCGCCTCGTAGAGAGCCTTACCCAACTCTTGGGACTCGGTCGTGAGCTTTTCGACGGCACCTTTAATCGCATCCAGGTCCTCGCCCTTGAGTGCCTCGTCGACAGCATCTGCCGCTTCGGTGACGCGGGCCTTCAGGTCCTCGGCGAGCTTGTCGGAGTTTTCCTCCATAAACTTGCGCGTCTGGTAAGCCATCGACTCTGCGTTGTTGCGGGTTTCTTGCTCCTCGCGGCGCTTGCGGTCCTCGTCAGCGTGCTGCTCCGCATCCTGGATCATCCGGTCGATCTCCTCCTGGGACAAGCCGGAGCCCTCCTGGATCTTGATCGTGTTCTCCTTGCCTGTCGCCTTGTCCTTGGCGGAGACGGAGACGATGCCGTTAGCGTCGATATCGAAAGTGACCTCGATCTGCGGAACGCCGCGCGGCGCCGGGGCGATGCCGGCCAGCTCGAAGGAGCCGAGCAACTTGTTGGCGGAGGCCATCTCACGCTCGCCCTGGAACACCTGGATCTGAACCGACGGCTGGTTGTCCTCAGCCGTGGTAAACGTCTCGGAGCGCTTCGTCGGGATGGTGGTGTTGCGCTCGATAAGCTTCGTCATCACGCCGCCCTTGGTTTCAATACCGAGGGACAGCGGGGTGACGTCGAGAAGCAGCACGTCCTTGACGTCACCGCGCAAAACACCAGCTTGCAGGGCAGCGCCGAGAGCGACCACCTCGTCCGGGTTGACGCCCTTGTTCGGCTCTTTGCCGCCGGTGAGCTCCTTGACCAGGTCGGAGACAGCAGGCATACGGGTGGAGCCACCGACCAGAACAACCTGGTCAATGTCGCCGACGGACATACCTGCGTCCTTGATGACCTGGTTGAACGGGCTCTTGGTGCGATCCAGCAGGTCGGAGGTGATCTTCTGGAACTCGGTGCGGGTCAGAGTTTCGTCGAGAAACAGCGGGTTCTTCTCGGCGTCGACCGTGATGTACGGCAAGTTGATCGAAGCCTGCTGGGCGGAAGACAGCTCAATCTTCGCCTTCTCGGCGGCCTCACGCAAACGCTGCAAGGCCATCTTGTCTTTCGTCAGGTCAATGCCGTTTTGGGCCTTGAACTTGTCAGCCAACCAATCAACGATGCGCTGGTCCCAGTCGTCGCCGCCAAGCTCGTTGTCACCGGCAGTGGCGAGAACCTCGACAACACCGTCGCCGATTTCCAGCAGGGAGACATCGAAGGTGCCGCCACCGAGGTCAAAGACCAAGATGGTTTGCTCTTTGTCTGCCTTTTCAAGGCCGTAAGCCAAAGCGGCCGCGGTCGGCTCGTTGACGATACGCAAAACGTTCAGGCCCGCGATCTGGCCAGCTTCCTTGGTGGCCTGGCGCTGCGCGTCCTCGAAGTAAGCCGGAACAGTAATGACTGCGTCGGTGACCTCGTCGCCTAGGTAAGCCTCGGCGTCACGCTTGAGCTTTTGCAGGGTACGAGCGGAAATCTCCTGCGGGGTGTACTTTTTGCCGTCGATATCAACAGTCCAGTCATCGCCCATGTGGCGCTTGACGGAACGGATCGTGCGATCGACGTTGGTGACAGCCTGGTTCTTGGCGGACTGACCGACCAGGACCTCACCGTTTTTTGCGAAGGCAACCACCGACGGGGTGGTGCGGGAGCCTTCAGCGTTGGCGATGACGACGGGCTCGCCGCCCTCGAGAACAGAAACGACCGAGTTCGTCGTACCAAGGTCGATACCAACTGCACGTGCCATGTGTTTTCCTCCTGTAGAAAATGTTTCGTTTGTAGGTTGATGGCGGTTAGCTCAACTTCCGGCAACCACTATACATATAGTCTCCGAAGCCTTGAGCCTTTCGCACTCAATTCATCTAACGGCATACCGCCCAAACTTGTTCCCGATTCACTCAACTTTTTCACAACTGCCCCGGGACAGCCCTAATGCAGGCGCAAAAAACCCTCCCAACAGTCACTGCTGGGAGGGGATGCGCCTTAGCGGCGGGGGTTAACGCGCGAACTGCGCCATAAACTGGTCGATCGCCGGACGCATGGCGAACCCAATGCCAACCAAGGACAGGAGACCGACGATCAAGCCCGCTATCCCCAGGCCTGTCGCCTGACTGGAGGTCATGGCGCTGCCGGGCATAATCGAACTCGAAGTGCTCTTTCCTTCCTCACAGTCCTTAAAGGACTTTGCATACAACGCAATCGGCACCGCGAACTCAGGTGCGTATTTCTGCGCCCCGTTCAAAATCGCGTCCCTCACATCGGCGATTTCACCGCCGAAGAAAAGCCCGCCGATGACTCCCCCGGCGATATCCCCAAGCGGCACCCCGTAGGTCACACCACCGTTCTTACGCGCCTCCTCGCGGGTCATCGTGAGGGTTTGCCGCGTGATAACCTCCTTCTTCGAGGCGTTGATAAATCCCACCATCTGCCAGTACTTGTCCTTTTCGCCGCCCAAGGCAAGCCGGAGCTGCGCCCCGTTAACCGGCGGAGTGGCCGGAATCGGCGGATCACTCGCACGTTTGACATCTTCCCGGATGCCGTAGTCGTACACAATGGCCGCGTCAGCCTTAGACTTTTCACTCTCGAAGGAGTCGCGGACCTCCTGCGCCAAGCGCAGGAACAGACCCGAGTAGGCGTTGTTGACGTTAATCTTGTCGGAATCCGTGTACGTGATGGTGCAGACATCGGAGTCTTTATCTACAGAGACGCTGTACGCCTGAGCCTGGGGCGCACCTACACCCGAGGCAAGAAGGGATACAGCAAGGACGGGGGCCAGAAGGCGGGCACGAGCCATGGCTAAC
Source organism: Corynebacterium sp. BD556 (assembly GCF_038452275.1). NCBI lineage: Bacteria > Bacillati > Actinomycetota > Actinomycetes > Mycobacteriales > Corynebacteriaceae > Corynebacterium > Corynebacterium mayonis. The sequence continues at coordinate 1,653,054 of NZ_CP141643.1, forward strand.
CTTTCGAATCAGAAACAATTACGACAACTTTAACCCATATCACAGGTTCTTGTCCTCGGATTCTACGCCTAAAAAACGACCCACACCATACGCGGGGTCGCCTTTTAGGCCGCTGCGGTGGGCGTGCACCTAAAACAAGCCCGCCTCCTGCTCGGAGTAGGACACGAGCATATTCTTCGTCTCCTGATAGTGGTTGAGCATCATCAGGTGGTTCTCCCGGCCAATACCGGATTCTTTGTAACCGCCGAAAGCTGCGTGCGCGGGGTAGGTGTGGTACTGGTTGACCCACACACGACCGGCCTTGATCGCCCGCGCTGCGCGGTAGGCAGTATTGCCGTTGCGCGCCCACACTCCCGCACCCAAACCGTAGATAGTGTCGTTGGCAATCTTAACCGCCTGGTCAAACTCTTTAAAGGTGGTCACCGACAAGACGGGGCCGAAAATCTCCTCCTGGAAGATGCGCATGTCGTTGCTGCCCTTAAATACAGTTGGCTCAATGTAGAAGCCGCCGCCGAGGCCGTCAATTTTGCCCACACTGCCGCCGGTCAAAGTTTCCGCACCTTCCTGCGGGGCGAGCTCAAGGTAGCTGGTAATTTTATCCATCTGTTCCTGGGACGCCTGCGCGCCCATCATCACGTCTGTGTCAAGCGGGTTGCCCATCTTGATCTTCTTCACCCGCTCAACGCCGAGAGCGATGAACTCATCTGCAATGGATTCGTGGACCAGCGCGCGGGACGGGCAGGTACACACCTCGCCCTGATTCAGCGCGAACATAGCGAAGCCCTCGACTGCCTTGGCCCGGAAAGAGTCGTCGCGATCCATGATGTCGGGGAAATACAGAGCCGGCGATTTGCCGCCCAATTCGAGGGTGACCGGGATGACCTTGTCGGCGGCCGCCTTGTTGATAATTTTGCCTACCTGCGTCGAACCGGTGAACGCGATTTTAGCCACACGGCGAGAGCTCGTGAGTGCCGCGCCAGCCTCATCGCCGTAGCCGTTGACGATGTTTATCACACCGTCTGGGATGAGATCGCCGATTAGCTCCATCACGTACAGGATCGACGCCGGAGTTTGCTCCGCCGGTTTGAGCACGACACAGTTTCCCGCCGCTAACGCCGGAGCAAGCTTCCACGCCGCCATGAGCAGCGGAAAGTTCCACGGAATGATCTGGCCTACGACACCGAGGGGTTCGTTGAAGTGATAGGCCACTGTGTCCTCGTCAATCTGCGAAAGGCGACCTTCCTGGGCCCGGATCACACCCGCGAAGTAGCGGAAGTGGTCGATCGCCAGGGGGATATCCGCCGCGAGAGTCTCGCGCACAGCCTTGCCGTTCTCCCAGGTTTCGGCGATGGCGATTTCTTCCAGATGTTCCTCCAAGCGGTCAGCGATGCGGTGCAACATCAACGCACGCTCAGCGGGTGAGGTAGCGCCGAACGCGGGGGCGGCGGCATGCGCGGCATCGAGCGCCTTTTCAATATCAGCCTCTTTACCCCGCGCCACTTGGCAGAAAACCTCGCCAGTGACCGGGGTGAGATTGTCGAAGTATTCGCCGTCGACTGGCGGCACCCATTGGCCGCCAATGTAGTTGTCGTAGCGCTTCTTGTACTCGACTTTCGAGCCGGCAGAGCCGGGGTTGGGGTAAATAGTCACGGTCATATCCTTTCGTGCGCAAAAGTAGATATAGCTCACATTATCGGTGCGACGTAATATGCGCCACAATGCCGTGTTGTAGCCGCCGCTTTTACCAGTTCAGACCGTGTGGCAGAATCACATTGCGTGACTAGCTCGAAAGACAAAGACCGCGCCACCTCCAACGAGGACCGCCGCAACAAAGACTTCATTGGCGCGCTGGATACCGCCGCCAACCCCGTCGAGACGTTTCCCACCCCAGCCGATGCCGCCCAGGAAATGTCGTCGGCTCAGATCGACCGCGGCGAAATCATCGCTGCTGACGGTCGCACCGCCGCAGCGTGGGCACTGCGCTTCATCATCATCGTCGCCGCCACAGCCCTGCTGCTCTACCTGCTGAAGTTCGTGTGGGTAGGCATCCTGCCAACACTGCTCGCCTTGATCGTCTCTACTGTTTTGTGGCCCCCTGTGCGTTGGCTGCGCAGCAAACTCCACGCTCCGCCGGCCCTGGCCACCGGAGGAGTGCTCATTGCCTTCTTCGGCATCCTTGCTGGGCTGATCAGTGCCATGGCCCCACTGGTCCAAGCGCAGGGCGGCGAGCTCATCAACCAGGGACGCGAAGGCATTACCAAGGTCGTCGAGTGGGCGGAGCAACGCTTCGACATCGGGGTTATCGACAGTGACCGCGTACAGGAAGCCTTCGACCAGGCCGCCGAGTTCATCCGAGGTCAATCCTCAAGCATCGCGTCCGGCGTGATGTCCGGGCTTGGCATCGTCGCCTCTGTCGGCACAACCCTTGTGCTCACCCTCATTTTGACCTTCTTCTTCCTCAAAGATGGCGACCGCTTCTTGCCATGGTTGCGCAAATACGCCGGAGTTAAAACCGGCTGGCACCTCACCGAGGTTCTCATGCGCTCCTGGAACACCCTGTCAGGTTTCATCCGCACGCAAGCAATCGTCTCCGCCGTCGACGGCATCTTCATCGGCATCGGCTTGATCATTCTGGGCATTCCCCTCTGGCCGGTCCTGGTCATGCTGACCTTCTTCGGCGGGTTCATCCCCATCATCGGCGCCTTCACCGCTGGCGTACTCGCCATCGCGGTAGCGCTGGTGTCGAAAGGAGTAGTCACCGCCCTGCTGGTCCTTGGCCTCGTCATTATCGTCCAACAGGTTGAGGGCAACGTCTTACAGCCAATCCTGCAATCTAAAGCAATGGGCCTCCACGCGGCGATCGTGTTGCTGTCCGTCACCGTCGGTGGCACCCTCTTTGGCATCATCGGTGCTTTCCTGGCAGTTCCAGTCGCCGCCGTCATCGCGGTGTTTTTCGGCTACTGGGCCGAGATGACCGCCCTGCGCGCCGGAGAAATCACTGCCGACGACATCAAAATCGCCACTCAACAAAGCCAAACAGTGGACTCCCGCACAGCTTTCAGCGCACTGCGCGACCACTTACGCGACATGAGTATCCGCCGCGGTTTGACCTCCGCCACCAAAACCAAACTGGGCTCGACTCGCGTCCCCCAAAAAGACGAAGCCTCTTCTAAAAACGGCGAGGAAGACACCGCTGCGATCAACCACGACAAGTAGTCATTGCGGGCTTTGTGCGAACTACTTCCTTCTTCCCTACCCTGGGGTGGCATACGCAACACTTCGTCAAAACACTGTGGTGATGCAAGGAAGTGACCATCATGGCTGATCTGAACAACAAGATAATTGCAATCATTGCCACCAACGGTTTCGAGGATTCCGAGTTGACCTCGCCGAAGGAGGCGGTGGAAGCAGCCGGCGCCACCGCCCGGGTGATTTCAACCGCCTCCGGTGAGATTGAGGGAAAGAAGGGCACGAGGGTGGCGGTTGATCTGACCACGGCTGATGCCAATGCTGCTGATTTCGACGCGGTGATTTTGCCGGGTGGCACCATTAACGCAGACACGATCCGCACGGACGCCAACGCCGTGAAACTGGTGGCGGAGCTTCGCGGCGCTGATAAACCAGTCGGCGTGATTTGCCACGGCGGCTGGATTCTGACCGACGCCGACGTGATCCAAGGTGTCACACTGACGTCTTTTCCCTCGCTTAAGACGGATCTGTCCAACGCTGGCGCCACGTGGGTAGATGAGGAGGTTGTCGTCGATGGTGGTTTCGTCTCCTCGCGCACCCCGGATGACCTGCCGGCGTTTAACAAAGCGATCGTTGAGCTGTTTTCTCACTAATTCAACCAGCCCTTAGAGCAGTCTCAGCGCCTCGTGCAGGTCGACGGCAGCGGCGGCGAGGGACTCCGGCCAGGAGATGTTGGAGGTTTCATCGGCGTTGTCGGAGACTTGCTTAAGAAGCGTCAGCGGAACACCGAATTCGCTGCACACCGCCGCCAAGCAGTAGCCTTCCATGTCCACCAGGTCGCTTTCGCTGGCGATCTTTTCACGCAATGGGGTGGTGTTGACGAAGGTGTCGCCGGTGGCCAGTGACGCCTTGGGCAGGTCGGTGACGGGTTCGAAGTGAAAGACCCGGGGGTAGACAAAGTCGGTGAGGCCATCGACGCGCAAAACGTGGTGGTCGTGTTTCAGCGCGGCGACGATCTCGTAGACTCCCGGTTCCATGTCAGCTACGGCGCCTGCGGTGCCGACGTTCACGACGCGCTGCGGCAGCGGCCCTTTGGCGAGGCGCTTCGTCAGCGCGATCGTTGCGGGCACGGTACCAATGCCGGTGACCAGCACTTCGTGGTCGGTGCGCGCGGTGATCTCCGCGGCCTCCTCTTTCATGGCGGCGACGATAAGCAGGCTCATGACAGCCAGATTACAAGCGTATAGTCGCGGCCATGTCGCAGCATCACTTCGAATTGAAAGTCCCAGGCGGAAAATTGGTGGTCGCCGATATCACTGATGACGGAAAGCACATTACTGAGGCCGTCATTTCGGGCGATTTCTTCCTCGAACCCGACCATGCCTACGAGGCGATGACGGGTGCGCTCGTCGGCGCAGAGGTTTCTGCGGACACGGACGCACTGCACAAGCGCATCGAGGATGCGCTTGCCCCAATCGACGGCGTAGATTTACACGGTTTCAGTCCCCGTGACGTCGCCGTGACCGCGCGCCGCGCGCTTGTCGACGCCACCGATCTGACCGATTACACCTTCGATGTGCTCACCCCAACCCCGGTACTTCCCACCCCAGTCAATGTCGCGCTCGACGAGTTGCTGCTGGATCAGGTACGGACAGGAAAGCGCAACCCCACGTTGCGGTTTTGGGAGTGGGAGGACCGGGCAGTCGTGTTCGGTTCCTATCAGTCCTATCGCAACGAGCTGGATCAAAAAGGCGTCGAAAAGCATGGCATTGTTCCTGTTCGCCGGATCTCGGGCGGCGGGGCAATGTTCATGGAAGGAGGCAACTGCATCACCTACTCCCTGTACCTGCCCGACGACGCCGTCAAGGGCCTAAGCTACGTCGACAGCTACGAATACCTCGACGCTTGGGTGCTGGCCGGGTTGCAGAAGTTGGGTGTCAACGCCTGGTACGTGCCCATCAACGACATCACCTCCGACGCCGGCAAGATCGGCGGCGCGGCGCAAAAGCGGGTACCCGGCGCGGTGCTGCACCACACCACCATGAGCTACGACATTGACGCCGACAAAATGATGGAAGTGCTGCGCGTGGGCAAGGTGAAGGTCGCCGACAAGGGCTTGCGCAGTGCGAAGAAAAGAGTGGATCCTTTGCGCCGCCAAACAGGTGTGGCACGCGAAGACGTCATCAGCACATTGTTGGAGACGTTTATGTCTCGCTACGACTCGCGTCCCGCCGAGCTTTTAGCCGCAGACATCGCTGCGGCCGAAGATCTGGTGGCCACGAAGTTCGCTACCGATGAGTGGACGAGGCGGATCCCGTAACCGCGGGGTGGCGCATTTCGCCGGTGCTGTGCCCCTCCTTGACAGACGCCGCCTTGGAGTTTGCCCGCGCACGTTTGACTCCGCGGGCGGCGAGCAGCAGGCCGACAACGAGCACTCCACCGCGAACCCACATCAGGTGCTCATTCACCCCAAGCGCGGAAAGCACCACCGGCAGGTTAAGTACCACAATCAAGGTTCCCACCACCCCACCAAGCAGGATGGGGTTAAGTCGGGTGACCAGCCACGCACCAATCGGCGCTGCGATGACGCCGCCGATAAGCAACGCCACCACTGCGGCGGTGTTAGCCACGAGGTCCTGCCACATCCCGATGACGAAGCCGAGAGTGGCTGCGAACGTGACCAAAAACTCAGCGGTGTTGACGGTGCCCACGATACGGCGCGGTTCCGAGCGACCTGCCGCGAGCAGCGACGAGGTGGTCACCGGGCCCCAACCACCACCGCCGGTGGCGTCAACGAACCCGCCGAAGATGCCAAGTACCCCCAAAAAACCCGCCGAATGGGGCTTCGCCGCGAGCGTGCGGCGCGTCAGCCCCCGGGAAAACCGCAACATCAAGTTGATGCCAATGAGCGCCAGTATCGCCGACATGACCGGCGTGGCCGCCTCCGTGGAAATCGACGATAACAACGTCGCCCCGGCGAAGGCGCCGATCGCGCCGGGGATGCCGATGCAGGCCACGGTTTTCCAATCCACGTTGCCGAAGCGCCAGTGCGATACGCCGGAGGCCAGCGTGGTGCCCAGCTCCGCGGCGTGAACCACCGCCGATGCTTGTGCCGGGCCCAGGCCCGCCAGCATGATCAACAAAGTTGTGGAGGTGACGCCGAAGCCCATGCCGAGTCCGCCGTCGACAAGCTGGGCGGCCAAACCGGCCGCGGCGATCAGGATGAGGGTAGTCAAGCGGTGCATTGAAAAACCCGGCTTTCATCTCTCGGTGGGTGGAAATGTCACCGCCGTTGCCCGGTGGCGGGCAGCGACGATACGGCTCAGCGCCACGCCCAACGGCGGCGAGGCGGTGATGCTTGCCCCTGTGCGAGCAGCTATCGCGTCCAAGGCCGACATGGCCTTATCCAGCAGCAGCCCTTCGGTGACAAAAAGGGGCACAAGGTGCACAGCGTTGTGGCGCTTCGCCACAGCTTCAATGCCCTCGTTGCCCCGCAGCCCGTTTTTCCCAGTGGCGGGTACCACGGTGGTGCCTTGCCCAGTCAGCCGGGAAAGCTGCTGTCCAAGCTGCGTCGTTTCCGCGGCGGCTTGGGCGTGGGAGGTGCCCACCGGATACAAAATTGTGTGGGCGCCCTCCGCGACACGGCCGGCCAAAAGCTCAGCGATGTCTGCGCCTTGACCCAGCCCCTGCGCCAGGTGAAGCTCAACGCCGCGCGCAGCTGCGGCTGCGAGGGCTGCGGGCACATCGTGGGTGGCGTGGAATGCCCTGGTGAACAACAGAGGTACCACCACGGCGCGTTCCACCCCCGCCGCATGGGCGGCGTCTACCGCGCTCAGGAGGTCGGGTGAGTTGAATTCCAAGTGGGAATCCCACCCAGGCACACCAAGGTCCGCGGCGGCGTGGGCTGTTAACTCCTTGATGCCACGCTGCGCGCCGGGGTGGCGGGAGCCGTGAGACAAAGTGATCAGCGCGGTCATCGTCGGCTCCTTAACGCAGGCGGGTGCCCACCAGCCCGGCGGCGAGGGTACCGCCGGAAGCCTGGTCGATCAGAAGGAAATTGCCCACCGCGCCGCGGGCGGCGTAGTCCTCGGCAAAAACCTGCTGGGCAGTTTGAATGGTCACGTGGGCGATGTCGTTGAGTCCAAAGGACTCGGGGGAGGCAATATCTTTATCGGCGGAGTCAATATCCACTAAGCGCTCAATGCTGGCTAGGCGAGCCTTGACCAGGGCCGTGCCGATGCGCAGCTTCACCGCCTGGCCGGGGGCGAGGTTTTTCTCCGTCAGGCCCACGACCGTGGCGGCGAACTGACGCACCGGCTCCGGGGCGAAACCGGCGCAGATGAGGTCCCCGCGGACAAGGTCGATGTCGTCGGCAAGCCTGAGCGCCACCGAATCCCCGGCCGCGGCGCGATCTACCTCACCGTCGGAGGTGTCAATGTGCGTCACCTTAGAAGTGCGCCCACCAGCTGTCACGGCGTCGCCCACGCTGATGTGGCCGGCGGTGATGCGACCCGCGTAAGCACGGTAGTCGCTGGCATGCTCGCGCAACACGTACTGGATGGGAAAACGGAAATCCAAGTCGAGAGCGCGGCCGGAGTGAACCGGGATGTCCTCTAGCAGCTCCAACACCGTAGGGCCTGCGTACCACGGGGTGTTTGGAGAGCGCTCGGCCACATTGTCGCCCTGCAAAGCGGAAATCGGCACCACATGCGGCTCAGCGATGCCCAGCTCGTCGGCCTTGCGTTCGAACTCGTCGCGGATCGCGGCGAAAACACTTTCTTGATAATCGACCAGGTCAATCTTGTTGACCGCCAGGATCACCGTTTTGACCCCGAGAAGGGCGGCGACGTTGAGGTGGCGGACGGTTTGTTCGACGACGCCGTGGCGGGCGTCGACAAGCAACACAACCACCTGAGAGGTAGACATGCCAGTTACCGTGTTCCGGGTGTACTGCACATGGCCTGGAGTATCGGCAAGGATGAAGGTGCGCTTGTCGGTGGCGAAGTAGCGGTAGGCAACGTCGATAGTGATGCCTTGTTCCCGCTCGGCCCGGAGGCCGTCGACAAGCAAGCTCAAATCGAGGCCATCGAACCCGCGGTCAGCGGAGGTGCGCTCCACACTGGCAAGCTGGTCGGCAAGCACCGACTTCGTGTCGTGCAGCAGGCGGCCAACGAAGGTTGATTTGCCGTCGTCGACGGAGCCTGCGGTGCACAGCCGCAGCGTCTGGCGCTCGGCTAAAACGGATGCAACGCTCATCAGAAATAGCCCTCCTTCTTGCGGTCCTCCATCGAAGATTCGCTTAAACGGTCGTCGGCGCGGGTCGCCCCGCGCTCCGTCAGCGTGGAATTGGCAATCTCAGCGAGGACCTCATCAATAGTGGACGCTGTGGACTCAATGGCCCCCGTGCACGACATGTCGCCGACGGTGCGGTAGCGCACCCGACGCACCTCCAACTTTTCACCCTCGCGCGGGCCACCCCACTCACCGGCGGTCAGCCACATGCCGTCGCGCTGGAACACCTCACGGTCATGGGCGAAGTAAATCTCCGGCAGCGTGATTGCGCGGGCCCCGATGTACTCCCACACATCCGCCTCCGTCCAATTGGAGATCGGAAAAACGCGAATGTTTTCGCCGGGCAGCTTCGCCCCGTTATACAAGTCCCACAGTTCCGGGCGCTGGCGGCGCGGATCCCAGCCGCCGAAGGAATCACGCACCGAAAACACGCGCTCCTTGGCCCGGGCACGCTCCTCATCGCGGCGCGCACCACCAAGCACCGCGTCGTAGCCCACCTCAGAGATCGTGTCGACCAGCGGCACAGTCTGCAACGGATTGCGGGTGCCGTCGGGGCGCTCAACGACATCACCGCGGTCGATCCAGTCCTGCACATGGGCCACGCGCAGGCGCACCCCGTACTCCTCAACAACACGGTTGCGAAACTCGATGACCTCCGGGAAGTTATGGCCCGTGTCCACGTGGACCAGTTCCAGGGGCATCGCCGCCGGGGCGAAGGCCCGACGCGCAAGCTCCAACACCACGCAGGAGTCTTTGCCGCCGGAAAACAGGAGCCCTATCTTGTCAAACTGTCCTGCCACCTCACGCAGGATGTGGATGGACTCGCCCTCAAGGTCCTTTAAGTGCGGCGACAACGCCGCGTGGCTAACGATAGTCACTTCACCTACGTCCTTTCCTTGTCATCTTTTGCCCTTTCATTAACCGTGTAGGCCGCACTCGGTCTTGTCAGCGAACGCCCACCGTCCGGCGCGCGGATCATCGCCTTGCGCCACCGGCAGGGTGCAGGTCGCGCAGCCGATCGAGGGGTAGCCTTGCGTGGTCAACGGGTGGACGATCAAATTGTTGTCGGCGATGAAGTCCTCGGTGTCTTGCAGGCTCCATGTCACCAGCGGCGAGATCTTGAGTCGGCCTGTGGAATCCAGCGACAGGGCCGGGGTTTCGGCGCGGGTCGGGCCGTCAGCGCGGCGAATCCCCGTCACCCAGCCGACGTAAGGAGATAAAGAGACTGCTAATGGCTCCACTTTGCGCATTCGGCAGCAGGCGGTGGGGTTGGTCAGGTACAGGTTCGGGCCGTAGGTTTCGTCTTGCTGCGCCCGCGAAAGCTGCGCCGTAGCGCGCACCAGCGGGTGTTGCGGGTAGCGCTGCTTTACCTGCTGCGCCACGTAAAGAGTCTCCTCGAAGTGGTATTCGGTGTCGAGGAAGATGAAGTCTGCGTTAGGTAGGTGGCGCCGGGAAAGCTCAGCAAGCACGGTGTTTTCCATCGACAGTGTTACGGCCACTGCGCCCAGCGCATGTTCGTGGGCCCAGGTGAGGATGGTCTCTGCTGAAGCGTCGTTGAGCTTCGCTGCATGCTTGTCGACGAGTTCCCGGTTGCGTGTGGCAACCTTTTCATTCAGCGGGGTTGTGGTGGTCGGCCCCGTGGGGGATATGGCGGGGTCGCGGTAGTCGGCGTTGCCGCCGAGCAAGTTCTGCATTTTCTTTTCAGTCCCTTCCTTGATCCCCATAAGTTTCACCGATCCTTGCCAACACCGCAGTGTGTCCGTTTTTCGCCAGCGATTTCTGCAGCGCTTCCTCGGTGGACGGGGCTGCGGCGTGGGCGATATCCGGGTCATCTTGGCCGTAGAACTTCACTTCGAAAACACGCAGACACTCACCGCACTTCCAGGCGAAGTCCGTTTCTTCGTTTGGATATAAGTCCTCCCCTGAGCAGTAGGGGCAAAACGTGGGGAAGTTGCGGTTCGGGTTCGGTTTGCGGCGGATACTCATTTCAGAAGCTCCTCGTCGGCTCGTTGCAGCCAGGTGCGAAAGACCTCCCCTGTGTGGCGGTCGTTGAGGTAGTGGCCGACGATGCGGGTGACGTATTCGGCTAATTCATCGGAGCGCACCTTGTGGCCGCGGATTTTGCGGCCGAAGTTCGCGCCTTCGCCGATGGTGCCGCCGAGGTGGACTTGGAAGCCTTCGACTTTCTCCCCGTCTGGGCCTGGCACCATTTGGCCTTTCAGCCCGATGTCGGAGACGTGGTGGCGGGCGCAGGCGTTCGGGCAGCCGTTGAGTGAGATGGTGATTGGGCTGTCGAGGTCACCGAAGCGCTCCTCAAGCTCATCGGCAAGTTCGATGGCGCGGGATTTGGTGGTCACGTGCGCAAGTTTGCAGTACTCGAGCCCGGTGCAGGACAACAGGCCGCGGCGGAATTCGGAGGGTTCAGAGTACAGCCCCATCTGCGTCAGGTCGGCTTTGAGCTTGTCGACGTCTTCCGGTTTCACATCCAAAAACAGCAGCTCTTTAAAGGGGGTGAAACGTAGCTGGTGCAGCCCGTAGGATTCGGCTAAGTCCGCCACGGCGATGAGTTGCTCGCCGGACATGTGTCCGAGGGTGGGTTTGACACCCAGGTAGAAGTTTCCGTTTTTCTGCTCGTGGACACCGATGTGGTCGCGGTCGACGAGGTTGCTGGGGGCACGGGGGCCGTCGGGAAGCTTGTAGCCTAGGTAATCGTCCTCAAGAATCTGGCGGAACTTCTCCACGCCCCACTGGGAGACGAGGAACTTTAGGCGTGCGCGGTTGCGCACCCGGCGGTAGCCGTAGTCGCGGAAGATGCGCACCACACTCGCCCACACTTCCGGGACCTGATCGAGGGTGACGAAGGCCCCGAGGGACTGGGCAAGCATCGGATTGGTCGAAAGCCCTCCGCCGACATAGCACTCGAAGCCGGGGCCGAGTTGGGGGTGCTCCACGCCGATGAAGGCGACATCATTGATCTCGTGGACGACGTCTTGGCGGGCGTTTCCTGAGATCGCGGATTTGAATTTGCGCGGCAGGTTTTGGAATTCCTCATCGGTGTATATCTGCTGGATTTTCCGGATCGCCGGTGTCGCGTCGATGATTTCGTCTTTGGCAATGCCTGCCACGGGCGAGCCGAGCACCACGCGCGGCACATCACCGCAGGCGTCCCAGGTGTTGAGGCCCACCGATGCGAGTTTGTCCCAGATGGTGGGGACGTTTTCAATTTCGACCCAGTGCAATTGAATGTTTTGCCGGTCCGTTAGATCCACGGTCGAGCGCGCCCAGTCGCGGGAGATCTCGCCGACGGCACGGGCTTGCGCGGTGGTGCACTGGCCGCCGTCGAAGCGGATGCGCATCATGAAGTAGTTGTCTTGCAAAACCGAGTTGTCCTGGCCGGTGTACTCGCCACCCAAGTTTTGCTTGCGTTGGGTGTACATGCCGAGCCATTTGAAACGCGGGGCGAGGTCCTCCGGTGGGATGGAGTCGAATCCTTGCTTGGAGTAGATGTCGATGACGCGCTGTTTGACTTGCATCACCGGCTCCATCTGTTTGAGCTCTTCGTCGTGGTTGAGGGGGGTGGTGCCGTCGACGAGCCATTGCCCTTCAGGCTTGGGCGTGCGGGTTCCTGACGTGTGGGTCTTGGTGTGGGTCTTGGTGTGGGTCGCGGCCATGTACGCTCCTGTTCTTCACAACCAAAGCCGTACTGCTTGGTCTATTTACGGCTATCCTTCTGCTGTGTTCCGCAAGTGTGCCATACCACTTTGTCTACAACAACAGGTCTCCTCCATTAACGGCATTTAAGCAGTGCATTTACCCATGAATTAAAAGCCCGCAGGGGAGCACATGAATAGAAAAAGGCCCGCTGCCTTGACAACACAGGGCACGCTTAAGAATTCTTAGACTAATCGGTCTATGAGGTATCATGGACGAATAAAAATCTGACCCCGTGGAAAGGAAACCTCCTCACATGAGTCTGCGTGTCGCCGTCATCGGCGCCGGACCAGCCGGCATTTACGCCTCCGACCTGCTGCTGCGCAACGAAAACCACGACGTTAGCGTCGACCTTTTTGAGCAGATGCCGGCGCCTTTCGGCCTCATCCGCTACGGCGTGGCACCCGACCACCCACGCATCAAGGGCATCGTCCGTTCACTGCACCGCGTCTTAGACAAGCCGAACCTCCGCCTGCTCGGCAACATTGAAGTAGGCAAGGACATCACCATCGAGGAACTGCAAGAACGCTACGACGCCATTGTCATCTCCACCGGCGCCGTGCGCGACCGAGAGCTCACCATCCCCGGCGGCGAAACATCCATCGGCGCCGGAGAGTTCGTCGGCTTCTACGACGGCAACCCCCGCTTCGAGCGCGACTGGAACCTCGAAGCCCGCGAAGTCGCCGTCATCGGCGTGGGCAACGTCGCCCTAGACATCTCCCGCATCCTTGCCAAGACCGGCGAGGAACTGCTCGTCACCGAAATCCCCGACAACGTCTACGCCTCCCTGAAAAACAACAAGGCGGAAACGGTCCACATGTTCGGCCGCCGCGGGCCCGCCCAGGCCAAGTTCACGCCGAAGGAGCTGCGCGAACTTGACGAGTCCGACACCATCCAGGTCCTCGTCGACCCAGAAGACATCGATTACGACACCCAATCCGAACAACTGCGCCGCGCCGACAAGTCCGTTGACCTGGTCTGCCAAGTTCTTGAGCAGTACGCCATGCGCGAGCCGGACGGTGCCCCCCACAAAATCCACATCCATTTCTTCGAAGAACCCGTCGAAGTTCTCACAGAAGGCGACAAGGTGGTGGGTATTCGTACCGAGCGCCAGCAACTCGACGGCGAAGGCGGCATCCGCGGCACCGGCAAGTTCACCGACTGGCCGGCCCAGCAGGTCTACCACGCCATCGGCTACCGCTCTGAACCGATCGAGGGAGTGCCCTTCGACCTGGAACGCAACGTCATCCCGAACGACGGCGGCCACGTCCTAGACGGCGCCCAGCTCGTCGACTCCCTCTACGTCACCGGCTGGATCAAACGCGGACCCGTCGGCTTGATCGGCAACACCAAATCGGATGCGAAAGAAACCATCGACATGCTTTTCGCTGACGCCGAAGCCGGCAAGCTTTCCGCCCCAGCCGTCGCCGACCCGGACGAGATCCTGAACCTATTGGAGAAACGCGGCATCACGTACACCACCTGGGACGGCTGGTACCGCCTCGACGAGATCGAGCGCGCCCTCGGAGAGAAATGCGACCTCAACCCGCGCGAGCGCAAGAAGATCGTCGAGTGGGAAGAAATGGTGCGCCACGCGCAGGCCTAGTGCGCACCCCACCGGGCGCTTTGGCAATCGCGTCGCCACCAGCCGGATGACTAGACTAAGGCGTGGCCCCAACCACTACCGGGCAGTGCGTGGGCTCGATGAGGGCAAAAGCTTATCGACGCCCACCTTCCCGCCCGCCCGAGCAAAATCTTCTTTAGCGGCGCGAAGCAAGGCGGCGTCGGCAAGCAGATCGAGCGCCACCTGCGCCAAACCCACCGCCGAATCGACCGCCGCGGCCACAGCCTGCGGCGAATTCGCCCACTTCTCAAAAGCCTCCGTGTGCAACGCCACATCCGCCGGCGAAACCTTCACCATCGGGTGAATACCTGGCACCAACTGGGAAACATTGCCGAAGTCCGTCGAAGCCGCCAACGAGTCCGGCACCGTCCCCGCCGGCAACGCCACCCTGCCCCGCCTAGCCTGCGTGGCCGCCCACCGAGCCACCATAGATTCATTGTTACGCACCGGAAGCGACATAGGGTGCGGATCCCACTCAATTTCCCAACCGCAACCCGCCATCAAAGCCGCCCCCTCAATGATCTCCTCCACGCGCTGCGAGACATCCATTAACGTATCCACGCTTAAAGAGCGCACGTAAAGCTCCATCTGCGCCTCGGCAGGAATGATGGAGGGCCGGTGCCCACCTTCGGTAATGATCGCGTGCAGCCTGTCGCTGGGCGGCATCTGCTGGCGGAAAAGCCCCAATCCCTGATAAGCCAACGACGCCGCATCCAACGCATTTTTACCCATGTAGGGTTGCGAACTCGCGTGCGCCGCCACCCCGTAGAACCGCACAGTCGCAGAGCGCCTTCCCACCCACGCATGAGAGGCAATGTCGTAGCCGAAACCGTGCACCATCACCGCAGCATCGATGCCTTCCAAGCTGCCGCCGCGGATCATGTATTCCTTGCCGGTGTGCCCTTCCTCAGCGGGAGTGCCCTGCAGGACTACCCGGCCTTCGACCCCCTCCGCGGCCGCGGAGGACAACGTCTTCGCCGCCGCCAAGTACGCCCCCACCCCGGCCGCGGCAATGATGTTGTGGCCGCAGGCATGCCCGATTCCTGGCAAAGCGTCGTACTCCGCCATAATCACCACACTCGGGTGCACCGCAGGGTCAAATGCCGCCGAGCTCACCGAAGACTCGAAACTTGTCTCCACTTCGTAGGGCCCCAACTCAACACTGTGGCCGTGTCTTTCCAGCACCTGCGCCAAGATTCGCTGGGAACGCACCTCACGAAACGCCACCTCCGGGTTGGCGTGGAGGTCGCCCACAATGAACTCGAGATCCCCCGCTACTTCTTCAACGGCTGCCTCCACACCAGCCCACACCGCGGACTGCTGCGGATAAGCATCCACAGCGAAATCTCGTGCTAGGTGCTCCTCCTGCGCTGCGGCGACCCGTTGTTCAATCAGGTTTTTCGTCGCTTCAAGGAAAGCTGTCGATGGCGTTTGGGGCTGTCTTTGGGGCTGTTCGGCGCACATATTAACCGCCGATCATAATGCCATTTCCGGGTCCGAGCGGCAGATCCGCGAAGTACCAGATTCCCAGCAGGGTTGCCCAGGCCACCCAGAAAGGAAGCACGAACGGGATCAGCCGCGACATCAACGTGCCGATGCCGGCCTGCGGTTCGTAGCGCTGCAACAACCCAAGCATGACAATCAGGTAGGGGTTAAGCGGGGTGATGATCTGCGTTGCAGAATCACCGACACGGAAAGCGGCCTGAATAAACGCCGGTTCGTAGCCCAACAACGCGAACATCGGCACGAACACTGCGGCCATCAGTGTCCACATGGACGAGCCGGAGATGATCAGAAGGTTCAGCAGCGAAGCCAACACGCAGAAGGCGAGGATGGCCGCGAAACCAGTCAAACCGATGCCTTCCAAAAACGCCGCACCCTTGACTGCGGTGTAGGTGCCGATTCCGGTCCAGGCGAACAACGCCACGAACTGCCCCAGGATGAAAGCAAGCACCAAAAAACCCATCATCGAGTTCAACGACTGCCCCATCATCTTCACGACATCTTTCATGCCCTTGACCGTTCCCACAATCGAGCCGTACACCACGCCCATGAGAATGAAATACGCGAAAATGATGAACACGATGGATCCGAGCAGCGGAGACTTCGGCAAAAAGCCGCCGTCTTCGTTGCGCCACGGCGAATCAGGGATGAGCACCCCGAACAAGATGAGCCCTGTCAGCACGAGCGTCGCCAGCAGCGACCACACCAAGCCGCGGGTTTCTGCCGCGGACAGCTCCGGGGACAACTCGTTGCCCTCCGCGTCACGGTCGCCGCGTTCCTTCGCTTCTGCCGGGTCAATTTCCTCCTCGGTGGGCACGCTCTGGCTCCACATGCGCGGCTCCAAAACCTTGTCGATGATAAAGCCGGCGATCAAACCCAAAACAAGCGAGCTAGCGATGTTGAAGAAGTAGTTAGACACGGCGTTGACAGCCTGAAAATCAAAGTTAGGCAACGTCTCCATCACCGCCGTGGTGATTCCGGCAAACAGCGCGTCAAGGGAGGTTGGGAACAGGGCCGTGGAATATCCCGCGCCCACCGCAGCAAATCCTCCTAGCAAACCGGCGACGGGGTGGCGGCCCGCCGCCTTGAACACCATCGCCGCCAAGGGAGGGATGACAACGAAGGCAGCGTCCGCCAGAATTGATCCCGTCACACCAATGATTCCCACCGCGTAGGGCAGGATCGCTTTAGGTGCTGCGCCGAAAAGTTTGCGGATCAGCGCGGAGAGCATGCCGGAGCGCTCCGCGATCCCAACTCCCAGCAAGATCGGCAGGACCGTGACCAAGGGAGGAAAGCCGATGTAGTTTTGTCCCATGGTGGTGGTAAACCACGCCAGGCCCTCGCCGGTGAACAAGCCCTTGACTTGTTTCGCCTCCTCGTCACCGGGAACGGAAAACGTCACTCCCTGCCACGCGAACAAGGTTGAGATGACGCCCGTGAGCAAGAACAGGAACAAAAAGATGGTGAACGGCTCGGGCAGCTTGTTGCCCACGTACTCGACACCGTTGAGGAATTTGTCCACCCATTTATTGCCTGTGGAGGTGTTGTCAGTCCCAGAAGGTGCCGAGGGCCTGTCCGGAGACGTCACGGCTCCCGCGCCGCGCGAGTCGTCTTTGCTGTGGCTTTTGTCGTTGTCAACCATGGCGTACTCCTTTTGAGGTCCGGTCCGCGTTGCCCCCTTCCTGTGAGGGGACAACGTCTCGACGCCAATTGTGGGATGTTCATAACTCTATAACACAGCAAGGAACTTTAGTGATATAGGCCACTGGTTTTTCATTCACTCGAATTGGCCACGCCTTGCGCAGTTTGGGGGCACTGAAGCTCGGCGCGTAAGATCGGCGTGGTCACTTTTGCCCACCTTGTTATGTTGTGAAAGGGCCACCGACGTTGGACCTCGTGACCATTCTCATCCGGGCATCTAGGCCGTATAAGGGGTACGTCGGCCTGATCGTCCTACTGCAGTTCATTACCAGCCTGGCCACCTTGTATCTTCCCGACCTCAACGCGAAGATCATCGACGAGGGCGTAGTCAACGCCGACGTGGACTACATCTGGCGCATCGGCGCGCTTATGCTGCTCGTCGCCTTCGTTCAGGTCATAGCCGCCGTTGCGGCGGTATGGTTCGCGGCGCGGACAGCAATGGGGCTCGGGCGCGATGTGCGCCGCGAAGTATATACGCGCGTCAATGCGTTTTCTGCGGAGGACTTAAGTAAGTTCGGCACCCCCACCCTGGTCACACGCGGCACCAATGACGTCCAGCAGGTGCAAATGGTGTTCCTGCTCTTTCTCAATTTCATGGTTGCGGCCCCCATCATGGCTGTCGGCGGCATCGTCATGGCCATCCGGCAGGACCCTGGAATGTCGTGGCTCGTTGCGGCAGCAGTCCTCGCGCTTTTTGCCATTGTCGGTGTGCTCATGGCTCTGTTGCTGCCCATGTTCAAGTCAATGCAAAACAAGCTTGACAGCATCAACGGGGTGCTGCGGGAGCAAATCGCCGGCATCCGAGTCGTGCGCGCTTTCGTTCGCGAGGAACACGAAACGCAGCGCTTCACAACTGCTAACGATGAGATCACACGGATCTCCCTCAACATTGGCCGCGTGTTCGTGTTGCTCTTTCCCGTGATCATGTTTGTTCTCAACCTGGCCACCGCCGCGGTGTTGTGGTTCGGCGGGCATCGGGTTGCAGCCGGCGAGGTCGAAGTTGGCGCTCTAACCGCTTTCATGCAGTACCTGATGCAGATTCTTGTGGCGGTGATGATGGGCACCTATGTGGCGATGATGCTGCCACGCGCCCTCGTGTGCGCTCGCCGCATCAGGGAACTTCTAACACATGAGCCGGTCGCGGGCCGGCCGACACAAACTGTGCTCCCGGCCACCAACGAAGGGCTCGTGGAGCTTCGCAATGTCACTTACACCTACCCCGGCGCTGAGGAACCGGTGCTGCGCGACGTGTCTTTCACCGCGCGCCCCGGCACCACCACCGCGATCATTGGCTCTACTGGTTCCGGCAAGTCGACGCTCATCTCGCTCATCCCCCGGCTGCGCACCGCCACCGAGGGGCAAGTCCTCGTCGACGCCACCGATGTCACCGCAATGCAACGCGCTGACTTAGTTCAACGGGTTTCGATGGTGCCCCAAAAACCTTATCTCTTCTCTGGAACGGTAGCCTCCAACCTGCGCATGGGTGACCCAGAGGCAACTGACGAGGAACTGTGGGAAGCGCTGCGCGCCGCGCAGGCAGACTTCGTGGACAGCCTCGAGATGCCAATTTCCCAGGGCGGAACGAACGTCTCCGGTGGGCAGCGCCAACGACTGTCCATCGCCCGCATGTTAGTCGCACGCCCGAAAGTGTTTATTTTCGACGACTCATTTTCTGCCCTAGACGCCATCACGGACGCGAAGGTGCGTGAGGCAATGACGTCCTACACCCGAAACGCTACGGTGCTGGTGGTGGCGCAACGGGTGGCGTCGATAAGCGGTGCCGACCAGATCCTCGTTATGGAAGCCGGCGAAATCGTCGCGCGCGGCACCCACGACGAACTGCTGGAAACCAACGCAACCTACCAAGAAATCGTCGCGTCCCAACAGGAGGTCAGCGCGTGAGCGAGCAGATGAGCGACGAACAACTCGCCGAATATGAGGAGAAGATGGCCGGCGACGACTGGTCCAACAAAGCCCCACGCAAGGCGAAACACTTCTGGCCTTCCGCCAAACGTCTACTTGGCCTGCTCGCCCCCTACAAAATCGCGCTAACCGCGGTCTTTTTGATGAACGTTGGATCTGTTGTTTTTGCCGTGTCTGCCCCGCGCGTGCTCGGCGACGCAATGGACGTAATTTTCTCCGGCGTATTCGCCGCGCAGATCCCTGCCGGGCTAAGCAAAGAGCAGGCCGTCGAATCCATGCGCGCGGCCGGTCAGGAACGCTTCGCTTCCATGGCGGAGGCAATGGATGTGCGTCCCGGGCAGGGCATAGATTTCGACCGATTAGGCAGCCTTATCCTCGTCGTTTTAGGGCTCTACCTGGCATCTAGCATCCTCATGTGGTTACAGGGCGCCATTTTGAACAGACTCACCATGGACGCGGTGTACGCGCTGCGCCAGGGTGTGGAAACCAAACTTCATCGGCTGCCCCTAAATTACTTCGACTCGCGGCAACGCGGCGATATCATGTCGCGCACCACCAACGACGTAGATAACGTCCAGCAGGCCCTCCAACAGGCGCTGTCGCAGCTTTTCAACGCTGCGTTGATGGTGCTGGGCATCATGTCCATGATGTTTTGGATTTCCTGGCAACTCGCGCTCGTCGCCCTTCTCACCTTGCCGTTGACCGCGCTGGTCATGGGTGTGGTGGGCACCCGCAGCCAAAGACAGTTCACCGCGCAGTGGAAGGCAACCGGAGAGCTCAACGGCCACGTCGAGGAGTCTTTTACCGGCCACGAGATCGCGTTGATTTTTGGGCGCACTGAGTCTTTGCGCGAGGACTTCGAGCGCAAAAACTCCGCGCTTTTCGACGCCTCCTCCACCGCCCAGTTCCTGTCGAACTCCATGCACCCGATCATGCAGTTCATCTCCTACTTGTCCTATGTGGTCATCGCAGTTTTAGGTGGTTTGAAAGTCGCCTCCGGCACGATCACGCTCGGCAGTGCCACTGCGTTCATTCAGTACTCTCGCCAGTTCAACCAACCCCTCGGGGAGATCGCTGGCATGGCCCAAATGTTGCAGTCCGGCGTGGCCTCCGCCGAGCGCATCTTCGAGTTCCTCGACGCCGAGGAGGAATCTCCCGACACGAAAGAAGTGGGCGATAAGGCCGAGGCGGGCCATGTGCGCTTCAACAACGTGTCTTTTTCCTACACCGACGAGCCGCTCATCCAGGACCTCACCTTGGAAGTGCGGCCGGGCCACACCGCGGCGATCGTGGGGCCCACCGGCGCCGGCAAAACAACACTGGTGAACCTGATCATGCGCTTCTACGACGTCGATTCAGGCTCGATCACCCTCGATGGCAAAGACATCCGCGACATGCCGCGCACGCAACTGCGAAGCGCAATCGGTATGGTGCTGCAAGACGCAGTGCTGTTTTCGGGCACCATTATGGACAATATCCGTTACGGTCGGCTCGACGCCTCCGACGAGGAAGTCATCGCCGCCGCCAAGGCAACTTTTGTCGACCGCTTCGTCCATTCCCTTCCCGCGGGATACAACACGCTCATCGACCAAGACTCCGGTTCTTTGTCCGTGGGCGAGCGACAGTTAATTACCATTGCGCGCGCTTTCCTTGCCCGCCCGCAGGTGCTCATCCTCGACGAAGCGACCTCCTCAGTGGACACACGCACCGAGGTTCTCGTGCAAAAGGCGATGAACGCGCTGCGCGCCGAGCGCACCTCCTTCGTTATCGCCCACCGCCTCTCTACCATCCGCGAAGCTGACACCATCCTCGTCATGGAAAACGGCCGCATCGTTGAACACGGCAACCACACCGAGTTACTTGGCCGCCGCGGCACCTACTGGAGGCTTAACCAGTCGCAATTCTCCGGCGAAAAGTAGCTAAACTGAGGACCTATGAGCACCTCATACGGAAATTTCCGCATCGGCGACAGCGAACGCACCGAAGCGATCAGCGCGCTCAGCCAGGCGCTCGGCGAAGGTCGCCTCACCATGGACGAATTCGACGAGCGCTGCGCAGCCGTGTCCAAGGCGCAGTTTTTCTCCCAGCTCACACCGCTTTTCGACGATCTGCCCAGCCCCGCCCCCGCCATCAAACTCTCCGGGTTGCCCGCTGCACCGGTACCCGGCGAGCAAACGCTTTATACCCCGGAGGAGATCCATTACGCGCAGATGCGCGGCAAACGCACCCGCGCTGGCGTGTTTTGGTTGGGCACCCTCGGCTCCATCGGTACGACCATTATCGCAGCCTTTTTTTCCGGAAGCGGCGCGACGGCACTGCCCCTGCTCATTATCCCCACCCTCTTCATCCTGCTCTACGTGATGAAGGTCGGCCCAGACAACTGGTACCTCCCCAGCATCCGCCAACTGGAGAAGCGCCGCCGCGAGCTGGTGCGCGTCCAACAACTCGAAATTGAAGCCTCCCGCGCGCACGAGATCGCAGCTCAGCGCGTCCAACGCAAACAACAGGTCAGCCAGTTGACGACCGACGCGATCAACGTCGCGCACCACACAGTCAACCGCTTCAAAAAGCAATAACCCTCGGGGCTTTAAGACTCCTGGCTAGTATTGTCACATGAGCAAAAAGCAGGATGGCAAGTCTGGTGACAACGTCAAGTCGACGAGCGCTGTGCCCAAGCACCGCCACTTCGACCAGGCGGACAAGCTGAAAAACGTCTTCTACGACATCCGTGGCCCTGTGAGCGCCACCGCTGAGGCGATGGAGCGCGACGGCCACACCATTCTCAAACTCAACACCGGCAACCCCGCCATTTTCGGCTTCGACGCACCCGATGTGATCATGCGCGACATGATCGCCGCGCTGCCGACTTCACAAGGTTATTCCGCCTCAAAAGGCATCATCCCGGCACGCCGCGCGATTGTCACCCGCTACGAGGTGATCGACGACTTCCCCCACTTCGATATCGACGATGTCTACTTGGGAAACGGTGTCTCCGAACTGATCACCATGTCTACTCAAGCCTTGCTCAATGACGGCGACGAAATCCTCATCCCCGCCCCCGACTACCCACTGTGGACTGCGGCTTCGACCCTCGCTGGCGGCAAACCGGTGCACTACCTGTGTGACGAGGAGGATAATTGGAACCCCTCGCTCGAAGACATCCGTTCCAAGGTGACTTCAAAAACCAAAGCCATCGTGGTGATCAACCCCAACAACCCGACGGGCGCGGTGTACTCCCGCGAAACCCTCAAAGGTATCGCCGACATCGCCCGCGAACATGAGCTGGTCGTCTTTTCCGACGAAATCTACGACCGTGTGCTCTACGACGGCTCCCAACACATCTCCATGGCCGAGGTTGGCCCCGACCTTGTCACTGTGACCTTCAACGGCCTGTCCAAGGCTTACCGCGTCGCCGGCTTCCGTGCTGGCTGGATGGTGATAACTGGGCCTCGCCGCCGCGCCAAAGGCTTCATCGAAGGCCTTGATCTGCTCGCCGGCACCCGCCTGTGCGCGAATGTGCCCGGACAACACGCCATTCAAGTTGCCCTCGGCGGCCGCCAATCCATCTACGAACTCACCGCCGAAAACGGACGCCTCACCGAACAACGCAACATCACCGTGAAGAAGCTGCGTGAAATCCCCGGCATTTCTGTCATCGAACCCAAAGGCGCGCTCTACGCCTTCCCCAAAATCGACACTGAAATGTACAACATCCACGACGATGAACGCTTCATGCTCGACTTACTCAAATCCGAGAAAATCCTCATGGTGCAGGGCACCGGCTTCAATTACCCGAAACCTGACCACTTCCGTGTAGTGACCCTGCCTTGGGCATCCCAGCTTGAAAACGCCATCGAGCGTCTCGGCAACTTCCTTAGCGATTACCACCAACACTAGGGCTGCTGGGGGTCTTGTGGCCTGGGGCTCTACGGTGCACGAAGAAGCTGAAAGCCCAGCGCCCTAGCTTTGCCGGAAGCTGTCCGGGCAGGACAGTTCCCAGTCGGCGGCCCATTCAGAGGGCACGTCGCACAGGGTACATCCGCAAGATGGGGTGCTTCGTCTGGGTGAGGTCATGAATGGCAACGCCACCCAACACCGCAGCGGCGGCACCGAGCGCGCCTTTGCCAAACTTTCCTGTCATCTTTTTGGCCATGGGAACCATCTTGCCCGACGCTGAGGCAGCTTCGCATGTCAAACGTTTCTTCCCAGTGCGCGCACGGTCCAGCCAGCAGCTTGCCAGGCGGGCACAGCGAGGACATTGCGGGCGTCGATAAGCAATTGCTTATCGACGAGCCCCGCCACCTCAACAGGATCCATCTCGCGGAACACCTGCCACTCCGTGGCGAGGATGACAAGCTCGGCGCCAGAAAGCGCATCGTCAAGCGAAGCTGCGTAATCCAACGTGGGAAACACACGGCGCGCATTATCCATCGCCTCCGGATCAAACACACGCACATCCGCACCCGCCAACGACAACTGCCCCGCCACCGCCAGCGCCGGCGAATCACGCACATCATCCGAATTCGGCTTAAACGCCGCCCCCAGCACCGTAATCCGCCGGCCAATCAACGACCCAAGCTCCTCACGCGCAATATCGACCACACGCTGACGCCGCCGCATATTAATCGCATCGACCTCACGCAAAAACGTCAACGCCTGATCCGCACCCACCTCACCAGCACGCGCCATAAAGGCACGGATATCCTTCGGCAAACAACCCCCACCAAAGCCCAACCCCGCACCAAGAAACTTCCGCCCAATGCGGTCGTCATAACCAATAGCGTCCGCCAACTGCGTCACATCCGCACCCACGATCTCACAGACCTCGCTCACGGCGTTGATAAACGAAATCTTCGTGGCCAAAAACGCATTCGCCGCCACCTTCACCAGCTCCGCCGTCTGCAAATCCGTCACAAGAAACGGCGTGCCCTGAGCCAACGGCGCCGCGTAGACCTCACGGGCGATCTCCTCCGCACGCGAATCATGCCCCCGCGTACCCAACACAATCCGATCCGGCTCAATCGTGTCCTTCACCGCGTAACCCTCACGCAAAAACTCCGGATTCCACGCAATCTCCACACGCGTGCCCGGCCCCGCCAAACCATCAGCCCGTTCCTGCAAAGCAGCCGCCGTACCCACCGGCACCGTCGACTTGCCCACAATTACATGATCGCCTTCCAACAGCGGCACCAAATCATCAATCACAGCCTCCACAAAACGTGTATCAGCCGCATAAGAACCACGCTGCTGCGGCGTACCCACCCCAATGAAATGGACATTCGCACTCCGCGCCGCCGCAGCGTAATCAGTAGTGAAATCCAACCGGCCCGCCTCAATGTTGCGCTGCAACACCTCCGGCAAACCCGGCTCAAAAAACGGAACCTCACTATTTTTCAACCGCGAAATCTTGGACTCATCGACATCCACACCCAACACATCATGACCCAACTCAGCCATGCACGCCGCGTGCGTCGCACCCAAATACCCGGTACCAATCACCGTCATACGCATGCGTCCCATCATGGCACGCACACAGGAAAACCGCTGCGCGAGAAACTAACGGAAATTCAGGTACGCCTTCGACGGTGTCGGTCCGCGCTGGCCCTGGTACTTCGACCCCAAACCACCGGAACCATAAGGCACAGCCGCTGGTGAAGTCAGATTGAACAGCGCCATCTGCCCCACCTTCATGCCCGGCCACAGCGTGATCGGCAAATTTGCCACATTCGACAACTCCAAGGTGATGTGGCCGGAAAAACCGGGGTCAATGAAACCGGCAGTTGAATGGGTCAAAAGGCCCAAGCGACCCAAGGAGCTTTTGCCCTCAAGACGGCCAGCGAGGTCGTCGGGCAGAGTGAAAAGCTCAAGGGTGGAAGCCAACACGAACTCGCCCGGGTGAAGCACAAAAGCCTCGCCTTCCGGGACCTCAACCAGTGTGGTCAGCTCCTCCATCTCCAACTTCGGGTCAATGTGGGTGTACTTCGAATTGTTAAACACCCGAAAAAAGCGGTCCATGCGCACATCAACGGACGAAGGCTGCACGAGCTGAGGGTCGTAAGGGGCGATGCCGAGGCGGCCCGAATCGACGGCCTCGCGGATGTCATGGTCTGAAAGAAGCACGCCCACAGTCTAGCTGCCACCAGTTTGTTAAACACCCGCCGTCGGGTGCTAAGATTTCCTAGCATTGCCGACGTAGTTTAATGGTAGAACATCAGCTTCCCAAGCTGAGAGCGCGAGTTCGATTCTCGTCGCCGGCTCCAAACTTTAAGGGCCGTATCCCCCCAGCGCCCCTGCCCGGCAATGACTCTTTAGGCCTACCTCACCCAATTTGTCTGCCGTTGCGGCCCGGACTCACGCTGTTGCAGTGGGTGTGGGCTCAATGCGCCGGGGGACTACCCGCAGCGGATAATCGGCTGGGGGTCGTACACCGTGGTCTGCGTCTCGCGGGAGATTTCGTTGCCCGAAAGGTCCCTAATTACCCGTGTGTCTGAGGTGGTAAAGCCCGGCGCCCCACCCGAAGGTGCGCAACTGGGGCCAGCCACCGTCTTCGGCTGGGGCTGGGTCGGCACCCAGCGCCCACCGTTGATCGACTCAACTTGGACCGTTTTGACACCCATCAGCCTCACGGTCACATCGCTGGCGCTGGCGCTAGCGACAATTCTGACTGGGTACGCCGAATCATTACGAAAGACCAGGTCAATCGCACCCTCAAAGACGGTCGCTTCGCGGCCAGCCGGGTAGCGGGAGATGTAGTAGGAGTGCGGCGTATGAGCCACATCCGTCATGCCCGCGAAATACGCGGCGTTGTATAACGTGGTGGCGAACTGGGAGATACCGCCGCCGACAGCCTTGTCGGCGTGTCCATCGAGAATAATCCCAGATTCCACATAACCCTGAGCCGTGCCGCGCGGCCCGGTGTAGCCGTTGAGGGAGAAAGTTTCGCCCGGGTTGACAATGGCACCGTTGACCTTGTTAGCCACGAGGCGAATGTTGGTCCCGGAGGCGGAACTAAACCCACCGGTGGTAAAGGAGCCCACTTCCTCGTTGAAGGTCGCCGACTCCGCTTGCTCGGTGGTGAACTTCGCCGGGACTGGCTTGTACTCCGCAACCCACTCGCGCTCAGCGGCGCCGAGGAGCCGATCATCGAAACCCGCAAGGGTTTTATCCCAGTCAACATCCAAACCATCAACACTGGGTTCCACACCGCCGCCTGCAAGCACACGGGCGTTTTTCATCTCGGTGACTGTGGGGGCGAGCTGTTCTCCGAGGATTTGCCCGACGCGCTCACGGTTGATCACCGCGTCGATGCGGTCATCGACATTGTTGAACTCAACGATCTCGCCGAGCCGCTCCTTGCTTATTACCGCCTCGACGTTTTCGCGCCCACGCACGCTCAGCGGGCCAGATAGTGCGGCCTTAACGGGGCCCTCCAGCGCCGCTGTGATCACTGCTTCGTTGATCTTCGGTTCCACAGGATTCGGCTCAACGTTGACACCTTCGGGACTGAGCCAACCGGAAGTGATCGCTTCTTTCAACGCGGCGCGCTCAACTTCTTGCCCTAAGACCGGGTCGTTGACCTTCGCGTTGCCGCTGGCAATTTCAATGAAGCCGTCGATCGGGTCGCGGTAGAGCTCCTTGCGCAAACGGTCGAGCTGGGGGGAAAGCTTTGAATCGTCGACAGCGGTGACCGTATCAACTTCGTGGGTAGTAAACAGGTTCTTCAACCGCACAATCGGGTTGGCGGACTCAACACCGGCGGAGCGGACCGTCTCGCGCCAATCTACGTCCAGTCCCGCCTCGGCAGGAACGAACTTCGCGGACTGCTTGCCGGCGTGTACGGTCACAGGTTTCGTCACGTTCGAACCGAGCTCATTTTTCAGCTTCGCCTCTGCCTCATCGGGTGCCTTACCGCCGATTGACACCCCGCCGACCGTCGTGCCGCGAGGCACATTGCCTCGGTTCATCGCCATGTCCGCGACGTAAAGCGCCAGCAAAATAGCGAAAATACCGACGACTATCCCCAGCAGGATCCTGCCCACCCTGCCGCCACCTTGCCGTCCGCGCGAAGTTCCTGTTACCTTACTCACCCGTCTAAGGGTAGTAGAGGACTAAAAAACTGCCTAGTGGTGACCGTAGATGCCGCTGTCAGAGGCCTACGCTGAGTAGTTGCTGCTGCGTCCTCACCGCCGCAGAATCAATGCGCTGCATTGGGATCTCCCCGGATTTCACCGCGGCGGTGACCTCATCAATGATCAACGCTACATCGGCTCCCGAGGACCACAGCGCCTGATCCGCACCAGCCGCAATCGAGTTCTTCACCGCCTCCGGGGTGGGCTGGTAATCCAAAATCCCGCGCATGCCCGATAAATCGTCAGTCACCACCACCCCATCGAAAGGAACCCCTCCCGGGTAATCGCCCTCGCGCAGGATGCGGTAAGCCTCAGGGTTAAGCGAACACGGCACCCCCTCCGGGCCGAGGCCAGGCACAATCATGTGCCCCATCATCACGCTGGCCTGGGTAAAACGACTCAACGCCGGGCCGTAAGGCACAAGGTCGAAGCGGTGCAGCTCCTCAATCGGTGGGGTCAGCGCCAAACCTAAGTGAGTATCGCCGGAGGCGCGGCCGTGGCCGGGGAAATGCTTGAAGGTCGGGGTGACGTGGGCGTCGGCAAGCCCCTGCGCAAACAGCATCGACACGCGCGCGACCTCGGCCGGGTCGGAATCGAAAGCACGGTCGCCGACGATCGCAAGACCAGCGCCGTCGACGTCGAGAAGCGGCGCGTAATCAACATTGACCCCGTGGGCGCGCAGGGAACGCCCAATGTCGTAGCCGGTGCCCTGGATGACCTCCGGCGGCTGCTGGGCAAGGTCACCCGGCGGCATCCACTCGCCGAGCACCTGCGTGTGGCGCTGAACACGGCCACCCTCAAAATCAATCGCCACCGAAAAAGGCCGCTGGTACTGCTCCCGCAGCGCGTTAATGTTGCGCCCCTGCTCCGTCAGCAGCCGCGGATCTGCCCAACTCGGAACAATCAGCCCACCCACACCCTCGTCGAGCGCGGCGCGGGCCTGCTCATAGTTCGCCACGCCAACCACCATCAAAGAGGCGACCTTCGCCCTGACTTCCTGAGGAACGCGCTGCTGGGCGGGCGAAACCTCCGGCTGCTCAACGTCCACCGTCGGCTCCGGCAACGACTCCCCGGCGGGTTGCTGCGGCGCGCACCCGGCAAGCGCCAACACACTGAAGGCGACCACGAAGGCGCGGGCGGAAACTATCACGTCTTCCTCCTTACTAGGTGCGGTCTTTCGACGGGGACAAAACGTGTTCACTGTACCCAGAGGCGCCCACTCCACCTACCCATAACAGCGAAAAACGCCCCCTCTCCCGAACACAGCCTGGATTCAACCGCCCGCGCTGCTAGAATCTCGGCCATGTCGAAAAAACCCCAGCACCTTCCCCAGCGCGCACTGTCCCCGCTGGTGGCCAGCATCGTTGTCGGCATCGTGCTGGGCGCCGTCGGAGTTATCGGCATCGCCTCCTTTTCCGGTCAAAGCACAGTGCCGGCGGGCAACGCCGTGCCCGCACACGAGGCCGTCCTCGGCGGCCCGGAGTACGGCTCGCGCCAGTAGGCGCCCTTGCTTAATAAACACCCCGTCTTCAGTCACCTTTTCGGGTGGGTGCTTTTCACCCTGGTCATTTTCGCGCAACCTCCGGGCCGCGTCGCCGCCGATACGAAGTTCAACCTCACCCAGAACCCGCTCGGGTTTTTGCGCCAAGCCACCCACGCTTATACCGACCAGTTCACTCTCGGGCAGATTCAAAACCAAGCCTACGGCTACCTCTTTCCCCAGGGCCCCTTTTTCCTCTTGCCATTTCCGGATTGGGTGCTGCAGCGTTTGTGGTGGTCGTTGCTTGTCTGCCTCGCCTTTTCGGGAACCTTACTGTTGGCCCGCCGGATCGGGCTGCCGCACGGGGCCGCTGTTTTCTCCGCGGTGCTCTACGCCTTTAGCCCCCGGATTTTGACCACCCTGACCGCTATTTCTTCGGAGGCCTGGCCGGTCGCGCTCGTGCCGTGGACGCTTGTTGGTCTTGTGCGGCAACGCCCAAACGTGGCGGCTTCGCTCATCCCGGTCGCCCTGATGGGGGCGGTCAACGCCACCGCAACCATTTTCGCTTGCGTTCCGGCGTTGGTGTTTTTGCTGTGGCGCCGCCAAGCCCGCGCCGCTGCTCTTTGGTTTGTTGGTGCGGTGTTGCTAAGCGCCTGGTGGATCGGCCCGCTGCTCGTGCTGGGGCGCTACTCGCCGCCGTTTACGGAGTTCATCGAATCCGCCTTCGTCACCTCCTTTTGGCTCAACCCAGCCGAGATCCTGCGCGGGATGACAAGTTGGTCGCCGTTCGTGGACACGGAACGCGCCGCCGGTTTCCTGCTTGTTGCTGAACCTGTGTTCATCCTGGCCACCACCTTTGTTGCTGCGATCGGGGTGGCGGGACTTGCCCGGCGCGACATGCCGTGGCGTGGTTTCTTCGTGGCACTTTTCGCGCTCGGCTTTTTTGTTCTGGGCACTGCGCACTTTGTGCCTTCGCTTTACGACGGCCCCCTTGCCCCCTTCCGCAACTTGCACAAACTCGATTTCTTGGTGCGTTTGCCTGTGGTTTTAGGTGCTGGGTGGGCGCTGTCGCATGTGCGCCCACCGGCGGTGGTGGCGGCGGTGCTGGCGGCGGTGGTGGCGATTGCCCCTGTATGGTCGCTGCGCCTTTTGCCCCAGGGGACGTGGACGGAAGTGTCGCCCGACTGGGTTGCGGCTGGTCAGTGGCTCAATGAGCATGCTGCGGGCACTCGTAGTTTGGTGGTGCCGGCGAGTTCCTTTGCGCGCCAAGACTGGGGCTGGACCCGCGACGAGCCGATTCAGGCTGTCACTGATGTCAATTTTGCGGTGCGCGACGCGGTTCCTTTGGTGGCTCCGGAGACAATCCGTGGGCTTGACGGGCAGGTCTACGCTTTGGACGGGGAGGCGTTGCGCTCCCTTGGTGTCGGTGCGATCATTGTGCGCCATGACCTTGAGGCCGCACCTGACACCCCGCAGTTAGGTGCGCCCACGGCGCGTTTCGGCGCGGTGGAAATTCATCTTCTGGAGGGCAGCCGCGACATGATGCTTACGTCTTTTGCCCCGGTGCGTGTCGACGGCGGCGGGGAGGTCTTAGCCCTTTTGTATAAGGAGCGCGGTTATTTCCCCGCCACTTTGACCGGGGACAATCCCACGATCATTACCGACACCCCAGCGTTGGCGGCACGCAACTACGGCACGCTGCGCTCTCCGCTTTCTGCCCATCTTTACGATCTTGCGGAGGGCGCCGATGTGCGCAACCGCCTGAAGGACTACCCCTCCTCCGGCACGCCGGTGGCGGTAACGCAGGTGGGTCAGGCTCGCGCTTCGAGTTCTGCTGCCGACGCCACCGCGTTCGGCGGCGCCAACCCTTCCGCTTCGCTCACCGCCGCTTTTGATGGTCTTGCTGAGACGGCTTGGTGGCCCGCCCCCGGCGACGAGGAGGCCTGGATCGAAACAAGTGTCGAGGGCAGCTCCATCTCTATTACCGCCACTGAGGACACCACCGTTGTGCTTAGTGACGATTCCTCCCAGCGCTCCATTTCCCTTGTCGGCGCAGAAGCTCGCTCCATCCGGGTTCACGGTGATTTAGCGCGCATCACGTTGACAGGGCGCGTGGGCATTACCCAAATCGACTCAGGTGTTTCGCGCATCGTGGAGGTGCCGGGCACCGCTGAGAATTACTTCTTCCAGCGCATCTTTCCCGCAACGCAGCTCATCCACCGCCGCTTCACCACGGACACCCCTGCGACCTGGGAGTTTAGTGCGCCCGCCACGGTTGACGGCGAGCCCGTCGAAGGCACTGCCTACCTTGAGGCGGGCGCCCATGAGGTGCTTTCGACCGCTGAAACCCTCAGCATTAGCCGTACGGTGTTTGAGCCGCCAGCGTGGACGGCTTTCAACGGCCACGTCGACGCGCGCGAGAATGAACAGATCATTGTGACTACCCGCGGTTTCAACGCAGGCTTGCGCGGCAGTATCGACGACACAACGCTTGAGCCCACGCTTATCGACGCCCACATGCAGGGCTTCCGCGTCCCACCCGGCGTCGGCGGTGAGTTCACCATGACCTTTGCCGGTGAGCGCCCCTACCGCCTCAGTCTCGCCGCAGGAGGTGCACTTTCCTTTCTCACCTTTGTGGGCTGCACCATACTTGGCCTGTGTGGGTTGCGCCGCCGCGAATGTTTCGCCCATCCGGGCCCGGGCGAGCGCACCTGGTCTGCCTCACTGGCCGCCGTCGGTGTTGGCCTTGTGCCGGGTGCGTTGGCCTTTACCGCTGTGTGGGCGATCCGACGCTTCACGTTGATCCCCTCGTGGTTAATCGCTGGCGGGTCCACCGTGTTTATGGGTTTGTGGTTGGCGCGTGCGCCTTGGCCCCAGGAAAACTACGCGGGCAGCTCATTTTTGGTTCTGATAGCGGGCTGCGCGGCGCTTGCGGCTCTTTCCTGGCCTGATGGGGACGGACTGTGACTTGCCTTGCCTTATTGCCGTGGTGGGGTCTAAAGTCACAATTGTAGAAACCAACCCAGGGTTGTTACTCGGAAATGAGGCAAGACCTGAGGCATCCACTTGGTGGTGTCTCGGGTCTTTTTCTTTCCCCTCACCTTCGACACCAGCCCTGCCCTAACAAGTCAAGGAAGGTCACGATGTCAACATCGCGGGATTCCAGTGCGCGGGCGATCGTCGAAAATCTCGGCGGGGCAGAAAACATCGCCAGCCTCACGCACTGCGCCACACGTTTGCGCCTCGAGCTACATGACGTGGGCAAAGTCAACGAAGTCGAATTGGATGCAGTCCCCGGAGTTTTGGGAACCGTCCACCAAGGCGACAGCCGCTACCAAGTGATCTGCGGTGGTGGCGTGGAGTCCATGTATACCGCCATTACGCACCTGCCCGAGATGAAAAACAGTGGTGCAGCCGCACGCTCCGACGCCGACGTCAAGGAAGAAGCCCGCTCCAAAGCGCGCGGCAAGTACGCCTGGCTGGACAACTTCTTCGAGTACCTGTCGGACTCGTTTCGTCCTATTTTGGGCGTGCTGCTGGGTGCGTCGCTCATCATTGCGATCGCGGCGGTGCTCGACGCGTTCCACGTGATTGATTTCCGCGACGACAACAAGTCGGCCACCTGGGTATTCTTCGACGCAATGTGGCGCAGCGTGTTCTACTTCCTGCCGCTGATGGTGGCCTACAACGCGGCGAAGAAGCTGCGCGTCGACCCGTGGCTGGGTGCTGCGATCATGGGCGCGCTCATGACACCCGAGTTCATGAGCCTGTCGGACCCGCAGCGCTTCCCCGAAACCGTCTCCACCACCAACGAGGCCCTGGGCAAGGACCTGTTTAGCACCACGATCTTCGGTCTGCCGATGCAGCTCAATGACTACGGCGGGCAGGTGTTCGTGCCGCTGATCATGGTGGCGATCCTGGCGGTGGTCTACCACGCACTCAAAAAGATCTTCCCGGACAACGTGCAGATGGTGTTTGTGCCGTTTATCTCCATGCTGATCATGATCCCGCTGACTGCCTTTTTCATCGGCCCGTTGGGGATATGGCTGGGCAACGGAATCGGCACCGGTTTGGCCTGGATGAACTCAAACGCGCCGTTTATCTTCGCCATTTTGATCCCGATGCTTTACCCCTTCCTCGTGCCGCTCGGCCTGCACTGGCCGCTCAACGCCTTGATGCTGGTGAATATCCAAACACTGGGCTACGACTTCATCCAGGGCCCGATGGGCGTGTGGAACTTCGCCTGCTTCGGCGCCACCGCCGGTGTGCTTGCCTTGTCGATGCGCGACCACGACACCCAGATGCGCCAAACCGCCAGCGGTGCCCTCGCCGCCGGCCTCTTCGGCGGTATTTCCGAGCCCTCGCTCTACGGCATCCACCTGCGCTTTAAGCGCATCTACCCGCGTATGCTGCTGGGGTGTTTCGCAGGCGGTGTGACCATCGCGATCCTGTCCGCCCCCTTTGAAGGTGTGAAGACGCAAGCTTTCGTGTTCACCTCGCTTCTGACCACCGTGGTGTTTAACCCCGTGTGGGTCTACATCGTGTCCATCGCGGTGGCCTTCTTCGTGGCCATGTTCGCCATCGTCCTTACTGATTACCGCACACCCGAGGAAAAAGCCGAAGCCGCAGCCGCACGCGAAGCTGAGCGTGCCGAGGCTGAGCGTGCCGAGGCTGAGCGTGTCGAACCCACGCTGGTTGCTGCTTCTGCTGGCGGCGGCACCGCCGTCGCCACCGCGATTGCCACTATCCCAGTGCAGGCGCCGGTTGCTGGAGAGCTGGTCAGCCTCGCAGAATCCGGCGACAAAGTCTTCGCTTCCGGGGCCCTCGGCGCCGGCGTGGGCATCGTACCTAGAGAATCCGCCGTGGTCGCGCCGGTAACTGGCACCCTGGTCACTGTGGCCAAGACCGGCCACGCCTTTGGCATCAAAACCGATGAGGGTGTCGAGGTGCTCGTCCACGTCGGCATCGACACCGTCAAGATGGACGGTGAAGGCTTCGAGGTGGCCGTGGAGAAAAAGCAGCGCGTGAAAGCGGGCGACTTGCTCACCACCGTCGATTTCGACGCCATCTCAAAGGCCGGCTACCCCACAACCACCTTGATCACGGTGACGAACAGCAAGAAGCTTTCCAGCGTTGAACCTCTCGCCGCAGGAACGGTAAGCGCCGGGGACACCGTGATCGAAGTTCAGCCATAATCGGTGTCAGGATGGAAATTCTGCGGGTTTTTAACAACAACGTGGTCTTGGCAAAAGACCACGCAGGCGAGAGGATCGTCACCGGGCGCGGCATCGGCTTCAAAGCCCGCCCCGGCAGTGTTGTCGACCCGGCGAAGATCGCCCGCACTTTCGTTCCTGACGACGGCCCCGACCCCGACCCCGACCCCGACCCCGACCATATTGCCTCGCTACTCTCCGAAATTCCCCTGGCCCATATCACCTTGGTCACAGATGCGGTGGCCGCAACCGGAGTGCCTGAGAAGCTTTCCCAGAACTCCTCGCTGCTCATCGCCCTTGCCGACCACATCGGCTGTGCCCTGACCCGCGCGGCCAACGGGCAGCAGGTCGACTATCCGCTCCTCGCTGAGGTCAGCCAGCTCTACGGCGCCGAATACCAGCAGGCGAAAGCGATTTTGGCCCACCTCAATGCCGCCCTCGCGGGTCGCGGCATCGACCCCTTGCCCGACACGGAAGCCATCGCAATCACCCTGCACCTGGTCAACGCAGGCTTTTCCACCGGGGACCTCAGCTTCACCTACGCCATGACCGGTGTGTTGAACCAGCTTATCTCCATTATCGAAAGCGATTTCTCCATCGCTTTGAGCAGCGACACCATCAACGTCGCCCGCTTCATCACCCACATGCGCTATCTTTTCGTGCGCATCTCCAACCATGAACAACTCGACGAGCAGGGCCTTGCCATCACGGAGGCTATTCGCGCCTCCTCTCCCGCGGCCCACAAGTGCGCGCAGCGGATCGCCTCCGTCATCGAGCTGCGGCTCGGATCCGGGCTCACCGAAGACGAAATTTCCTACCTCACTTTGCACATCGTGCGCATCCTCAAAGCAGCCGAGACAACCCCCGCCCCCGCGCCGGGGTATACAGGCAGTAGCAAGCAAACAACCGGAAAGGATTCCACCATGATCTCCCGTACCGCCACCATTGGCTCCTCCGTCGGACTCCACGCCCGCCCGGCCTCCCTGTTCACCGAGGCCGCCGGCGAGTACGACTTCGACATCGTCATCTCCCTCGACGGAGAACAAGCCGACGCCGCCTCCATCCTGGAGGTCATGACCTTGGGCGCCAAACACGGCGACGTTGTTACCTTAAGCAGCGAAGATGACGGGGCCGCTGAAGCCCTCGACGCACTCGCCGCCATGCTCGAGCGCGACCTCGACGCCGAGTAGCACGCCGTTTCGCCCTGATTGGAAGGAAACTGGAGACATGTTTAAGCAACACAGCGTCATCTACGGCATCGGCGTTTCAACCGGCACCGCCCACGCCGAGGTGGTCAAGGTTTTGCCCGCCCCGGGTGTGGATGCCCATGAGCCAAACTCCACCGACCCAGCGGCAGATGGCGCACGAGTGCGCGAGGCCATGAACGCGGTGGCGGCGTCGCTAAAAGCGCAGGCCGAAACCTCCGCTCCCGCTGCCCGCCCGATCCTCGAGGCGACCGCGCAGCTAGCTAAAGACAAGGCGCTTGCTAAGGCCGTCGATAAGCGGCTCAAACATGGCTCCGGTGTCACCCGCGCCGTCAACGACGCTGTCGAAGAATACGCGCAGTTGCTGGCCAACCTCGGCGGGTACATGGCCGAGCGCGTCACCGACCTTTACGACGTTCGCGACCGCACCATTTGTGAGCTGCGCGGACTGCCCAAACCGGGCGTCCCCGATGTCACCTCGCCGACGATCCTGATTGCCGAGGACCTCGCGCCCGCCGAAACCGTCGGCCTCGACCCGCAGCTCATCGTTGGTATCGTCACCGCCGCTGGCGGGCCAACCAGCCACACCGCAATCCTCGCCGCGCAGCTCGGCATTCCCGCCGTCGTCCGTGCCTCCGGCGCCATGGACATTGAGGCCGGAACGCAGGTTGCCATCGACGGCGGCTCCGGCGAAGTCATTGTCTACCCCACCGACGAAGACGTCACGCAACTCCGGGAGCGGGCACAGCGCCGTGCAGCAGCGCTGGCTGGTTCGACCGGCGCAGGCTTAACTGCCGACGGCTACCCCATCAACCTCCTGGCCAACATCGGCACCCCCGAAGACGCCGACACCGCCGCTGCCCAAGACGTCGAAGGCACCGGCCTGTTTCGCACCGAATTTCTTTTCCTTGACCGCGACAGCGCCCCCTCCTTTGAGGAACAAACCGACACCTACACCCGAGTGCTTAAAGCCTTCGGCACCCGGCGCGTGGTGGTGCGCACCCTCGACGCCGGCGCCGATAAACCTTTGCGCTTCGCCGACCTCGGCGAGGAAGAAAACCCAGCGCTGGGACGCCGTGGCGTGCGCCTGTCGCAAGCCCGCGAGGATCTCATGGACACCCAACTTGACGCACTCGCCGCCGCGTACGAGGCCACCGGCCGCGCCGCGGACCTGCGCGTTATGGCACCTATGGTCGCCACCCTCGACGAGGCCACCTGGTTTGCCGACACGGCTCGCGCCCGTAACCTACCCAAAGTGGGCGTCATGGTCGAAATCCCCGCCGCCGCCATCACCTCAGCACGGCTTTTATCGGTAGTGGACTTCGCCTCCATCGGCACCAACGACTTGTCCCAGTACACAATGGCCGCCGACCGCATGCAAGGCGCACTGGCCGAGCTGCTTTCGCCGTGGCAGCCAGCGCTTTTGCAGCTCATCAAGGCCACCTGCCAGGGCGGCGAAGCCACCGGCAAACCCGTCGGTGTGTGCGGTGAGGCCGGAGGAGAGCCCCTCATGGCGCTGGTTTTGGTCGGCCTGGGTGTGTCCTCGCTGTCCATGGCGGCATCCAAGGTGCCCGCCGTGCGCGCAGCGCTGAGGATGCACGACCGCGCCACCTGCCAACAGATGGCGGCTTACGCCCTCGACGCTGCTTCCGCCGCCGATGCCCAAGCAGCGGTGCGCGCCCTGATCAACCCGAAGATGGCGGCATTGCTGTAGAGGTCGTTGCAGGTCGAAGCACCCTCCCAGACAGGCCACGGACCAGGCGCGCGCCGGGCTTTTCCACCCATTCGTAGGAGATGTATGCAACTGCCACACTCGCCGCAGCAGTAAACACCAGCACTGGCAGGAAGTACCCGCTAAACACTGGCACGCCGAGAACAGGGAAAGCCAATGACAACACGGCGACATGCCACAGGAAAATGGAGTAAGACCAGCGCCCAAGATGGCGCATCACCGGCGAGGCGAGCAGTCCGTTTTCGCGTGGGCCGAGAGCGAAGGGCACCACGATAACCGCAGCGAAGGCAGCGCCGATGAGCACTCGCACGTTGAACTGCGCCGGTGTGGGGTGTTCCAGACCGGCTGGGCCCACAACCCCGCCGAGCCAGGCCAGAGGGATAAAAAGCGCGACGAGAGGCCACCGGGGCCAGCGCCAGGTCACGCCCAAACGTTCCAGTTCTGCCGCGGCCAAGCCCACCGCGAACCAAGGAATGTACGACGGCGGCCAGATTTGCATATTTACGGCGTCGACAGGCGCCACAGCCCACGGCCACAATAGTGACAGCGGCACCATAACCAAAAGCGCGATCCACCGCTGCCGTATCCGCACGCACAGCGGCAAAGCCAGGTAGAAGGCAACCTCCACACACAGCGACCACATGTGGGTCAGCCCGGCGACAAGGCCGTCAGGCATGTAAATCTGCACCAAAAAGAGGTTGCCCAGAAACTGCCTCGCGCCGAGGTGCGAAAGCTCCGGCAGTACGAGTGAAACCACAACTACGCACACCAGGTATGCGGGCGCGATGCGCGCGATACGGCGCGAGTAGTAACCAGTCCGCGGGGTGGCGCGCGAAAGCAAGAAGGCGGACAGGGCGAAAAATACAGCGACGAAGTAGTCGAAGCGGGCGAGGATCGGCGAATCCTCGCCGGTCTGGAACGCTACATGCGTGACAAGGATCCCGAGGGCGGCGACAGCGCGCAGGCCCTCAAGTTCCGGCAATAGGTTATTGTTTCTGATGTGTACAGTGTAGGACTCAGGCGTGTCCGCATCGCCGCGGCTGTGGTGCTCTTGTGCATTCTTTTGAATTTCATCCCGCCGGCGGTAATCGCTTCACAGCGCGCCATTGATCGCCCTGCAACGTACACCACGGTATTCGACGGGCCTGTGCCCTATTCCGTCACAACGGAGTTTGAGCAGGGTACGAAAAAGGATGAGGTGGACATTCGGGCGCGTTTGCTTATCGGTTCCACCGAATACCACGACTCCTACACCGCCGCTGTCACCACTGCTTTTCCTGTGCGCGATCGCGGCGGCATGACTTATATTTTCCCTTACCGTCCGGAACGGCGCAGCTACCCCTACTCGGATCCCTTCGCGTTGGAGGCTGTCGCCATGGACTACGTGGGCCCTCGCAATGTTGGAGGCCTGGAAACATACAAGTACCTCGCGCTCATCGAGGACGGCGACTACCGCGCCGAGCGCACTTTCGATATGGAGCGGCGCACCGGCCGGATCCTCGACGAGACGTGGACAACCTCGGGCGGGCCGGTCGAGGGCTTTTTCCGGATGGCGGAAAGCTCGCGGGCGGAGGCTTTTGATCAGGCGAAGGGCGACGTGATCCTTTTGCGTGCCTTGCAAGTTCTTGCGTGGCTTACTCGCGCTGTGATAGTTGTGACCCTGGTGTGGCTGGCGTTGTCTTATGCGCGCCGCTAAAGCCTGGGGATTTTTCTTGGTGTTGGCTCTGACGTGGCCCTTCTTTGTTCCTGGTGAGGCTTTCGCGCTGCGCGACATGATGGTGTTTCCCGAGATGACGCTGACGCGAGCCTCTCTTGGTTACGGTGACTTACCCGCCCGTAACGTGCCGCAGGATGCGCTGCTGGGGATCCTTCCTTTCCCAGTTCTGGCTGTGCGCGTGATCATGGTGGCCTCGGCCTGTGGTGCTGCGTGTGCTGGGTGGCGCGTCTCTGCAACGGCGTGGGGCAAGGCGGCGGCGATGACGGTTGCGGTGTGGAACCCCTTCGTTGTTGAGCGGTTGCTGCAGGGTCAGTGGTCCTTAGCGGCAGCGGCTTGGCTGATCCCTTTGGTGGCGGTCTCTGCGGCGCCTGTCGCGGTGTGGGTTTCCTCGTTGATTCCCACTGGGGCGCTTGCTTGCCTGTTGGTCGCGCGTACGCGGGCGGGGGCGCTGCTCGCGGCGGTTTTGTGTTTGCCGTGGGTGGTGTCGGGAGCTCTCGCGGGTTCGGGTGTGGCCTCGCAAGCCTCTGCCGCTGCGTTCGCTCCGCGTGCTGAGCAGTGGGCAGGAACGCTCGGTGCGCTTGCTGGCCTGGGCGGGATGTGGAACGCCGCTGCCGTGCCGGCCTCTCGTTCGGTTGGTTTTGCCATCTTTGGCGTTGGTTTGTTCGTGGTCCTTGCTTTTGGGTGGCGGGCCGTTCCGCGGCGGCTGTTGGTGCTCGCGGGACTCGGTTTCGTTATCGCGCTCGCCTCACATGCGGGTCTGCTTGACTGGGCGGTGACGCACGTGCCTGGGGGAGGATTGCTTCGCGACGCCCACAAGTGGCTCATCCTTGCCATTCCTTCCTTTGTCATCGCTGCTGGCGCTTTGCCTTCCCGCGGTGCGGCAGCCGCTCTGTTTTTGGCGTTGTTGCAGGTCCCGGATGCTCCTGTCGCCGTTGCTGCCCTCACACCGGTGCCCGCCCTCGTGGTTCCAGATGTCGAGCACAATGGTCGCGACGTGTTCTTCGTGGACAGGCCAGCACTGCTTTTGCGCGATGACGGCACGCCTGTGGTTGATCCAGCGCCGAAGATGATGAACGTTGTGGAGCCCGGTGAGCTTGTGGTTGACGGCACCGTCGTCGACCCCGTGTCCCCTCGTTGGGTCGCGGCCCGCGATGCGACGCAGCGCAGGGACGAGGAGGCGTTGAAGGCGCTGGGCGTAGGCGTGGTCGTATTTCCTGACGGGAGTCAGTGGCACATGGACGTGCCGGCGGGCAGGCTGGCGCCGTTGGGGCTGTTTTTGCTGGGTGTGTGGTGGCTGGCACCGTTTGCGACAATGGCTGTTCACCTTGCGTTTAGCAAACGTCGATTTAACTAGCCGTGAAGTTTCTCCCGTGAGGGCTGGAGAGGGCTGCTTCCTGGGTGCCGATAACCCGCGCACCCATATCGTTATAAAATCGTTATCAAGTCTTTGAGCTGCATTTTTAGCCGAATTGATTGGTGAAACGCAATTAATTGTGCGCGCCAAGCGTTTGGACACTTGCTTCGCTTTCCCCATCTCCCTAAAGTTAACGGCAGTTGAACAAAAGGTTACATTCCCGAAAGGGGTGTAGATCGAGAAAATCAGAAAGGGTGATCAACAACATGACCAACGCACTGACCGAAAGGGTAATTCGGCGTGTACGCCGTGGCCTCGTGAAGAAATGGAGCGGGCACTACAGCGACGCAGAAGTTGTCAACACTTTCGACAACGTCTTAGCCCACCACCAGGCAGAGGCCACGATCACCGACTTCATCCCCGTTCTCGCCGAAGCTGAGACGAACGACCTTTTGGACCACAATCTGAAAAAGAAAGAGAAGTAACCATGAAAAACAACATCGACTTCAGCATCATCCGTGAGCGCGCCCTGCGCAACATCCGCAAGGACCTAATCAATGACTGGTCCGACCGCTACGAGGCCGCCCACATCAACGACGTCTTCGACAACGTCCTCGCCAACCACCGCGCAGAAGCAGTCATCGAGGACTTCGTCCCCGTCCTCGTCGAGGCCGAAATGCTCAACCGCCTCCGCGACGGAGAGATGGAACAAGCCCACTAAACACATTCGACAGAGCAAGCGCCGCACCCCTGGAAAGCCAGAGGGTGCGGCGCTTTTTATAGCTATGCAACACAGACTAGCTACATTGCCAACGAGTCGCTCAGCCGCCAGCGCAGAAAACGACTCACAGCCCCAGCACCGCCGCGAACCGGCGGCCCGTCTCCTCCCAGGAAAAAGCGGAAGCGCGGGCGCGGGCGGCGCAGCCGAGGCGGGTGCGCAAGGGGGCGTCGAAAAGCAATGCCTTCGTGGCCTCGTTGAACTCTTCCCTGCTGCCGACGAGCACGCCCGTCTTGCCGTGCTCCACCGAATCGCGCAACCCACCTGAATCGCGGTAGCCCACCGTGGGCACGCCGTGCTGGGCCGCCTCTATCACCGCGATACCCCAGCCCTCCTTCGCGCTAGGCATCAGATGCAACGCGGCGCGGGACAAAAGGCCGTGCTTGTAGGACTCGTTGACGTGTCCGTGAAAGACAACTTTGTCCCCATAAGGCGCAGCGTATTCACGCAATTTGTCCTCCCACCAGCCGGAGCCGATGATGTCCAAAACAACCCCGTCAAGCCCGGCGACCGCATCAATGGCGTGCTCAATGCGCTTATGCGGCACCAGCCGGGACAGGGTGACCACGTGGAGTTTGTCGTCCAAAGGCGGCACCGCAACCTCCTGCGGGATCGGATC
Organism: Corynebacterium sp. BD556; assembly: GCF_038452275.1. Classification (NCBI taxonomy): domain Bacteria; kingdom Bacillati; phylum Actinomycetota; class Actinomycetes; order Mycobacteriales; family Corynebacteriaceae; genus Corynebacterium; species Corynebacterium mayonis. The sequence goes on from NZ_CP141643.1 coordinate 1,694,224, forward strand.
GACACCGTTTTCCACGATTTCAATGTCGCCCGCAGGCACCCCCAACCCCACCAGGTCGGACTTGGAGGCCTCGGAAACCGTCACATACTGCGCGTGGCGGTAGACCCGCGGGGCGACCTGAGACTCCAAAAACCACCCAAGTCTGCCGATGACCGGGCCTGCCACCGGCCACTGGTTGTGGTGGCAATGGTGGGTGAGCAGCACCGTTGTTGCCCGCGAATACAGTCGGGCAAAAAACGGGATGCCGTTTTGTGTGTCCACGATAAGGTCCGGGCGGTGGCGCCACACCGACAGCGGCGCGGCCAGGTAGACGCTGTATTTACCTCCGGCACGTTCGTAACGGATACCGCCACGACGCGAGCGCCGCGGCGCGTCGGTGTGCTTAGCGGTGCGGAAGATGACCTCGTGGCCCTGCCGCGCCAGGTGCTCCCCCACCCGCTCGAGGTAGCGCTCAGAACCGCCACCCTGCGGGTGGGTCGTATCGCGCCAGCACAGGAGAAGTATCTTCATAGGTTATGTACCGTACCCGCCGCCTTGCCACGCTCCGCCGTTCGCTGCGTCTGCTGCGGTCTTTTCGTTATGAACAGTTCCGGCCCGCCATTTTCTACTCAGGGCTGGCCCGCGACACGCGCTCGCTTCTCGACGCCCTCACCAGCGACCTGACCGGCCACAGTCTCGCCGGGCACAGTGTCCTCGATGTCGGTGGTGGCCCCGGCTACTTCGCCGACGCCTTTTCCGGCACCTTCTACGTCGGTTTAGAGCCCAGTGTGTCGGAGCTGAGCGCTGCGGGGCTTTCCGGCTTCGGTGCCGTGCGCGGCGATGGCACAGCCTTGCCCTTTGCCAACGACTCCTTCGACCTCGTCTATTCCTCCAACGTCGCCGAGCACATCTCTAACTGGCAAGACATGGGCGCCGAGATGCTGCGTGTGTGCCGCCCCGGTGGGCTGGTGGTTTTGTCGTACACCGTTTGGCTCGGCCCCTTCGGCGGCCACGAGACTGGACTGTGGGAGCACTACCTCGGTGGGCAGTTCGCGCGTCGCCGCTATGTGAAAAAACACGGTCACGAACCGAAGAATCTATGGGGCACCTCGCTTTTTAGTGTCTCCGCCGCCGAAGGCCTCGCCTGGGCCCGCGGCGTAGCGAAAGCGGGGAAAGGCGATTTCCTTGTCGCTTTTCCCCGCTACCACCCCCACTGGGCGTGGTGGCTGACACGTATCCCGCTGCTGCGGGAGTTTGCGGTGTCCAACCTAGTAGTGGTCCTCAAGCCTTAGCTTTTGACCTCAGCGCGAGCCATGTCAGCGCGCTTTTCCAAAGCGTCGAGCTGGTCGAAGATCTCCTTCGGCACGCGATCCCCGAGCTTTTCAAGGTAGCCGCGCGAGTCCTCGATGTCATGCGCCCACAGCTCCGGGTCCGGGTAGAGGGCTTCTGCAACATCCTCCAGCGGGGTGTCGAGGCCGCTCAAGTCGAGGTCCTCGGCGCGGGCGGTGTGGCCCACCAGGGTCTCATTGGCGCCGACGCGGCCCTCAATGCGGTCCACGATCCACTTCAGTACACGCGAGTTCTCGCCGAATCCCGGCCACAGGAAGCGCTTGTCCTCGCCGCGGCGGAACCAGTTGACCAGGAAGATAGCTGGCATCCGGTCGCCGCCTTTTTCTCCCATGTCGATCCAGTGCTGGAAGTAGTCGCCCGCCGCGTAGCCCATGAAGGGCAACATGGCCATCGGGTCGTGGCGCAAAGCGCCTACCTTCGCCTCGGACGAGGCGGCGGTTTGGCCGGAGGAGAGCATGGCACCCATCATGGTGCCATGGTTCCAGTCCAGGGCCTGGGTGATAAGTGGGACGGTGTCGGAGCGGCGACCGCCAAAGAGGATGGCGTCGAGTTTGACACCCTTCGGGTCGTTAAACTCCGGCGCGGCCGTTGGGCACTGCTCGATCGGGACGCAGTAGCGGGAGTTCGCGTGGGCTGCGTCGTTGCCAGACTCCGGTGTCCAATCGTTGCCGCGCCAGTCGATCAGGTGGCTTGGCGCTTCGCCGTCCATGCCCTCCCACCAAATATCGCCGTCGTCGGTGAGCGCCACATTGGTAAACAGGGTGTTGCCTGGCTCCATGGTCTGCATGGCAATCGGGTTGGAGGCGTAGTTGGTGCCCGGCGCGACACCGAAGAAGCCGTTTTCCGGGTTGACGGCGTACAGGCCGTCCTCGCGTAGGTGCAGCCAGGCGATGTCGTCGCCGACTACCTCGGCAGACCACCCCTCCAGGGTCGGGGTGATCATGGCGAGGTTGGTTTTGCCGCAAGCAGAGGGGAAGGCGCCAGCGATGTGGTAGCTTTTGCCCTCCGGGGAGTTGAGTTTGAGGATCAGCATGTGCTCCGCCATCCAGCCTTCTTCTTCCGCCATGACGGAGGCGATGCGCAGCGCGTAGCATTTCTTAGCCAAGATGGCGTTTCCGCCGTAGCCGGAGCCGTAGGACCAAATTTCCTTGGTTTCTGGGAATTGGGAGATGTATTTGGTCTCATTGCACGGCCAGGCGACGTCCTCCTCGCCGTCTTTGAGCGGGGCGCCGACGGAGTGGAGGCAGTGCACAAAGTTGTCGCCCTTAATTTTGTCCAGGGCTTCTTGGCCCATGCGTGTCATGACGCGCATGGACATGACGACGTAGGCGGAGTCGGTGAGCTGGACGCCGAGTTTGGGATCGGGATCTGAGATCGGGCCCATGCAGAAAGGAACAACGTACATGGTGCGCCCCTTCATGGCGCCGCGGAAGTGGGTGAGCATTTCCTCTTTGAGGGCCGCCGGCTTCATCCAGTTGTTTGTGGGGCCTGCGTCCTCCTCGTGTTCCGTGGAGATGAAGGTGCGCGACTCGACTCGCGCAACGTCGGAGGGGTGCGAGCGGGCCAGGAAGGAGTTCGGACGGAGGTCCTCATTGAGCTTAATGAGGGTGCCCTTTTCCACCAGTTCAGCCGCCATGTCGTCCCACTCCTGTTGGGAACCGTCAGCGAATACCACGCGCTCGGGCTGGAACAGCTCTACGGCTTCGTTCACCCACGAGATGAGCGCTTCGTTGTCAGTCGGCGCGGCCTGCGCCATGCGCTTGACTGCAGTAGCCATGTGCTCTCCTGTCGCTTTCTTCAATCAAAATGTGAATTTGTAGGGGGACTCAACATCCGGGACTGGTTATCTCCGGTGGGGAGTCAAGACTCAATTTCGGTAGGTGCCTAGATTAACCAAAAGTGGGCGCACCGTGCCTAAACACACGTCTAAGCATACACCAACCGGTTATAACCAGTGAGGGACGGCACATACTTTGCACCTTTCCGGCGCCCTAACATGCCCCCATTAAGGGGTGGAAAACACAAGTCGATTGAGGCCGTTTTATGGGCTAAACTGCACAAACAAGGGGCTACCTCAAAATCAAACAACTAGCCATAGCCCACCCTACCGATTGCCACCCCTGTACGGGGGTAATAACCTTGTGTCCGTCCCCACCCACGCACCCACCGTCCCGCTACTTGCGTTATCGCATGTCATGTGAAGAATTAACACGATGAATATTTCTGATAATCCTAAAATTGTTCGGCCAGGGATAGGCGAATTGCCCCACGGCCGACCTCCACAAACCGAATTCAACACCGGCCTCGACTACCCGCGCCTCGGTTCCGTCACCTTCCGCCGCGGCACCCTCACCGACAACCAAGAAGCCCTGTTCAACGAACACTGGCCGCGCCTAGGTAAGCTTCTCAGCGAAGAAGAAATCGACGTAGAAAGCTGGTTCGGCCGCGCCAACCACCCCACCATCGTGGAGATCGGCTCAGGCACGGGAACCTCAACAGCCGCGATGGCCCCCTTAGAGCCCGACACCAACATCATCGCCGTCGAATTGTATAAACCGGGCCTAGCAAAACTGCTCGGCGCCGTGGTGCGCGGCAACATCAACAACATCCGCATGATCCGCGGCGACGGCGTCGAAGTATTAGCCCGCATGTTCCCAGAAGAATCCCTCGACGGGGTGCGCATCTTCTTTCCCGACCCCTGGCCTAAAGCGCGTCACCACAAACGACGCATCATCCAATCGGGCACACTCAACCTCATCGCCACCCGCCTCAAAAAAGGTGGCGTGCTGCACGTGGCCACAGACCACGCCAACTACGCCGAATGGATCGACGATCTCGTCGAAGTTGAGCCTGCGCTGCGCTACCGCGGCTGGCCGTGGCCCAACTGCCCGCATATGACCGACCGCCAGGTGATAACTAAGTTCGAAGGCAAAGGCCTGGACAAAGACCACGTGATCCGCGAATACCTCTGGGAGAAGATCTAGATGACCGACCTGCACGGACTGACCCACCCTTACTCCCCCGGTGCGCAGCCCGGCCCGGAAAGCGTGCTGCTGGTATGGGACGCACCAAACCTGGACATGGGACTTGGGGCCATTCTCGGCGGGCGCCCCACTGCCGCCTACCGCCCGCGCTTCGACGCCATCGGCCGCTGGCTTATCAGCCTCGCTGAGCAGCGCTCCGAGCAACTTGGCCGCCGCGTCGAACCGGAGGCCACCGTTTTTACCAACGTCTCCGCGCAGGGCGCCGACGTGGTCCGTCCCTGGGTTGAGGCGTTGCGCAACGTCGGCTTTGCAGTGTTTGCTAAACCGAAAAGCGAGGAGGACTCCGACGTCGACCAGGACATGCTTGTCCACATTGAACGGCGCCGCAGCGAAGGTGTGCTGCGCGGGGTAGTCATCGCCTCCGCCGACGGGCAGAACTTCCTCGCCGACATCGAGGCACTTCTCAACGCAAACATCCCCGTCACCGTCCTCGGCTTCCACGAGCATGCTTCCTGGGCGGTGACAAACCCGGACATCACCTTCGTCGACCTTGAGGACATCCCCGGGGTTTTCCGTGAGCCCCTGCCGCGGATCAACTTGGACCAACTGCCCATCGAAGGTGCCTGGCTGCAGCCTTTCCGACCGCTCGCGGCGCTGCTCAAAAACTCCCGCGACACCAACACCAACACAAACACAAACTAGGAGGCGGAGTGTTTTACACGTGGGGCCACTTGGCCTACCGGGGCCGCCGGATCATTCCTGTCGTGGTCGTCGCCGTGATCCTTGTGCTGCAGGTTTTCTTCGGCTCCAAGCTGGGAGAGCGCATGTCGCAAGAGGGTTGGGAGGACCCGCACGCCGATTCGACTACGGCAGCGCGCATCGAGGAGGAGACTTTCGGCCGGGATAACTCCGGCGATGTTATTGTGCTTGTCCACGCCCCCAACGGCCTCACCCAAGGCCCCGTCTTTGACGAGGCTAACCGGCAGATCAACGAGCTGAAACAGAAATATCCAGAGCAGATCGCGTCTGTCTCCAGCTATTTCGCCTCCCCGAACCCGCAGCAGGTCAACAGCGAAGGCACCCGCGCTTTCGCCGCCATCGCGTTGAAGGGCGACGGCGAGCAAACCCTGAAAGACTTCCGCACCATTGAGGGGGACCTGAGAGCCATCCAGTTGCCCGAGGGCGCCACCGTGGAAGTCGCCGGTGCGACAGCCGTCGCGGACGCGCTTGACGACGGCATGGCCGACGATATCGCCCGCGCCGAAAGAATCGGCTTGATCTTTGTTGCGGGTATCCTCCTGTTCGTCTTCGGCGGTGTTATCGCCGCCGCGATGCCGTTGGTGGTTGGCATCCTCTCCATCATCGGTTCATTGTCGCTTCTGTCCATTCTGGCGAGCTTCCAGCAGGTCAATGTTTTTTCCCAGTCGGTGATCACCCTGCTCGGTTTGGGCCTGGCTATTGACTACGGGTTGTTCATGGTCTCGCGTTTCCGGGAGGAACTCGACCGCGGCAGCGACATCGAGGAAGCGGTGGCGGTGACCACCGCCACCGCCGGTAAAACTGTTTTCTTCTCAGCGCTTATGGTCGGCGTGGCCTTATCGGGCCTGATCATGTTCCCCCAGGCCTTTTTGAAATCTGTGGCCTACGGCGCAATCAGCGCGGTGGTTCTAGCTGCTGTGATCTCCGTGACCGTTCTGCCTTCCCTCTTTGGGCTGTTGGGGCGAAACATTGACAAATGGTCGGTGCGGCGAACCTCCCGCCGCGGGCGTCGGATCGAAGACACCATTTGGTATCGCATCCCGCGGTGGGCCATGCGCCGCGCCAAACTCGTCGCCGTCGGTGTTTCCCTTTTCCTTCTTGCCCTGACCATTCCGATGGTGGGCATCACCTTCGGCGGCATCAACGAAACTTACCTGCCGCCAAATCAGGAAACACGCCAAGCCCAAGACCACTTCAACGAGGCGTTTCCGGCTTTCCGCACCGACCCCGTCAAGCTTGTCGTCACCGGCGCGGACAACCAGCAGCTTGTCGACGTCGTCTTGCAAACCCGCAACATCGAAGGCCTCGCCTCCCCCTTGGCACCCTCTCACCCAACGGTCGACGGAACAACCGTGCTCTCCGCACCACTCGCGGATCGCAACGGCGGGGCGGAGGTGGTCAAGCAACTGCGCCGCATTGAAGCCCCCGCCGGAGTTGAGCTCTACGCCGCGGGCACCCCAGCCATGGAAGTCGAATCAATCGAAGCGCTCCTGGCGAAGTTGCCGTGGATGGCTCTCTACATGGTGGTAGCCACCTTCATCCTCATGGCGTTACTGTTTGGCTCCCTGTTCCTGCCCACCAAGGCCGTTATCATGAACGTGCTGGGCATCGGTGCGACCCTTGGCTTCCTCACTGCCGTTTTCGTCAACGGAGTTGGCTCTGGCCTGCTCAACTTCACCCCTGGGCCACTGATGAGCCCAGTCCTCGTGCTCATCGTCGCAATCCTTTACGGGCTATCTACAGACTACGAAGTTTTTCTCGTCTCCCGCATGGTTGAAGCCCGCGACAAAGGTAGATCCACGGACGACGCCATCAGCTACGGCACAGCTCACACAGGCGGCATCATCACTGCCGCTGCCGCCATCATGATCGTGGTGGCGGCAGCTTTCGCCATGAGCGAGATCGTCATGATGAAATACATCGCCTTCGGCATGATCTTCTCACTGGCTTTAGACGCCACCGTGATTCGTCTTTTGCTGGTACCCGCCGTGATGCATCTTCTCCGCGAGGACAACTGGTGGGCGCCGCGTTGGGTGAAGAAAGCCTACGACACGCTAGGCGAACATTCCGCGCCTGCCCCGGTGGATCCTGGTGTTCAACAGCCCCGCACCGGCGAACTCGCGATTAGCGACATGGTCGTCGACACCACCCCCGTCCGCGGCGGCGTCTCCGTCAACGACGACGCCGAACTCGTTCCGTTTGCCGAACTCATGCGCCGAATCGAAGCTCGCAATGGCCGGGAGCTCGAAAGCTAGTGAGAGATCTCGCCCGCTGGTTACGCTGGTTCTTTCCAGTCGCGCTGCTCATCGGGGGCCTCATCTTGTTCCGCGGCGAAATGCCCTTCCTCGGCGAAGCCTGGCAGTCACTTCGCCGTGCCTCCCCGATACCTGTCGCTGCCTCCGTTGCGTTCGCCTTCGCGTCGATTACCGCAATGGCCGCTACTATGCAGGTTCTTCTGAACATTCAAGGTCGCATCACTAGCCTTGGCCCCTGCATGTCCGTGACTTTGGCCTCCAACGCATGGTCGACAAGTCTGCCGGGTGGCCCCGCGTGGTCCGCCTGGCTCACGTACCGAGTTCACCGCTTTTGGGGCGCCTCCACCGGCCTTAGTGGCTGGTTCATCGTTATCTCCGGGGCAATATCCACCATGTGGCTGATCCTCATCGGCATTGTTTCCGTTGTCGCCCTCGACGCGTCCTTGTCCCTCACCTCCCTGCTTTTCTCGCTCGCCTTATCCATCACGCTCGCAACCGCGCTCTACTGGGCGGCACACAACCCGCACATCATCAAACGCGGCGCTTCGCTTTTGCCCGAGCTCCTCGGCACCAAAGTCAGCAATCTCGCTGAACAGATCGCTGCGCTGCGCATGAACGCAGCCGAATTCAGCCTCACTGTCTTATTTTCCCTGCTCAATAGGCTGCTTGACGCTACCGTCCTCTTTTGCGCCGCCTGGGCCATCAGCGGGGAGCCCTCCGTTAAGGCCATCGCCCTCGCCTACACCATGACCAAACTCGCCGGCGCCGCCCAAGTCACCCCAGGCGGCGTCGGCACTGTCGAAGCCGCCACCGTCGGCGTCCTTGTCGCTTCCGGCTTCACGCTTGTCGACGCCACCGCCACCACCGTCCTCTACCGACTCATCTCCTTCGTCCTCATCACAACCATCGGCTGGATCATCTACCTCACCCACTACGCCGGGCGCGGCTTCATGCTCAGCGCACCGGCACGCTAGGCTCGGATTATGCCTCACACTAGGATCTCTAAGCCCTGCGCCAGCGCCGCCGACTTCGTCGCCATCGCCGCCTTCGCACTGCTGGCCCGCGCAGCACACCGCACCCCCGAAATGCCCTTTAACTTTTTCGGGTGGTTAGAAACATTTGTCCCCTTCGCCGTCGGGCTGACATTAGCGTGGCTCGCCCTTCGGCAAAACAAAGGCTGGGCCCTCTGGCTCATCACACTGGTGGTGGGCTTGGTCATCTGGAGCTTTTACCGCGACAAACTCCCCCACCCGTCTTTTGTCATTGTGGCTAGCTCTATGTCTGCGCTACTCATGCTCGGCTGGCGCGGCGCCTACCGCGTGGTACTCAAGCGCCGATAGTATTTTCTTGCCTCGCCGGGTTGTGCCGAAGTGAGGGTTGCTGCGGCACAACCCGGCGCCGCAGCCTTAAGCCCCGGTCGGGATCCAATAGCGCTCCACCTTCACCCCGGCAGGGTCTAGGCGAGTGTCCTCCAGTTCGCCGCCGTGAGCGAGGATGACGCGACGGGAGGCTTCGTTGTCGTGGTCGCAGCAGACGAGGACGTGGTCCATGCCACGCTCGGCGGCTCGGCGGATAATTTCCCCAAGCGCCCACTTGGCAACGCCCTGTCGCCGCCAAGAGGGATGAACGGAGTAGCCGATGTGGCCGTAGAACTGCTCAATCTGGGGTGTCAGGGCGTGGCGGAGGTTGATAAACCCAGCCACTTCGCCGTCGTCGACAATCCAGTAGTTAGAAGCGGTGACCCAGCCTGCGTGTTGGGGGGCGGTTTCAGCCTCGACAAGCAAGGAAACCACCTCCGGGCTGTCCGCCTCCTCGGGCGAGGCAAGGCCACAGCCGGGCGGCAACTTGCCTTCAATATCGCTAAAGGCCCGGCGGAATGATTCGTAGAGCGACGCGGAAGGCGTGCGCAGTTCCATCAATTTTTAAGGGCGGGGAAAGCTCGAACCCAGGTTGTAGAGCGGGTCGCCCGACAGCAGAGCGGAAATGACCCAGATGAGGTAGTTGATGAGGTCGCCGGAGAGGTCGAGGACACTGGAGAGCATAAGCGCGAGCCTTTCTTTTTTAAGTGACTGTATCTCTTTGGTTAAGCGTGCTGCCGAGAAGGAATGTTACAGCGGGGAGATGGTGTGCTTCTTCGGCAAATCCAATGCGTACTTGGTGGAGAGCTGGCGAAGGGCGCGTCGTAAAGCGAGCCGTGTCTGCGAAGGTTGGATCATGGAATCGATGTAGCCGCGCTCAGCAGCAACATAAGGTGAGGTCATGTTCTCGTCGTAGAAGTCCATGAACATCTTCTTCATCGCCTCACGCTGCACTGGGTCCTCCACGGCAGCAAGCTGCTTGCCCTGGATCATCACAACAGCCGCAGCGGAGCCCATGACCGCAATCTGGGCTGTCGGCCACGCCAAGTTAATGTCGCCGGAGAGGTTCTTCGAGCCCATCACCGCGTAGGCGCCGCCGTAGGCCTTACGCACAATCAACGCAACTTTGGGAACTGTCGCTTCCACCCCAGCGAAGGCGAACTTCGCGCCACGGTGGATCAACCCCTGCCTTTCCTGTTCCACGCCCGGCAAGTAACCAGGGGTGTCCACGACAAAGACGAGGGGGATGTTGTAGGCATCGCAAATCCTCACGAAACGAGCGCCCTTGTCGGCGGCGTCCGCGTCGATGCAACCTGCGTAGTGCATCGGGTTATTCGCCACAAAGCCGACCGTTTTGCCGTCGATGCGCCCGAAGGCGCAAATCATGTTCTCGGCGTAGTTGGCTTGGATTTCAATGAGCTCGTCGTCGTCGCCAAGCTGGACCAACAGGTCGCGCATGTCGTAGCCCGCGTTGGTGTCATCGGGCATGAAGGTATCTAGCGCGGAATCGTCAAGATCCTCGTCGGCCGGCGCCCATGCCTCCGGCGCCGGGTCGAAAGCGGAGGTGGGCAGATGCGCCAACAAGTCGCGCACGTAATCAAAGGCCTCCTCCTCGGAATCGACAACGGCGGAAATGTTGCCGGACTGCTCCTGGATGCGGGCGCCTCCCAGCTCAGCGGAGGAAATGTCCTCGCCTGTGACCTCCCGGATCACGTTGGGGCCGGTGACATACATTTCGGATTGGCCATCCACGGCCACCACGAAATCGGTGGTGACCGGGGCGTAGACGGCGCCGCCCGCCGATTTGCCCAGCATGACCGAAATTTGCGGGCACCGGCCAGAAAGCGGCAACTGGCGGCGGGCGATCTCTGAGTACATCGCCAAAGATGTCACTGCGTCTTGGATGCGGGCGCCACCAGAATCTTGGATACCGATAACGGGGCAGCCAACTTTAATGGCCATCTCCATTACCTCGGTGACTTTGCGGCCGAAAGTGACGCCGACGGAGCCGCCGTAGACCGTTTTGTCATGCGCGTAGATCGCCACCGGACGGCCATCAACACGCCCATAGCCTGTGACCACGCCGTCGGAGTAGACGGCATCTGGGTCGCCTGGGGTGCGGGCAAGCGCGCCGATTTCAACGAAGGTTCCTTCGTCTAAAAGCGCGTCGATGCGCTCACGTGGTGTGGTAAACCCTTCGTCGTCGCGGCGTTTGCGGGCCCGCTCAGAACCTGGGTCCTGGGCTTTTTCCAGCCGGGCGCGCAGTTCAGCGAGCTTAGAGGCTGTCGACATTATCAATCCATTCGTTTATATGCTTGCCGACGATCCCAACCGCCGGCTCGTCCACCACAGCGAGGTGATCCCCCGGCAAGTGCACGATCCTCAAATCCTCCACGATAGCGCCCCACCCGCCGTCTTCGTCAATGTGGGCGTAGGCAGGCTCAAGGATGATCGCACCCTCATGCATGCGCTCCGCCCGAAACAGCAGCACTGGAACGCCGACGCTTGCCCAACGGGCAAAGTCCAGCTTGCCCAAAATCTGGTTATCCACAAAGGAGGCGCGCTGGTGCTCCAGCACACCGGCGGCCAAACCGTGCGCGGAGGCGTCGGTGGTGGCCAGGAACTCACCGAGCATGTTAAGCACCGCCTCCTCACCGGCTTCTTCGAGCAGATCGTAGGGCACCGGAAAATCCAGCCCGTAGGTGTCCTTGGCAAACTGGGCGTAGCGCTGCCAGCGCTTCTTCGTCTCCTCCGGGGTATCCGGGGCAGGCTCCGAGGGCTGAGTGGTATCCAGCAGCGCGATGAACGCCACTTTGTCATCACCCATCTGGTGCGCCACCTCGTAGGCTAAGGCGCCACCGAAAGACCAACCAGCCAAGACAACGGGTTTGCCGCCGGAAAGCCTCTCAATGTCGCTCAGGTAGGCCGCGGCACGCTCCTCAAGCGTTCCTTCCACACGCTCCACGCCGTAAACCGGAATGTTTTTTGCGATGCGGCGGGTCAAAGGCTCGTAAACCGCACTGGAGCCGCCAGCGGGGTGAAAAACGAACACACTGGGCGCGTCCATGTCCTCGGTGCGCTCGCGCAGCACACGAATGTTGCCGTCGACCGGTGTTTCGAGTCCCTCACGGACCTTGTTGGCCAGCGGTTCAAGGCTCTCGGCTGCCTGCACTTCAGCGGCAGTGACCTCGATGCCGGAGCGATCGCTGAGGTGCGCGGCAATCTCACCGGCTTGCTCGGCGGTGATCGCCGGTAGCGGCGAGGTCACACCGGCCGCAGCAGCGCCGGTAAATTTAGCCCAGGTGCCAAAAACCACGCGCTCGGCCGCATCGCGCGGGGCAACGCCGACGCCCTGGGGCGCAGCAGGGTTTACGGAAGCAGGCACGGCTAAAACCTCAGCAGGTTCAGCCGCGAATTCCTCGCCGGTGCGCTGCGCAACTGCTTCTTCGACCATGCGGATCACGTCGGCCACGGAGGCGTCGCGAAGCGCCTGCACCTGCAGCGGCGGGATCTGGAAATCGTTTTCCACCCGGTTTTTAATGCGCATGCCCATCAAAGAGTCGAGGCCTAAATCGATCAGGGGCAGCTCGTCAGGAAGGTCCTCAGCGTCATAGCCCATGGATTCAGACACAATTGAGCGCAGGCGCTCGCGGACGGTTTCACCGGAGGCAGGATCCCAGCGCACCACCTCAATTTCTGGGTCCTCACTGGCCGCAGTAACCGGACCTTCAGCGAGAGTGACTTCACGTACCCCCTGGGGGCTGCTGGGACGGCCGAAGTCCAGGGAGGTAGCGAAGCCCTCAACAACCAACTCGGTGCCGTTGTAGACCTTAATGCTGGAACCGCCGAGCGAACTCGACACAATAGTGGTCAGCTCGCCATCGGCGGGCAGATAGCCGTGCTCCTCAGTCGCTACCACATGCGCTGCCGGGTCGATCTCCTCGGCCACAGCCTCCACCAGTTGATGCGGGCTAAACACCTGGTCGGCCTGTGTGGCGAAGGCGACGGTGTTGTCCGGCAACGTCACCTTCGCGCCGAGCAGCGAGGTGGCCGACGCCGAGGGACGCGCCTTGGTCCACAACCGGTTGCGGCGCAGCGGCGTGGCCGGGGCGGGGATGACCTTACCGGGCCCGTAAAAGCCGGTGAAGTCAACATTTTCGCCTTGCACGTAAAGTTTGGCAGCCAGATCCATGATGGAGCTAACCTCGTCGACCTTGCGCTTGGTGGTAAAAAGCAGTTGCGCATCGGGCTTGCCCACGGAAAACGCGGTGTTCATCATTCCCATCATGGCCACCGGGTTCGGGGCAATCTCCACCAAAGTGGTGTGGCCGGCGTTGAAGGCAGCCTCGGTGGCGTCTTGGAAAAACACCGGCTGGCGGGTCATGCGCAGGAAATAGTCAACGTCGTGCACCGTTTCGCCGGGGCGGTAGATGCGACCGCGGTCAACGGAGCTAAACAACGGTATCTGCAAAGGCTTCGGCTCAAGGCCGGCCAGTTCGGCGGCGAGATCGCCCATGATTGGGTCCAGCATGCTGGTGTGGCCGGCGCCGCGCACGTTGAGTTTGCGGGCGAATTTCTCGGCCTTTTCCAACTCGGCGACCACAAAGTCGACGGCGGTAGCAGGCCCGCCGATGGTGGTCATTCCCGGCCCGGCGTAGACGGCGGGTTCCGCGCCGTGGGCTTGGGGGTGCTGCTCGATGAAGGCGGCGAGGTCTTCGCGGCTGAGTTCAACGACCGCCATGGCGCCTTCCTGCGGGGTACCGGCGATCATCTCCTCGCCCTCGCCCATCAGGCGGGCACGGTGGCAGGCAATGAGGATCGCGTCGCGGGCGGTGATGCCGCCTGCGGCGTAGGCTGCGCCCATCTCCCCCATGGACATGCCCATGGTCGCGGCTGGAATGATGCCGAAGGAGGCCAGAAGGTCCGTCTGCGCGATTTGGATCGCGGTGATGGTGACCTGGCCGGTCATCGTGTCGTAGGTTTGCTCGTCGTCGCGGATGATTTCGAGCATGGACCAGCCCGCCTCAAACTTGACGTATTCGTCGAGTTCTTCCATGCGCGCGGCAAACAGCGCAGATGTCTGAAGGAGCTGCTTGGCCATTTTGCGGTGCTGCGAGCCGAAGCCCGAGTAGACGAAAACGGGGCCCATCGCGTTCGGCGAGTCGGCCACGGTGATACCGGGTGCGACCTTGCCTTCGGCGACTTGCCGCAGTTTCTTCACGGCTTCCTCGGTGGTGGCGGCTTGCACAACCGCGGCGGAGCGTCCGTGGTTGCGCTTGCTTAGCGAACGGGCGACGGCTACAAGTTCGCTATCGGGCCGGCCCTCTAAGAAATCGGCCACGGCGGCAGCCGCTTCACGACGCCTCGTTGGCAGCAGGCCGGACACCGGCAGGGCCACGTTTTCACCGCCGGTGAGTTCCGCCGGGGCTGGGGTGGCTTGCTCGTGGTAGTCCGCCGGGTCGAAGTCGGCGACCACCACGTGCGCGTTGGTGCCGCCGAAGCCGAACCCGGAGATACCGGCGATGCGCCGACCGGAGTAGCGCGGCCACTCGCGCGGATCCTCCACTACTTCGAGTAAGTTCGCGTCGAAATCGACGTACTTGTTCGGGCCGGTGTAGTTCACCGAAGCCGGGATGGTGTTGTGTTTGAGTGCTTGCAGCACTTTGATCAACGCGACGGCACCGGCGGCCGACTCGGAGTGGCCGATGTTGGACTTTGCAGAACCGAGCAGCAGCGGGTTGGCGCTGCTGCGGCCTTTGCCGAGCACCGTGCCTAAAGCGGTCGCCTCGATCGGGTCTCCCAGGACTGTGCCTGTGCCGTGTGCCTCAATCACGTCGACCTCGGCCGGGTCAACGCCGGCGTCGGCGTAGGCACGGCGCAGCACATCGACCTGCGCGTCGACGTTCGGTGCGGTCAGGCCATTGGAGTGCCCATCGGAGTTGGTGGCGGAGCCTTTGATGACGGCGTGGATTGTGTCGCCATCAGCAAGCGCATCTTCAACCCGCTTGAGCACCAGGAAGCCGGCTGCCTCCGAGCGCACGATACCGTCGGCGTCCTCGGAAAAGGCGTGGATACGGCCGGTCGGGGAGATCACGCCCAGTTCGGAAAACATCAGGGAGGCGAAGGGGTTGGCCATGATGTTGACGCCACCGGCCAGGGCGACGTCGGCTTCGCCGTCGCGCAGCGCGCGCACCGCATGGTGTACTGACACCAGCGAGGACGAGCAGGCGGTGTCCACGTTGACCGAAGGCCCACGGAAATCGAAGGCGTAGGAGATACGGTTCGGGATAATCGCGCTAGACGCCCCGGTCAGCGCGTAAGGGTGTCCCTGGGCCGGGTCGGCGGCGATGAGCATGCCGTAGTCGTTGTTGGAAGATCCGACGAACACGCCGACGGAGGTGCCGCGCAGCGTGTTGGCTGGCAGGTTCGCATCTTCAAGCGCTTCCCAGGCCAACTCGAGCATGATGCGCTGCTGCGGATCCATGTTCGTGGCTTCAAGGGGGCTGAGCCCGAAAAACTCGTTGTCGAAGCTTTCAATGTCGTCGAGGTAGCCGCCGGAGGTGTTCTCCTCCGCCATCTTCGTGCGCACCACCGGATCACCCAGATACTCCGACCAACGTTTCTCCGGGAGGGGGCCCGTGGTGGTGCGGCCGTCGATAAGCAACTGCCAGAAATCGTCGTTGTTTTTCGCGCCCGGGAAACGTCCCGCCGAACCCACTATGGCGATGTCGCGCGCCGCCAAGGAGGACTTCTCCACACGGCGCTGCTGCACCACCGGGGCCTCGTCTTCCGGCGCGGTCAACGCGGCGGCCAACGCCCCGATCGTCGGGTACTGGTAGGCGATCGTCGGGTCGACGCGGCGGCCAAGCAGGTTTTCCAGCTCGCCCGACATGATCACCGCATCACGGGAGGACAAGCCGTAAGATTCCAGCGGCTTTGCGGGCTCGACCTCGGACGCATCGATGCCGACGGCCTCGGCGACCCACTTCTGCAGCCATGCACTTAGCTCGTTGTCACTCATAGCACTCAACACTATCGTTCGCGTTGACCCTTTCGTTATTTTCCCTCTGCTTCTTCTAGTTCTGCTCGCGCTCGAGGTACTTCGTCATATTCACGCGGCGCGCGATCTTGCCGGAGGAAGACCGGGCGATCTCGTGCGGCGCGTAGAACTCGATCACATCCGGCGACAGGCCGTGCGCCGAGGTCACGGCGGCGCGGATCGCATCTTCGGCGGCCTTGTCGCCGGCACCATCGGCACCTTCGGCACGTTCGACAAAGACCACAAGCTTTTCGACGTTTTCCCCCGGCACCGCAAAGGCCGCCACCGAGTCGGCACGCACGTGCTCACTCGCCTCCTGGACGGTGATTTCGATGTCCTGCGGGTAGTGGTTGCGCCCCGCCACCACGATGAGGTCCTTCAGCCGGCCCGTGATGTAGAGCTCCCCATCAATCAAAGTGCCCAGATCGCCCGTGGCCAGCCAGCCGTCGGTAGGCACATTGTCCTGCAACGTGGTGCCGATGGTGTTGACGAAGGCAGCTTCAGTCTCCTGCGGGCGATCCAAGTAACCGCCGGCAATGTTGGCCCCGTGAATCCAAATCTCGCCGATGGAACCTTCCCCGACCTCGTTTGTGGTTTCCGGGTCGACGATGGCGAAGTCCATCCAACGCACCGGCTCACCGTTGGAGGCCAAAACAACGCCCTTGGAAAGGTCCTCCGTCTGAATTGCTTGCCCCTGGGTGAGTTTCTCACGATCGAAGGTGAGAAACTTCGGACGCTCCGGCCGCTGCGCCAACGCCACGATCAAAGTCGCTTCCGCCAAGCCGTAGCCAGGTCGAATGGCATTGCGGTTGAATCCGTTGGCCGCAAAAGTGTCCACGAAGGTGTCCACGCCCGACTTAGTTACCGGCTCCGAGCCGATGACCAAACCCTCGACGGCGGAAAGGTCAAGGTTGTCGCCTTCGGTGACGTTGGCGTAGGTGGCGGCAACCTCAAGGGCAAAGTTCGGGATGACCGAGTAGATGTGGATGTCTTCTGGGTCGTCCTCGCGGCGCGAAAGCTGCTTGATAAACCGTTTGGGCTGCTGCATGAAGTTAGCCGGGGTCATCAGTTCGATCTCGTTGCCCAACACGACGAGCAGCATGCTGACAATAATGCCCATGTCGTGGTGTAGCGGCAGCCAGATAGCGCCACGCAACGGCTGCTTCAAGTCGGCGGCGGTGTAGATCTGGATGACGTTGGTAACCACCGACTCGTTGGTTAGCACCACACCGGCCGGCATCCGGGTCGAGCCGGAGGTGTACTGCAAAAAGGCAGTGTCGTGGGCGGTGTCGGTGCCTTCGGGAACCTCCAGCGGCTCCCAGGATTCAGCGAGCGAGTCCGGCAAGGAGTCGACGGAGAGGATGCGGGGACGTTGCGCCGCAGGGCGGTTGGCAAAGTAGGCACGCACGGCTGGTGCGCCGAGTTTGCTGGTCACCACCGTGGTAGCGCCGGAGTCCTCGAGCACGGCTTTGAGGTGTTCGCCGTGGCCCGGCTCGTTGGGGTCGTAGAGCGGGATGGGCACCTGTCCTGCATACATTGCGCCCATGAAGCCGAAAAGGTACTCCGGCGAGTTCGGGGCGAGAACGGCGACGCGGTCGCCGGGCTTGCCCACCTGCATCAGGCGCGCGGCGACGGCTTTGATGCGGGTGTTGACGTCGCGGCGGGTGTAAGTACGCAGCTCACCTTCCGCGCTTTCGGAGAAGTCCCAGTAGCGGATGTTCGTGTCATCCAGTTGCCCCATCTGAGCACCCATGAAGTGCAACATTTCGGTCAGTGCCGGGATGGTGAAGTTACGCGGCAGAACAATCTGGCCGTCTTCGTCGATGAAGCGCTGGATAATAACGCTGAGATCCATGGGACTCCTTTTCTTCGTGGATCGTTCCAGTGACAGCGTTCGCAATCTGAGGTTCGCACTTCTTAGCGCTACCTCTACGTACCTGTGCTTAAAGTATATTGTTTCGCTTAGTTAAGTGTTACTGAGCAGGCGGGCACTGCGGGCGCTTTTTGTCGCCTCTCACCCGCCGTTGACCACATCGCGCACCCAGCCCACAGTCCACTCCGGCACCGTCATACCCGGAATTACTTCCGGATTGGTGGCGTAGCGAGCGTGGTTGCCGTTTGCCAAAATGATGTCGCCGGCCCGGGCGACGAGCGTGCCCGCGTCCTGCGGCGCGTCGCAAACAGTGTCGTTGGGAGCGCAGATCTCGTAGGCGCGGTCCGCGACCTGACCGAATCCGCCCGGACGCGCGCCCGTCATGGTTGCTCCCGGAGTGACAGCCTGAACGACCTGGTTGAAAGGCTTCAAAGCGATTTCGGCACCAACACCCGGCAAGTCCACTCCAGGGTTGACACCCACACCGTTTTCGCGGCGGCCGTCGGCGATCATCACGGCGCCCAACAGCCGGTCGGGGCTGACTTTATGGTTGCCGGTGCCGATCTGGTTGGTGATGTCCCCGGCGATGACCGCTCCCTGGGAAAAACCCATGACGATGAACTTGGTTGCCGGGCACGTCTCGGCGACGAAGTTCAGCTCGCCGTTGGTGCGTGCGGTGCCCTCGGCGCGGGAGGCATCGTAGGTCATCTCCCGGCGGCCGTGGTCGGTTTGGATGTTGCGGAACTGGGCTGTGTAGGGCGTTGTCCACACCCGAACCTGCTCAATGGGGTATTGCTGCTGGAGCGGCTGGGTGATCGAGAGCATGAAAGAGTACGGGTTGGCTTGCGGGTTGAACGGGTCGTCCTCCTGCGATGACTCCCAGGTTCCGGGGATAGACACCACCTGCACGGCCGGGCACCACGCGGGAGCCTCCGGCGCCGTTTCCTCGGTGGGCAGACCCGGCAGGGGTCCGGTTCCCTCGTTGTTTGGGCCGTCGCCGAGTCTCCACTGGTACAGGCCGAGGCCGATCAGGGCGAGGATGACGATGGCCGCCGCCACGGTGAGGGGCTTACGCATGGTTTTCCTTAACAGAGGTGGTCGTGCGCGGTGGCGTCGATAAGCTCTGCAGTCGCCGCTGGGTCTAGATCGGTGCGTCGCTGCTCAACTAACTGGCCCGCAACCGCGTCACGGGTGAACGTGGTTCCGTCGCACACACTAAACCCGGTTGCTGCGACCTGGGCTTCAACTCCATCGACGTTGACTCCTTTGTTCCTGAGAGCGTCGAAGAACTTCTCCTCCGCTGGTGAGAAACTCCCGCCGGTCTCGGGCACGGAGGTCACCTCACGTGCCGGCTGTTCAGGTTGTTGCGCGGAGCCATTGCTTGCCGACGCCACCGTGGCCGCGCTTGAACCTGCCGCGCTCGACTCTGTGGCGCTCGACCTTGTCGTGCTCGACTCTGTCGCGCTCGATTCGGCAGTGGCGGACTCGCTCGCCGTGGGTTTTTCCGGGGCCTGGGTACTTTCGACGGTCGTTTCTCCGCACGCGGAAAGGGCCAGCGCCGCGCAGGTAAGGGCCACGAGCGTGGCCCCAGGCAGACTGCGGCGCACTAGCGACCCATCTCCTGGACCTGGCCGTTGATCTCCTGCAGCACGCCATTTTCAAAGCTCATGGTCAAGCCGCCAGCCGGAATCTCTTTCATGTCGGCGGTGGGCCAGCCCAGGCGACCCTGCTCCCAGCCTTGCTCGCCCCAGGCGTTGAAAATGTTGCCGTAGTAGATGACGTGACCGCCGGTTCTCGGTGACCAGTAAATGTTGCCCTTCTCGAACTCTTGGAAGAACCCGCCCCTGATGGCCCTCTCATTGCCCCTGGGGAAGCCCAAACTGGAGGCAGCATGGTTGAGCGCGCCGTACTTTTGCCCGATCGCACCGTGGACGATGTAGTGGCTCTTTCCGTCCGGGTTGCGGGTCAGGTAGCCGCCCTCGAACTTCTGCACCCAGCCGTCGCCAATTTTCTGCGCCTCAGCGATCGGGTACTTCAGGTCACCGTTTTCGTAGCCGTTTGCTCCCCAAGCCTCGAACATATCGCCCGGGATGGCAAACGCGCCGGTTTGCGGAGTCCAGTAGATAGAACCGTTTTGGAAATGGACGAAGCGGCCACGGCCGTCCGGAGTTTTGGTTTCACCGGTCGTCGGGAAGCCCAACCAGCCGGCAGCGCCGCCGAGAGCGTTGTACTTGGCCAGGATCTGACCGAACAGGGCGTGCGCCCCAGTGCTCGGGTGCCAAAAAGCCTGACCGCCGCGGAAGTCCTCGGCCTTGCCGCCAGCGACGTCGTACTCATTGTTAACGCAGGAACCGATGATGCCGGACTTGGTAGCCTCAGCGATCGCACCGATCGGCGCGCAATCGGCGCCACGGTCACCCTCAGAGACGTTAAGGGCGTTAGCGATGTACGGCCACGCCTGGCTCATCTCGAACTGCCAGTACTCCCACGAGTGGACACCCGAGGGGCGGAACTTCACAATCGGCTTCACCGAGGTTCGATTCGCGTAGTTGACGAAAGTCTGGGTGGACATGCGGGAGATGACCTCCAGGCCCACACCGGCCGGGTTGGCCGCACCCTTAGCCACCGAATCCGGGGTGCCGAAGTCGTCGCGGCCAGAACCGGATGAGACATAGACGGTCTTGCCCGCCAAGTTTTCGATGCCGAGCTTCGGGTCGTGATCAATCCAGTCCTGGGTCCCCGGAGGGCCCCACATCGCATCGGAGTTGTAGCCACCAGCGTCCATCTGCGCAACCTTGATAGCCGTCGGCATGCCGGAGGTGGTGGTGTCTAGGTAACCGGAAAAGGAACCGACGAAGTCGAATAGGTGCGGGTTGCGCTGCGCTAAGTTCATCGCGGCAGTACCACCCATGGAAATGCCCACCACCGCACGCTTGTGGTTCGAGCGGAACTTATTGTCCAGCACTGGGACGAGCTCCTTGGTCAGGAACGTCTCCCATTTGTAGTTCTTGCCGTTGTCTGGGCGCTGCCAGTCGGAGTAGAAAGAGGACTCGCCGCCGACGGGGAGGATGACGTTGACATTCTTGTCGGCGTAGAACTGCTCAATGTTGGTCTCAATGGTCCAGCCGTTCTCGTCGTCGCGGGCACGCAGGCCGTCGAGTGCCCACACCTCCGGGAAGGTGGCGGTCGGGCTGGAGTGCCAATCGCGGGCGAGCAGGATCTGCACCTGCATGAGCTGTTCCGGCATGGCGGCTGACTTGATAAAAACAGCGACACGTCGGTTGGTCAACCACTCAATGCGGTCCACCGAGACGCCCTCAGGAAGGCCGTCTACCCGTGGGTTGTTGTCAACCTCAATCGGGGTGCGCTGCGGCGGATCCGAGGGGCGGATATTGTCCGACAGGCTGCTGCCGGAGCTGAGCGAGCCGAGTGGTAGGCTGCTCTGCGCCATCGCGGGGGAAGCGCTCAAAGCTACAGCCGCCGCGGTAGGAATCGCGGCTGCCGCGTACAAAGAGCGTCGCAGACGCGGAAAACGGTGAACTCGCATTATATTTCCTGCCTTCGTCAGTTTTCGAGATCGCATGGTTAGATCCGTTGCGCTTTTCGGCTCCGAGGGTTCCCCTCCCCCGGCGCCTTTACACAACAGAAACATCGGTCACATCTATCGTGGCGTTACGTTACACGAAACATGAAGTCTTACTTGAGACTTTATGTAGCGACACGCGCTGCGATTTTCCCGCCAAACCGCAACCAACCAAAAGCGCACCACCCCCAATCCAGCAAAAGCCGCCGAAACCTTAGCCGCATGCCCTGCACCAAAAACCACCCCCACCCACGAGCGCCGTGAAAGGCGCCACGCGGGCGGGGGTGGTGCAGGGCAAAAGGTTGACTACCAGGCGTTCATCACATCGAGAACACGGCTCTTAGTGGCGCGCATCTGGCCGCCGAACTGCTCCCAGTTGTGCAGACCAGTCGGAGTGTAAACCTCGGTAAACCTCAGACCCGTCGCACGGGCCTTGAGCGACCACGCACGGGTGGTCAAATTCGAGTATGCCTCAAGCGCAACACCAGAAGCAACGTGCTCCGGCTTATAACCGGCATCCTGCGGGCCGGGCAACGCAGAACCTGCGGAAACATAAACGTCCGAGTGACGCAGACCCCCCATATTGAGGAACGGGTCGTTCTCAAAACGGCGGGGGTTAATCACGGAGCCGTACATGGAGTTGAGGTTGTAGAGGCCGCCGTCAAGAAGCGCGGCGCGCAACGCCGTCTGGGAACCAGGGAAGG
Organism: Corynebacterium sp. BD556; assembly: GCF_038452275.1. Classification (NCBI taxonomy): domain Bacteria; kingdom Bacillati; phylum Actinomycetota; class Actinomycetes; order Mycobacteriales; family Corynebacteriaceae; genus Corynebacterium; species Corynebacterium mayonis. The sequence goes on from NZ_CP141643.1 coordinate 1,716,108, forward strand.
TGGTGGTCAGGTAACCCGAAAACGACAAGACCTGACGGAACTGCTGCGGGTACTTAGCGCCGAGGTTCATCGCGGCAGTTCCACCCATCGACAGGCCCAGAATGGAGTTGTTATTGCGGGCAACGCCGAAATTACGCTCCAAGTAGCCCGGCAGTTCCTTCGTCAGGAAAGTCTCCCACTGGTAGATGACCGGGTTGTTGAAATCATACGTCGCCGGGGCTTGCCAATCAGCGTAGAAAGAGCTGGCGCCACCGACGGGCATGACAAGGGTGATATTGGAATCGACGTAAGTCTGGGCGGCATTAACGTCGTGAACCCAGGCACTCGTGCGCTCAGTGGCGCGCAAACCGTCAAGCATATAAAGGCCCGCGTTGCCGCCACGGATAGCAGGCTGGATCTGGACCGCGATATTGCGGTTCATCGCAGGCGACCACACATCGCAGCGCTGAACCCAATATCCGACCGGGTCCCAGATACAGGCACCAGTGTTATCGGCACGCAGCCAGTCTCGGTTAGCGGCGGCGGCGTTCGGCGCGCCAACGATTAGGCCGAGTGCGGTGGCGAGCGTGACAAGCATCGCCACAACGGCGCGCCTCAAAGTGCTGAACGAGTTCACAGGACCCCCTCAGGGTGTTTGAAATACAAAATCAACGGTTACGTTATCAATTTGTTGTATCTCACGCCACTCGCTTTGCGTTACTCAACGTCAATTAGTCGGCCATGCAACCTGGGCTCCGCGCTGGCCGACATCCTCGCCCGCCGAAATGCGACGGAGGGTGTCCTCGGAAAGGTAGATCGAGGGGTCGTCGGAAAGCTGCAGCGTGCGTCCCGGCCCGAGAGCGAACGCGAAATTTCTAACAAAACGAGACCACGACATCGGCTCGCGGGACGAAGCCAAAAGCTCCGCGATTTCCGGGGAGCGCAGCGCAGCGCGCGCCTGGAGAGTTTTCTGCGTGTCGAACCACTCGGGAAGCTTATCGATGTCCGTCGCCGTGTCCGCGACCTGCCACTCCGGTTCCAAATACTTGTCGTGACCAATGCGGCCTTCCGGGTCACGCGGCATGCGCGCAGCAAGCGGGGTCGCCAAACCAACGGTGTCGAGGATGCGCACATCCAAATCCGAATTCATCCCGGTCATCCCCAGGTTGATTAAGTACACCGACAGCAAGAAATTCTGCAAGTCCGTCTCCGCAACCGTGCCCGGCACACGGTCGCGGTAATACCAGCGATACATCTCCGGATCTTCCTGGATGCGCGCCAACGCCATCTGCGCCGCGTCAGCCGCCTCGGCCTGCGGCAATACCTCAGCCCAGTCGGACATAAGTTTGGTGGTCAAAAAATCCTCGGCGTAGCGCGGCGGGTCGCCCGGTTGACGCAAGGTAGCCATCGTCCAAAACTCGCGCTCATCGACGATCCCCAACGTGTTTGCGCTTGCCGACGTCAAATCCTCCTCCAACGGGTGAGCCCGCTGAATCACCACGCCAGCCCACAACAAACACCCCACGAACGCCACAACAGTCAGCGGGCGTGCAGGCAGCGCCATGACGGGAAGAAGCAGAGCAAACAGTGGCAGAAGCAGCATCCGCCCATGCATAAAATCGCCACCGACACGCAGCACGTACAGCACGTGAACCAGCGCGCAGCCGACAACAAGCAAAACGATGGCCGCCTCGCGCCCGTAGGCGTCGTGAAGCAACCACAGCCCCAACGCCACCGCCACGAGAACCGGCAACCACAGCGCGTAAGGCCCCACGAAATCCTTCAAGTACCCGAAGCCCTGCGCCCACTCGGAATCAGCGGCAGACTTGGCAACCGCCGTGTGCGGCGTGAGCAGACCGTAATAGCCCATCCGGAAAACTTGGTAGCCCACCGGCACCGGCAAAGCCGCCGCGAGAATACCTGCCGCCTTGCGCGGGTTAGCGGCCAGCAAAACAATGCCGGTCACCCCGCCGTACAAGGCGAACTCCGGGCGCACCAGCCACGACAGGCCCGCCCAAAACGCCAACCAATAGCCAACAGCAGGCAAGGAACGCTTCCCCGCTGGCAGCGCCCACCCCACCAGGAGAGCCCACCAGAGCCCCAACCAAAAAACACATAAACCCCACTCCAAACCGGAGGTGGAAAAGTCGCGGGCCGGGGGAAGCGCAAAATAAATGATGGCGCCGAAGGGCAAAATGTGAACAGGTGCAGCGGAAAAGCGGTTCCAAAACCGCCCGCTGGCCAGCGTGGCAAGCAGCGCCCCGCCCGTGGCAAACACAAGGGCAAGCCACATGGCGACGTTTTCCAACCTGGCGTTCGATACCGCCCCGACTATCGTGATCACATACTGCCAAAGAGTGGAAGTGTTTGCCTCCACGCGCTCGCCAACATTAAAGACGGGGCCATTGCCGGCAAGCAGGTTGCGCACCGTCCGCAAAACGATCAGGCCGTCATCGCTGATCCAGCGGCGTTGCCAACCGCCCACAAAAGCGAAAACGCCCGCGAAAACCGCAGAAAACAGCAGGGAAAAACGGGCGTTGATCTTCACCGGGGTGAGTCTACTGGGTCAGCAGCGGAACAACATACACCGCCATGACAATGCAGAAAATCCACAGCAGCGCAAGCACCTGAAGAATACGGTCCTCGAGCGCAACTTCCTCCGGTGCACCACCGTGTCCACCGTCGACCTTCGCGGCGTAGCGCAGGATGGCAATGACGAAAGGCACCATCGATATCTGGTACCACACGCTGGCCGGACCGACCACGGAAGATGACAGTTGGAAACCCCACAGGGCGTAGGACATGACCACGGCTGTGGCCGAAAGCGTCCACACGAAACGCAGATAGGTGGGGGTGTAGCCCTCCAGCGCCTTGCGGATCTTCGCGCCGGTTTCCTGCGCCAGAAGCATCTCGGCATAGCGCTTGCCGGAGGCCATAAACAGGGAGCCGAAAGCCGCAACCAAAAGGAACCATTGGGACAGCTCGATGTCGGCGGCGACGCCGCCAGCCATGGCGCGCAACATGAAACCGGAAGACACCAGGGCAATGTCAATGACCGGGATGTGCTTCCAGCCGAAGCAGTAACCCAACTGCAAAACGATGTAGATAGCGATGACCGTGGCCAAGGCGACGCCGTCGCTGGCGAGCAGAGAAATCCCTACCGCCGCAGCAATGAGTGCCACCGCCATGGCGTAGGCCAGCTTAATCGGCAACATGCCCGAGGCGATTGGGCGATACCGCTTCGTCGGGTGCTCACGGTCGGACTCCACATCGCGGGCGTCGTTGACCAGATAGATCGACGAAGCACCTAAACAGAAAACAATGAACGCCAAAGCGACATCCAAAAGCGTGCGGGAGGTGAAGGCGTCCATGCCCGCCGCGAGGGGCGCCGCGAGCACCAGGACGTTTTTTACCCATTGCTTCGGGCGCAAACCCTTCAGGATCGCGTCCGGCAGGTTCTTCGGTGGCGTTTTCTTCCGGGAGTAGTCGACTCCCTCGGTATGTGGCTCCGATTTGAGCAAGGGCTCGTGCGTTTTTCTCACCGCGTCTCCTTCTCCGCCTTGATAGTTGCTGAGGCAACACCCGCGCCGAGGAGAGCACCCGCGAGGGTGTCAGTCGGGTAATGCACGCCAAGCACCATACGCGAAAGCATCATGACGGGGATTGCGACATACGGCACCTTCGATCCCGTGATGTCGGCGAGGTGCACTGCGGCCGCGGCTGTGTTCGTCGCGTGCGAGGAAGGAAAGCTCAGTTGGGAGGGTGTTTTCGCGCCGATTTGGACGCGCGGGTCGCTCGGGCGCGGTCGGCGCACTATGCGCTTGATCACCACCGAGGCGGCGTGGGCAGCAAAAGTACCGGCCCCCAGCGCAGCCCATTGACGCCGACGTTTGGCGTCGGTAGCCATGCCGACGCTGGCCACTACAAGCCAGCCCAGGTCGTGCTCCCCGAAGTGGCTCAAACCGCGTGCCAGCTTCAGCACTCCCGGCGCAAAGGCCCGCGACTGCACCTCAACAAGCAGGTCGGCTTCACGCTTGCTCATCAAAGATCTTCCCCCAGTTATCGTGGCTGGTCAGCTCCGGCAACGCCGCGCGGTATTCGCGCTTGAGCTGCGGCCACCGCTCGGCGATGTCCTTGTGCAGCCGCTTGGTTTGCTTCAGCAGGCTATCGGCCAGCTCTTTGTCACGCTTGCGAAACACCACCCCCGTGCCACCTGCGGTGGCAACGGTCGCCGAATCCACGCGCGCCAAGGTAAACCAGCGGGCTTCCTCCGCCGTCAAGTTGAGCTGCGGAGCCTGCCAATGCGCGCGGTCCTCGGTGCGCATCTGGTGGCGCAACGCTTTGACAGCCCACGGGATCTTTTTCACCTTGGCCAAACGGCCGCCGATATTGGCTGTGGGCACGCCCGGCGCGCCGGTGGGCGCGGGCAGTTCGGCGGCAGAGGAAATGACCTGGGCGTCGGAGTAATCCTTGCGGACGTTTTGGATGCGCGGCAGGCTCGACTCGAGGACGTCGAAAAGCTGCTCGGGGCCGGCCAGGAAGTCCTTCATGGCCTCGATCTGAATGGCCATGGTGGAGTACTCCATGCACATGATGTGCTTGTAGGTGGACTTCAGCATGTTCTTCAAAATGCCATCTGGGTTTTCGCCCTCGTGGTACATCGCCGCGACGATGAGGCGGTTGCGCAGGTGGAAGTAGGCCTGCCAATCAATGGCGTCGTCCTTGTCGGCCCAGGCCATGTGCCAGATGGCAATGCCGGGCCAGGTCACCGTGGGAAAGCCCGCCGCCTTGGCGCGAAGGGCGTACTCGGTGTCGTCCCACTTGATAAACAGCGGCAAAGGCAGGCCGAGCTTCTCGGCGACGACGCGCGGGAAGAGGTTCATCCACCAGCCGTTGTAGTCCACGTCGATGCGGCGGTGCAGCGCACGCGAGGTGGTTTTACGCGGATCCAGCTCCTCTTGTTCGCTGCCGAGGTAGCCCAGCGGGTAGGTGGCGAAGTCGTGGTCATAGACCGCGTGGGGGGCCGCGCCCCACATGAAGGTGTGCGGGTCGACCGCCTCGCCGGTGGTGCGCAGCTGGGCGCGGTCTTGCAGGTTGAGCATTTGCCCGCCGACCAGGATGGGGCTTTTGGCGTAGCGGGCGGCTTGGACGGCGCGCAGGATGGAGTCGGGTTCGATGGCGATGTCGTCGTCCATGTAGAGGATGTAGGGGGCGTCGGTGTTGTTGACAGCCTCGTACATGATGCGCGAGTACCCGCCGGAGCCGCCGAGGTTGCCTTGGGAAAACATGCGCAGCTTGCCGTCAAGCTTGGCTTCTGCGGCGGTGAAGTCCGTCTCATCGGCGGGGTGTTGGTTGCCCTGGTCGGGCATTAGGACGCTAGTGATCGCCTCGAGCACGACTGGGTCCTCGGACAGGGCGTGCAGCGCGTTGACCGCGTCGCGTGGACGGTTGAAGGTGGGAATGCCTACCGCCACTTCCTTCGGGAAGGGCCCGACTTGGGTGCCGTCGGGCATGGTCTGGGGCTGCGGCAGCCGGTCGGCGCACCAACCGGCGCCCCGCACCGCTACCTCTGTTTCGGCGGTGATGTCGAACCACAGCCAGCCGCCGTCCTCGAAGTTGCGCAGTTCGAGGGGGATTTCGATGTGCTCGTCGCGCGCCTCCACGCTGACCACGCAGATGCGCACGCCGTCGTGCTTGGAGCGGTAGACGGAGATGGTGGCCTCTCCTTCGACGTCGAGGGAGAGGATGACGCGGTCGAGTTGCGACCAGCGGCGCCAGTAGGATGCCGGGAAGGCGTTGAAGTAGGTCTGGAAGGACACCTCGGCGCCCGCCGGGATGCTCAGCCGGGTGCGGTCTGGCCAGCTCAGGCGCGCCTTGTTCTGCTCCGCCTCAATCAGGTAAAGCATCCGGACGTCGTGCGGTTCGCCCTTGCGGGGCATGAGAATGCGCTGCAGCACCTCGACTGCTGGTTCGGCGTTCACAGATCTCTCTTTCGGGATAGGCGTATCGTGTCTACTCCCTTAGACAGTAGCGTCCGTGGGGCGCGAACCCTCACCTCGACGCGACAAGGCGTAGGCGTTTCGCACCGAAGGTTGCGCTGCTGCGCGCGGTGCGGGCGTTGACAAGCATGCGCGCCTTAGCTTGTCGACGCCTCCCCAACCGCCCCCGACATCCGGGGCTTTCAGGGCGGTGTGCCCGGCCAGCAGGATTTGTGCGCCCCTGGGCTTTACTCCTTGCTGAAAAGCCTTGCAGCTCAACAGTTGGTGGCAATCGTTGAACTCCCCGCCATTGCATGCGGACCCCTTACCTGGTTGCGCCCCGCGCCCCGCACCCGGATACTCGGGGCATGAGCAACTACGTCGCCGGCGGTGCGCTGCTTATCCTCGCCGCCTTCTCGGTCATCTTTCTCGACGGCCCCACCGCCGTCTACGTAGCGGTGTTCTGTTCGATTGCCGCGGCTGTCTTGCTCATTCGCGGCGCGCAAGGAACCGACACCTCCCGCAGCGCGCCCGATCTCGGCCTCACCCAGGTGGGTGAGGCGGACGACCCGAGCATTCCCAACAATCAGGGCGATTTCGACAGCTACGACTGGGACGCGCACTACAAGAAGGAATTTGGGCAGTAAAAATCCCTCGGCTGTTTTCGCGCTGGGCGACTGCGCGAAAAGCGAAATGCGAAAGCGAAACGCGAAACTTTGGCACTCGCCTCGCAACACCCTAGTGCCCGCGCGGCTGCTCCAGCGGCGCACCGTTTTCAAAGTGGGGGCGCAGGTGGTTGTCGAACAGGGACAGCGCCGCACCAATGGCCATGTGCATGTCTAGGTACTGGTAGGTGCCCAGGCGCCCGCCGAAAAGCACGCCCTTGTCGCGGGATTCGGCTGCGGCCAAGCGCCGATAAGCAAGCAGCTTCTCCCGATCCTCGGGGGTGTTGATGGGGTAGTAGACCTCGTCGTCGTCGTCGGCGAAGCGGGAGTATTCCTTGACAATGACCGTCTTGTCCTTCGGGTACTCGCCGCGCTCTGGGTGGAAGTGGCGGAACTCGTGGATGCGGGTGTAGGCAACGTCGGCATCGTTGTAGTTCATCACCGAGGTGCCCTGGAAATCGCCGGTGTCTAGCACTTCTTTTTCAAAGTCGAGGGTGCGCCAGCCCAAGCGGCCTTGCGAGTAATCGAAGTAGCGGTCGAGGGCGCCGGTGTAGACCACCGGGATACCTTCGTACTGCTCACGCACGTCGAACCAGTCGGTGTCGAGGTGGACGTCGATAAGCTCGTGTTCCGCCATCTTTTCCAGCCACGCGGTGTAGCCGTCGACGGGCAGGCCCTCCCAGGTGTCGTTGAAGTAGCGGTTGTTGAAGGTGTAGCGCACCGGCAGGCGCGAGATGATCTCCGGCGGCAGCTCGGTCGGGTCGGTTTGCCACTGCTTGGCGGTGTAGTGCTTCACAAAGGCCTCGTAGAGCGGCTTGCCAATCAGTGCGATGCCGCGCTCCTCCAAGTTGGTGGCCTCGGCCGGGTCGCGGCCCTCGCGCTGCTCTTCGATAAGCGCCTTGGCCTCGTCCGGCGAAAAGTAGCGGCCGAAGAACTGGTTGATCAGCCCCAGGCCCATGGGGAACTGGTAGGCGGTGCCGTCGTGCATGGCAAAGACACGGTGTTGATAGTCCGTGAAATCGGTGAAGCGGTTGACGTACTCCCACACGCGGGCGTTGGAGGTGTGGAACAGGTGCGCGCCGTATTTATGTACCTCGATGCCCGTCTCCGGGTCCTTTTCTGAGTAAGCGTTGCCGCCGATGTGGTTGCGTTTTTCTACCACGAGGACGCGTTTGCCCAGTTCGTTCGCTACGCGTTCGGCGACGGTGAGGCCGAAGAACCCGGATCCAACAACGATGAGGTCGTAAGTCATGGGCCCATTTTCTCACATCCGCCCGGGTGTGCCGGCCCGCCCGACACACCCTCAAGTCTCAATGCTTCCTTTAGGTTTATTTCTGCCCTAAACTGCTCAGTAATTAACAGTTTTAACAAGCGCAACAGGAGCTTCCACCGTGCACCAAAGACGACGACTCACCAGGTCACCCCTTCGGGTCAAACCCGTGGTGGCCGCCCTAGTCTCGGCAGCACTCGTTGCCGTGACCGCCGGAGCCGGAAACCACATCCTCCACGTCCAATCCATCGGACACGGCTCACTGGACATCGCCTCCGCCTCCGAGTCCTTCGCCACAGGCTCCGACGTAACCATCCCGGACGCTGCCGTACAAACCCAAGGCGGCGTCAGCGAGGAAAACCGGGTGGTCAAAGAGTTCACCCGCGACACACCCTTCTCCATCTTTGCCCTAACCTGGACCGGCGAACGCGACATCGTCGCCTTCGTACGCGCCCAACGCGAGAACGGTTCCTGGTCCGAATGGTTCGAAATGGACCCAGCGGAAACCGTACCTCAAGCAGAGAAGTCCGGCACCGACCCGATCTACGTAGAGCCGACAACAAAAATCCAAGTCTCCACCGGCAACGTCGATCTGCTCGAAGGAGGACGCACCGAATCCGAATCCCCCACCACCGCCAAAGACCTCGACGCAATCTTCATCGACGGCGGTGAAGGCACCGCGCAAGGCGACATCAACCCAGTTGCCGACTCTTACACCCGCGGAATGCCCAAGGTGATCTCCCGCGCCCAATGGGGCGCAGGCCAAAGCAGACGCCCCACCTACACCGACCCAGTTAATGCGGCAACAGTTCACCACACCGCCGGTTCCAACAACTACTCGGAATCCGCCGCACCAGGCATCGTCCGCGGCATCTGGAACTACCACACCAACACCCTCGGCTGGGGCGACATCGGCTACAACGCCCTCGTAGATAAGTACGGCAACATCTACGAAGGCCGCGCGGGTGGAATGGACAAAGCCGTCCAAGGCGCACACGTCGGCGGCTTCAACCAAAACACATGGGGCGTGTCCATGCTTGGCAACTACCAGCAAGCACAGCCGACGCAACAGGCCCTGCGCGCAATGGGCGAAATCATCGGGTGGAAGGCAGCCGTCGCAGGCTTCGACCCCTTAGGAAAAGACTACTTTTCCGCCGACTTCACCTTCAACGGCAGCCGCTACAAAGCCGGCCAGGGGGCGTATTTCAACACAATCAACGCCCACCGCGACTTCCACTACAACACCTGCCCCGGCGACAACCTCTACAACCAGATGGGCACCATCCGCACCATCGCGGCAGCCAAAGCAGCCCAAGTCAAAACCGGCGGCGTGCTAAACAACCCTGGCACGCCAACCGCTCCGACGCCAGGCAACCAGCCCGGCGACAAACTCACCACCACCTACCCCAGCAACAACGGCACCACAACAACAGTCACCACTGCCCTCGACGGCAGCTCCGACAACCTGAACCTAGCTGGCTTAGCCGACGGCGACCCAATCGCCATCGCCATGGCCGCCGGCACACTCGCCGGTGTGCTCATCCTCTTCGCCGCAGAGTACGGTCTGCTCGGCGAAGGCGTCGAAACCGTCGGCGGTGTGGAGCTTGTGCCAGGACTGACCCTGGACAAACTCACCCCGTACATCGGCCCCATCCTGCGCTTCGCCGGCAAAACCGACGCCGCCAGCACTTGGGCCACGCTTGAGCCGCAGCTAGGCAAACTCACAGGCACCGCCGGCGTCGGCGGCAACAGCTACGCCTTTTTTGAAAACGGCATCGCCATCAAAAACGCCGACGGCAACATCTACACACTCATCGGTGAGCTGGCCAACGCCTGGCTCCAACAAGGCCTCGACGGCGGCCCGCTCGGCCTGCCCACCTCCGAGCTGTACTCCCCCGACAAAGACTTGGTCCGAGTCGACTTCCAAGGCGGCCACGTCAGCTTCAACCCGCTGACCAAACACATCAACATAGACGTCGAAAGCTAAGCCCGCTTAATTCAGGTTATAGGAACGCTCGACGGCGTCATTCCACGCAGCAACAAGCCGGTCCCTCACGGGTCCGGCTATTGTGCTGTCCCACGATGTTTCCTTGCCGAGGTTTAAGGGGGCGTCGGCAAGCCCGGCACCGATCGCGGCTGCCGACGCCGCCCCCATCACCGTCGTCTCAATGTTGGCGGGGCGGGTCACGCGGGCACCGAGAAGATCGGCTTGCATCTGCATGAGCAGGTCGTTGCCAGTCATGCCGCCGTCAACACGCAGCTGCGTGATCGCGGTGCCAGAGTCCTGCTCCATCGCGCGCACCACCTCGCGAGTTTGAAAACACGTCGCCTCAAGCGCAGCGCGGACAATGTGACGCCGGTCCGCAAAGCGCGTCAGACCAGTGATCACGCCGCGCGCGTCCGGGCGCCACCGTGGCGCAAACAACCCGGAAAAAGCAGGCACAATAACTACTCCGGCGCTGTCTTCTACCTCGGCGGCCAGCTCCTCAGACTGCGCCGCAGTGCGGAGAATACCTAGTTGGTCGCGCAGCCACTGAATCAAAGACCCGCCTACCGCCACCGAACCTTCAAGGGCATAGAGCGGCTTTTCACCCTCCTTTTGGTACGCCACCGTAGTAAGCATGCCGTGCTCGCTGCGCTGCGGGGTGCTGCCCGTGTTAAGCAGCATAAACAGGCCCGTACCATAGGTCATCTTAGCCCCGCCTTTAGCGAGGCAGCCCTGCCCGAACAGCGCCGCTTGCTGATCCCCTAAAACACCAGTGATCGGGGTATCAGCAAAAGGCCCGCGAGGACGCACCCGCGCGATCTCACCTATCGACGCCCGAATCTCCGGCAAAATCTGACGCGGCACACCAATCTCGGCGCACAACCCGTCATCCCACTCAAAAGTCTCCAAATCCATCAACAGGGTGCGGCTGGCATTGGTTACGTCCGTGACGTGCACCGCGTGCTCCGGCTCCTTCGCCCCGCCAGTGAGGTTCCACAACAGCCACGTGTCCATCGTCCCGGCGATTAGCTCCCCACGTGCCGCACGCTCGCGAGCGCCGTCGACGTTGTCCAAGATCCACGCCCACTTCGGCCCAGCCGGGTAGGAGTTGTGCAACAGGCCCGTCTTTTCCAGATGCCGGGTGGGATCGCCGTCGTGGTTGGTGCGGGTGTCCTGCCACACAATCGCGTTATAGATCGGGATACCGGTGCGCTTATCCCAAATCACCGCCGTCTCACGCTGGTTGGTGATGCCTAAGGCCGCCACCTCGCCTTCCAAAATGTCCTTCTCCGCCAGCCCGGCCGCAATGGCTCGGCGGGTGTTGCGCCAGATCTCCACCGGGTCGTGCTCCACCCAGCCCTGGCGCGGCATAATCTGTGCGTGCTCGAACTGGGATTGGGTCACCACCTCCCCGTCAAGGGTGGTGACGATGAAGCGAGTCGAGGTAGTTCCCTGATCAATGGCGGCAATGTAGGGCATGCGCCTCATTGTAGGAAAAGGCCACAGGTTTTAGGCCGGAAACCACTTCTCCAAAACCGCAGCGACTCCGTCCTCATCGTTAGAGGCCGTGACGTAATCGGCAACATCAGCCACGATAGGCGCGGCGTTGCCCATGGCCACACCCAAACCGGACCAAGCGAGCATCTCGCAGTCATTGGGCATGTCACCGAAGGCAATGACCTCGTGGGCTCCCACACCGTAATGCGCCGCCAAAATAGACGCCCCCGTGGCCTTGTTCACGCCCGGGGGCGAAATCTCAATGAGGCCCTCATCCATGGAATACGTCACGTGGGCGGCGGTTGGGTCAATAGCTGGGGCGATTAAGTCAAACATCTCCGCCGAATACATCTGCGGGCAACGCACCAAAAGCTTCGCGGCGGGCACACTGATCAACTCGGCGATGTCGACGACACCGAAGCGGGTGTCCCATGCGTCCGGGTTATAAGACCTCGTGACGAGGAAAACTTCGCTTTCCGGGTCGAGCGCCGATTGTCCCACCCGCTCGACGCCGAAGCCATACACCACACCGAGCGGGGCCATGACCTTTTCAACGGCCTCAACAACTTCTTTCATGAGCTCGGATTCCAGCTCGAAAGCACGAATGATTCGGTCGGTTGCGGGGTCGTAGACCACCGCACCATTAGCGCAGATACACAACGGGGTAAAAGGCACCTGATCCAGCACCGGCAGAAGCCAACGGTGAGGGCGCCCGGTGGCGAAAGCAAAGTGCGTGCCGGAGCGCACAGCACGCATGACCGTGTCGCGCAGACGGGGCGTCACCCGGCCATTGCTGTTGAGAAACGTGCCGTCGATGTCGCTGACGATCAAGCGCGGGGCCATGTTCTAGCTCGCTTTCTTCCTTTTCTTCTGGGAGTCGCGGGCTTTCTTCTGCCGCTGTTTTAGCGCGCGGGCCTGCTTTTGCTGCTCGGCGATCGCGTCTGCCTCCTCCGTTGACGGCGCGCTGCCACCCATCGAGTGCGGCATCCAGCGCTCACCCGCGGCGAAGGGGCCGAACTTGTCTTCATATTCCCGCCGATTTTCCTCCAGTAACTTCCCCATCGCGTCTTCGAGGCGTGCGGTGACTTCCTCAGGTGTGCCTGCGGTATCCACGGGGGCGCCGTAACGGATGATCACCGGGGTGTGCGTGCGACCGAGGCGCGGCGGCATGTCTTTGGTCCAAATACGCTGGGAGCCCCAGATCGCGCACGGGATTAAGGGCACGCCGGCGCGTTGGGCGATGCGGGCGCCACCAGTTTTGAAGGTTCTGATTTCAAAGGAACGCGAGATGGTGCCCTCCGGGAAGATGCCGACAAGGCTGCCGTTTTGCAGGAAGTTGACGGCTTCATCGACGCTGCTGGCCCCGGCGGAGCGGTCCACGGCGACGTGGCGCATGGAGCGCATCAACCAGCCAATAACGGGAATACCAAACACTTCCTTCTTGGCCATGAAGCGCACCAAACGCCGCCCCATGACATGCGGCCCCATGCCGGCGAAGATGAAATCGAACCAACCGGTGTGGTTCGCCGCGATGAGAGCCCCCCCTTCTTGCGGCAGATGCTCGGTGCCGTGGATGGTGGTCACTGTCCCTTGCGCTTTGAAGATGCGTTTGATCAGGCCGATGACGCGCTGGTAAAAGCTGTCCTCGATCTCCACCGCGTGGTTCGGTGGAGCGATATATCCGGGCTCGACCACGAATAGGCCCTCGAGGGTAGTCATGAGGGAATCAACACTTCCTTTCCAACGAATCTTTGCAGTGCTTCGGGCACCTTGACGGAGCCGTCCGCCTGCTGGTTGTTTTCCAAGATGGCGACTAGCCAGCGGGTGGTGGCCAGGGTGCCGTTGAGCGTGGCGGCGGTCTGGGTCTTGCCGTTGGCGTCGCGGTAGCGGGTGTTTAAGCGCCGGCCCTGGAACGTGGTGCAGTTCGAGGTAGAGGTCAGCTCACGGTAGGTGTTTTGGGAAGGTACCCACGCCTCGGTGTCGAACTTGCGGGCGGCGGAGGAGCCGAGGTCACCGGCGGCAATATCGATGATGCGGTATGGCACCTCAACGGCGGAGAGCATCTCGCGCTCCATCTGCAGAAGCTTTTGGTGGATTTCCGCCGCGTCTTCCGGCTTGCAATACGCGAACATCTCCAACTTGTCGAACTGGTGAACACGCACGATGCCCCGGGTGTCCTTGCCGTAGGAGCCGGCTTCGCGGCGGAAGCAAGACGACCAGCCCGAGTAGAGCAGCGGGCCATCACCTAGGTCGATGATTTCGTCGCGGTGGTAGCCGGCCAAGGCGACCTCGGAGGTACCCACCAGGTACATGTCGTCGCGCTCAAGGTAGTAAACCTCCTCGTCGTGCTCGTCGAGAAAGCCGGTGCCACGCATAATCTCGGGGCGCACCAGCACCGGCGGGACCATGAGTTTAAAACCTGCTTCTCGGGCTTTTTCGGCGGCGAGCATCATCATGCCGAGCTGCAGCCAGGCGCCGTCGCCGGTGAGGTAGTAGAAACGGGCGCCGCCGACTTTGGTGCCGCGTTTCATGTCGATCAGCCCTAGAGATTCGCCGAGTTCGAGGTGATCTTTGACCTCGAAGTCGAACTCCGGGACCGTACCGACGTGCTCTAAGACCACGAAGTCGTCTTCGCCGCCGGCGGGCGCACCTTCGGTGATGTTGGGCAGGGCGTATTGCAGCTCCCGCACCCTCTCCTCTGCTTCCGCCTGTGTGACTTCGGCGGTTTTGACGCGCTCTTTGAGCTCATTGGAGCCTGCCAGTAGCGCCGGGCGGTCTTCCGGGGCGGCCTGGCCGATCTTCTTTCCGAATGCCTTTTGCTCGGCGCGCAGCTCGTCGGCTTTTTGGATAGCTAAGCGGCGCGTCTCGTCGGCGGCGAGGAGCTGGTCGACGAGGTCTGGATCCTCGCCGCGGGCCCGCTGAGACTCGCGGGCCACTTCGGGGTTTTCGCGCAAAAATTTCAGATCAATCACGCGCCCCACTTTAGCGTGTCACTCCGCCTCAGCGCTGGTAATAACCAGTTGCGCTAAGATTGTTCACATGCTGATATCCGATGGGCCCGTGCCAAAGCACGCGCAGCTTCGTCTCATCCTGGAACGGATGTGCGACGAGGAGCTTCGCCCCGGCGACCCCATCCCCGGGGAGCGTTCGCTGGAGGACAACTATGGGGTCAGCCGTATCACCGTGCGCCGCGCGATCGGGGATCTTGTAGCGGCCGGAAAGCTACGCCGCGTGCGCGGCAAGGGCACCTTCGTCGCGCCCAGCCCCTTGGTCAGCCACCTGCACTTGGCAAGTTTTTCCGATGAGATGAAAGCGCAAAAGGTCAAGGCCTCCTCGAAGATTTTATTGTCGGGCCGGGCCACCCCACCGGGCGATGTCTCCGCCTTTTTCGGCACCGACGCGCAAGTACAACACATCCATCTGCGACGGCTGCGTTTGGGCGATGGGCAGCCTTATGCGATCGACGACGCCTGGTACAACTGTGAGCTCGTGCCCGACCTTTTGGAAAACGACGTCTACAACTCCGTCTACGAGCTGCTGGAGCAGGATTACGAGTTGGGCATAACCGAGGCCGACCAGACTGTGACCGCGGTGGAGGCCACTGCCGGCAACGCGAAGCTTCTCGACGTCTCCCCCGGCTCCGCCCTGTTGCACATCCAGCGCTACGCCAAAAGCGGCGATCACGCCGTGGAGCTGTGTTCCTCGGTTTACCGCACTGATCGCTACCGCTTAACTACCCGCGTGGGCCGCTCGGCGGATCATCTGTGACACCGTCGGCACCGAGCTTGCCAGCGCCATAAGGCACAATGGTGTCCATGGCTTCCACATCAACCGGCACACGCGCTGCGCTCATCGCCCTGCTCGCGGGGTCTGTGGGCGTTGCGACGTACACGGCTGTGTCTGACTCCCCCGCTTTTTTCGGCAACGGCGGGAACGGTTCAGCGGCGACGGCACCCGCCACCCCCGGTGGAGATGGCTCCTCCAACGGTGTGCAACCCGTAGCCCCATTCACCACTGCCGACGCTGGTTCCTGTTTGACCTGGCAGGTGGGCCCGGATGGGGCACTGTCCGGCTTCGAGCAGACGGCTTGTGAAAACGAGCACCGCTTCGAGGTGTCCACACGCGAGGATTTGGGCACCTTCCCTTCCTCGGAATTCGGACCCGATGCGCAGCCGCCGAACCAGACCAGGCAGGCCCAGCTACGGGAGGAACTGTGCGGTTCGGCCACCTTGCGCTATATGAACGGGGTACTCGACCCGAACGGGCGCTATTCCGTGGCCTCCATTCTTCCGCCCGCGGATGCTTGGGCGCGCGGCGACCGCACCATGCTGTGCGGTCTGCAAGTCACCGACGCTTCCGGGGCTCCGACTTTGACCACGGGCGCGGCCGCTACCCAGGATCAGGCGCGCACCATGGCGGTCGGTGAGTGCGCTGCTGTCGATTCTGCCAACTCCATCACGGTGGTTGATTGCGCGGATCCGCACCAGCTGGAGTTTACCAAGAAGGTTAGCTTAAATGAGGTCTTTCCAGGCCGCACGCCCAGCGTCGAGGAGCAGGATATGCACCTGGGTGATGTGTGTACCGCGGCCGCCCACGACTATCTCGGCGGGGAGGAAAACCTCTACCAGCTTTCCTTGCAGCCTTTTTGGACGGCTCTTTCCGCAGCTAGTTGGGAGGGGGGTTCGCGCAGCGTGAACTGTGCGTTGGTTTTTTCTAACGACGGCTCTTTCGCCACCTTAACCGGCTCAGCCACCGAGGGCCGCGGGGGCTTGCTTATCGACGGCAACCCGCCGCCCGAGCGTCCCGAGCGTCTCCCGTTGCGGGAGGATCTGGAACCGGCGCCGTGATTGCGCCTGTCAGCGACGCTGAGTTTGAGGGCATGATCAACGACGCCCTCGATCAGATCCCGGAGTTTTTCGCACGCGCGATGACCAACCTTGTTGTGCTTGCCCGCGACTTCAACGAGGACAATCCCGAGCTGCTCGGACTTTTCGAGGGAGTGCCTTTAACCGAGCAGCACTCCAACCATTCGGGCTACCTGCCGGACGCGGTATTTATTTACAAAAACGCATTTGAGGCCTTCTGCTCCTCGGTGGAGGAAATGCGCGAGGAGGTCAAGGTCACGGTCTTTCACGAGGTGGGCCACTATTTCGGTTTCGATGAGGACGAGCTGCACGCCTTGGGGTGGGGCTAGCGCAGCGGGTAGCGCGCCCACTTCTCCACCTGCCAAGACCCAAATTCGCCGACGGGGTTGAGCACCACGTAAGAGCAATTGGGCAAGTAGGAGGCTTCTGCAAACCCTGGGTCGACTGTCGAGGCGTTGGCTGCAAACGCTCGAATTGCCCCTCCGTGGCTGACCACCACGGTCGTTTTTTCCGGGTCGACCCAGGGATTTAGTCCCGCCTTATAGCGGGTGAGGAAAGCGCTGAGGGAGTCGCCGTTTTCAATGTGCGAGGCAAGGTCGCGGCGGTAGAAGCCACGAAAGGCCCTCAGGTATGCCTCGTGGGCCTCACGGCTATTCATCATCTCCCAGCGGCCCGCGTTTACTTCCTGCAGGCCGGGCACCGCGGGAATGTCAGCGAACGCGGCACCAAAGCCGATCTCACCCGTTTGGCGGGCGCGCAGCGCTTCGGAGGTAATCACACGGTCGACGTCGTAGTCGTTGAGGATCTCGCGTCCGACTTCACGCGCCTGTTCGCGACCGAACTCGGTAAGTTCAGCGCCGGGCAAAAGAGTGTCCAGCTTGTGGTCGAGGTTGGAATAGGTCTGGCCGTGACGCAGCAAAATCAGCATCTACATCCCTTTCTTTGCACGCTCAAGCCATTGCCACGCTTCACGGAGTCGGCGCTGGTCAACCTGGCTTTCCTCGCCATGGGCGCGAGGCCACGAGCCGAGGAAAACCAGCTGCGAGGTCCGCATGTAAACTGCCCGCAGCGCCTCGGCCAGCGGCACGTCGTCGATGTGTCCTACTAGGTCGACGTGGAAGTCGTAAGTATTGGGCACCTTCCGGGTCGGGCGTGATTCGATCCGGCTCATGTCCACCCCACGGTAGGCAAATTCCTGGAGAACGCCGACGAGCGTACCCGGCTCGTTGGGGGTTTGAAAGACGATAGAGGTGCGGTCGTTGCCGGTGCGCGCGGTGGGCACGCCTTTCGGCCCGACCAGCAAAAAGCGGGTGCGGGCAGTCTCCAGGTCGGCCACCCCATCGGCGTGGACGTAGAGCCCGAACAGTTCCGCGGCGCGGCGCGGCGCGGCAGCCGCGTCGGCTTCGCCCTCTGCAACCATCCGCGCGCCTGCCGCGTTCGAGGCGGCGGGCAGCAACGTCGCGTTCGGCATGTTCTCGGCGAGCCAGTTTTTGACCTGCTGGTAAGCAACGGGGTGGGTGGCTACTGTGGCGGCGCTGCCGAGCGTGTCTCCTGGTCGGGTCATAATGGCAAAGGAGATATCGAGTTCAGTCTCGCCGTAGATCTGCACCCCAGGGGCCTCGACCAGCGCATCGGAGGTGGAGGTCACCGTGCCGTCGACGGAGCTTTCGATCGCGGCGACGGCGTAGTCCGCGTCGCCTGCACGTACCGCATTAAGCGCCGCAGCGGGCGAATCGACGGGCAGCGGCTGAGCATCTTCAATGCCGAATTGTATGAGCGCCTGCTCGGTAAACGTTCCGGCTGGGCCCAGGTAGCTGATGCGAGTCATGGCTTAAAGTTATCGCATGCCCACTCGCCGGATGCTGCGCATCGAAATCCTCATTGTTCTCGCGGTGACCTTTGGCACCTCCGGTGTGCGCGCCGCCCTGCGGCTGGTCGACTCACTGCTTTCACCGCAGGCCCTAAACGAACAAAGCGTGACGCTTAACGACGCCCACTCCACCCTGTCCTGGCTCGACCTCGCCCTCCAAGCCACCTCAGCCCTGACCCTCATCGCTTGGGGCGCGCTCGCCTTGTATTTGCTTGGCCAAAGCCTGCCCCGCCCACATCTGGGAGACTGGTGGCACGGTGCCATTTTGGCCGCGGTTATCGGTATTCCAGGTCTTGTACTCTACATCGCCGCGCTGCACTTCGGGTGGACCAAGGAGATCGTTGTAACCACCGAGGCCGCACGCCTACCAACTCTTGTGCTGTGGTCGGCAGCCAACGCTTTTGCCGAGGAAATCGTGGTGGTGATGTGGCTATGCACCCGTTTGCGCCAGCTTGGCTATTCACCGGCGAAATTCATCGCTGCCTCGGCGGTACTACGCGGCACCTACCACCTGTATCAAGGCGTTTCCGCCGGATTCGGCAACATCGTCATGGGGGTGGTGTACGCAACCTACTTCCACAAAACCGGCAAAGTATGGCCGCTGGTTCTGGGGCACTTCCTCATTGACGCCACCGCCTACCTTGGCTACCACTTCCTTGACGTGAGCTGGCTCAAGCTATAACACCCGTTTTCAGCCGGGTGGTTTAGGCTGATCCCCATGCCAAATACCCCACACTCGAACGACCCTCGGGACAACCTCGAGGATTACGTACTGGGCAAAGACGGCACCCCCATCGTCGACCGCTACGGCCGGCCAGTGCGCCGCCGCGGGACACACGTGCAACGCGAAACGCTACGGCCCGCGCCACAACCCGCGCGGCCACGACAGCAGTACACCCCGCGCCGTACACCTCCACGACAGCAGTACCCGCAACCGAGGATGCGGGTGTCGAAGCGCCGCCAACCGCCGCCTCCCCCGCCGCGCAGGAGGCGTCGAAAAGCGCCCGGCTGCACCGCAATCTTCAGCCTTGTCCTTGCACTCGTTGTCACGATGGTCCTCGTCGTCGACATGCGCCTGAACCGCATTGACGCGCTAGCTGACACCCACATCGCAAACACGGCCGGAACCAATTGGCTGCTCGTCGGCTCCGACTCACGCGAAGGAATGACACAGGAAGACGTCGACAGACTCGGCACCGGCGGCGACATCGGCAGCACCCGCACCGACACCGTCATGCTTTTGCACCTGCCGCGCACCGGCACACCAACCCTGGTGTCCATCCCCCGCGACTCCTATGTCAACATCCCAGGCTACGGCCTCGACAAAATCAACGCCGCCTTTTCCTACGGCGGCCCGAAACTGCTAGCGCTAACCGTCGAGCAATCCACCGGCCTGCGCATCGACCGCTACGCCGAAATCGGCATGGGAGGCCTCGCTGGCGTCGTCGACGCAGTCGGCGGGGTGGATATGTGCGTCACCGAAGCCATCGACGACCCCCTAGCCAACCTCAACATCCAACCCGGCTGCCAAAAACTCGACGGGCCCACCGCACTAGGCTACGTGCGCACCCGCGCCACCGCCCAAGGTGACCTCGACCGCGTCGTGCGCCAACGTGAGTTCCTCAGCGCGCTGATGAACACCATCGTCTCCCCCGGCGTCCTTCTCAACCCGCTTCGCCTCGTGCCGCTGGTGCTGACACTGCCCAGGATGTTCACCGTCAACACCAGCGACCACGTGTGGAACCTTGCCCGCATCGCCATCGCCATGCGCGGCGGCCTCAACACCGAAACAGTGCCTTTAGGAGGGTTCATGGACACAGAAGTAGGCAGCGTCATCTTGTGGGACGACGCTGCCGCAGAAGCTCTGTTTAGCTCGCTGCGCTAAGTGTGTGGACATGTCAGGCTTCGCAGCTGAGAAGCCCAATTCAGTCGTCAATGACCGTGTGTCTCGTCGGTATGCAATGATATGTAATCTGAAATAACTTCCGACGTGATTCGAGGGGCGCAGGTGTCAAATTCTGTTGAATCTTTCAATTCCAAAGAGCTCAACGCATACCTGAGCTCTTCTAGCCACGGCGGCAACTGGGGCCAAGTCTCCGAGGCGCTCGAGAAGCGGAATGACCAGCAGATCAAAGATGCCCTAATAAAAGCCCAGCTTCACGAATTGTTTCAGCTTCAAGGCAATACCACCGATGCCACAGCCCTTGAATCGCGAACTGCGGAGGTGAAAAACGCCGTCTCCAAACAGCTAACCAAGGGACGCTGGTCGGCTGTCGCAAAGGCGGTTTTGAAAGGCCTATCCACCCTCGAAACGGCTGATCCCAAATACCGTCCCTCGAGCCCCAGTTTCTGGTTTTGGTACTTCCCGCAGCTTAGCGCGCTGGAAGAACAGTCAGTGGCCTCCACCGTGCAGGAAATCTACGAACACTACAGCAGGATTGGCGCTGTGGATCACGAAGATCTCATGCAGCGACTAGAAGGCACGGGCCTTAGCGCCGCAAGTAAGCAAAAGGTTCTAAATTCTCTACAGCCCGAAAAAGTAAGGCTCGTGGCCACTTTGCAGCCTCAGCTCATGCGACGTATTGAAGCCACAAGCGTCTCAAATGTTGTTGAGCTGATTCGCCCGCAAGCATGGGTTGACAATCCGCATTTAAAGTATTCCGCCTACGAAGCAGCCCCCGAAGGCGCACCCCCAGTCGCGGTTTCGGAGCTGCAAGCCGCACGAGCCTTCTTCGACGCCCGCCAAAAGCAGCCCGAAAAGGAAGCGGTTTCACTCATTGAAAGCAGTGTCGCAACCGATAAAGAACTTCGAGACCTAGTCCTCGCATTTCACATTGTTAAGGTGCGAGAGGCCCGACACACCTCTTTCCCAGGGCGAATCATCGATGAATTCCAGGCTGCGGGCCTTAAAACCAGTGAAGGGGACCGCTTGCGCGGAACGGGCGGGATGCTCTCAGCAGTAGAATCTGCGGAACAGAAGCGAAATCGCATCGCAGACAAACTCGCCTTTGAGCTCAATTTGATCACAAAGTTGAAAAACGAAGGTCGAGTTTTTGCAGCCAAAGAACGTTTCGACCAGCTTGATCTCTACGAGCTCCAATCATCACAAGTGGCAATGAACCTTCACCATGAGTTGGAGCAACGCTGCAATGCGGCCAACATATGTCGCTCCGAAGCCAACGGTGCTTTACACGCGAAAAACTTCATCGGGTGGGTCAACAAGACTAACCAGGGGCTAGAGTTCGCTGCCGACATGCAGCAACTGCAAGACTGGAAACAGATGTTCCCAATCTACGCCAACAAACAGGAAACTATGGACAGTGCCATGCAGCGAATCCAATTCGTTCAGCTTCCTATACCTCAACAGCAAGACAGCGCGACTAGGTCGCGCGCAGGCTTCATCAAAAAAATCGTCGTCCCGTTGACCATCCTCGATTTAATCGTCAAGCTCCCTTCCCCTACGCACTCACTGCCCGGAGCTTTGACCATGGCCCTCCTGCTGCTCCCTCTGGTGTTCCTAGCCTATGATTTCGCAGGCAAGCATCGCATCAAAACCGGAAAAACCAAATTGCCTGTGGTGGTCGGAATAATCGGCACGGCTTTCCTGTGGGGAAATGGCCTATTTTTCGCTGGTCTGGCGGGAATCGGGTTCTCCTTGTTCTATTCTCGCCTCATCGCCTCCACCATTCATTCCAAGAAGATTGAAGCATGGAACGCGTTTATCTGGAAGATTCGCGAAAACACGATGAATTTCGGGCTGTTGAACGAAACCGCAGGAGTCTACCGAATCCGCCAAGACGACGTGCCCGAACGCATTTTTCCTGCAATTTTGCACAATGAGGTTTCACCAGACTCCGTGGCCGCCGTTCCAGGAGATTTGCTGCTTGTCGATGGAAACGGGGGCACCATCGAACGGTTAGAGTCCCAAAATCGACCTGCGAATAACGAGCTTCCCCCGCTCAATTAATGCACCATTTCCAAGGCCTAGAGTTAAGAAAGGTAGACAGTAACTATGCCCTCTCATGGTTGGGATAAGGAAAGAATGCGCGGTCAACCTGAGCACACGCAATCATCTGAATCCCAAGATCAACAGTGCGCAGAATTGTCCGCTGAAGTTACACAACACCTTTCCCATATCCGTGAAGGTGTCGAACACCTCGTTTCAGAATCTGTTCCGCGGGCGTTGCTGCGGAATCTGGATGAGAATCTCGAGAAAATTCAAAAGCGCCTCGACGAACAAAGCCAGCGAAACCGTTACCTCCAAGAAGAGCTCCAAGAGGCGCGTCGCGACCAAGTAGCACTTCTGCTCAACCCTGGAATTAAAAAGCTCGTTTCCCTTCGCCGTTCGCTAATCGACGGCTCCGTGCGGGACTACACTCGTGCTGGGCAGATCAACCCCAACGAGGACTTTAACCTTGCGCTCGAGCAGCTTGACGAAGCAATCACCGCGTTTGGCTTTGAGCTCCTTCAAGCCGCACCCGGCACGTCCTTTGACAAGCGGTTCCACTACGCTGCAGGCACCACCCCCACGTCCGATCCGGAAGCGGACAAGACCATTGCCGAAGAAGTTGCACCCGGCTTCATCTACGCAAATTCCAAAAAGGCAGTCTCACCGGCTCGGGTTATTGTGCACAGGTACGATTCGAATCTGTAAGTGTTTCATTACAAAGGAGTTCATCGATGAGCGACGCGAACGGTTCTGACAAGGTTTTCGGCATTGATCTCGGCACAACCTATTCAGCCATCGCCCACGTCGATGAATTCGGTACGCCTCAAATCATCGAAAACGAGGACGGACAGCCAACCACTCCTTCAGTGGTTTATTTCGAAGACGACTCCACCTTCATCGTCGGACAGGAAGCGAAGAACGTACAAAAGCTGCACCCTGACGACACTGTCTCCCTGATCAAGCGTTCTATGGGCGAACGGCTGAACCTAGACTTCCACGGCAAAGTCTTTACCCCAGAATCTATCTCCGCACTCATTTTGCGCCACCTGGTAGAAACCGCCCAGGAGATCGAGGACGAAGAATCCAACGCTGTTGTGATTACAGTTCCCGCTTACTTCGGCACCGCCGAAAAACAAGCCACTTTGCATGCCGGAGAGATTGCAGGGCTAGACGTTCGTGGCATCATCGCAGAGCCGGTCGCCGCCGCACTTTCTGCGGGCTTCAAACCCGGCGAGAATACAACCATCTTTGTCTACGACCTGGGTGGCGGAACGATGGACTGCACTGTCATGGAACTTAACGACGACGGCGTCGAAGTGCTCGCTGTTGACGGCGACCGTCAGCTGGGAGGCGCTGATTGGGATAACGAACTTCTTGATCTCGTCGCAGCCAAATTCGTTCTTGAAACCGGAATCTCCGACGATCCTACTAACGACGATGCCTTTTACCAGGACCTACTCTCAAACGTTGAGCAGGCCAAGATCTCACTGTCGCGCCGCAAAAAGGTACACATTCGGTGCGAATACCAAAACCAGGCCCAAATGATCGAAGTCACCCGTGAAGAGTTCGAGGATCGCACCCGTGACAAAGTTGAGGAAACTCTCCGCGTGGTTGACCGCACCATTGAGAAAGCCAAGAAGGTACGGCCGGACCTCAACATCGAAAAATTCATTCTCGTGGGCGGCTCATCCAAGATGCCGATGATCCCCGCCGCTCTCCAGCAACGCTATGGATGGGAACTTACCCCCACCGAGTACGACCTAGCTGTTGCTAAAGGCGCAGCGCTTTATGGGCAAGGCAAGATGGACTACGCGAACCAAGTAGGTGAAGAAGAGTCCGGCGCTGTCGAAGGTGGTTTTATCACGGCTGCGGGGCCAAACGGAGCAAAGAAAACACGGACAATCACTAACGTGCTGCCGAAATCAGTGGGTGTGAAATTCTTCGACAATGAGCTGCAGAAGCACTATGTTTCGCACCTTCTCCACGCAAACGATCCCTTGCCTAAGGATGCTTCGACGGTAGCGTACACCCTGTCTGATGACACTACATCCCTGCGGTTTGAAATTTTTGAGCAGCTGGGCGAGGTTGAATCGCCAGATCTGGAGGCCAACAAGGAGATTTCGCCCGAGGGCGGCGCTTTGCTTGACAACCTGCCGAACCTTCCAAAGGGCTCCGTGGTGAACCTCATCATGAACGTAAACTCAGACGGCATTGTCACGCTACAAGGCCACGAGCCAACATCGAACCAGATCTTCGAACTCCAGGCTCAGGTGTCTGCGTTGAGCACGGATGAGGTCCAAGAAGCGCGCACCCTTGTTGGCGAAATGCAGCGCTGGGAGTAGCGTTAGCTAGCCACAAACTAACTAAGCATGTGGACCGCTTGGTCGACCCATGGCGCATAGTGCCACAGCACGATCGTCGCAGTAACGACTATTTCAACCGCCACCACCACACTAACGACAAAGGCCACGGTCATCCGCCGGTTACGTTTGGCACGTGCAGCACGCTCAACGCGGGCTTGTTCCTCGGCGGCAGCTTCCGCAGCGGTAATGGAACCGTTGGGGTTAGCAAAATTTGGTACAGAAGTCATGGGATTATTCTCCTTCAACTGCAAGCCCTACGCGAACAGACCAAGACTGTAGAATTGCGCCCGGAGCGGATCAAGTACCCGGAAGGGTGCGATGCCAATTTCGTCAATAGTGTCACCCGCTGGAGAAGCTCCCAACGAGGAGACGACGAAGCAGCGAAACTCGTGGCTAGAGTCTGTGGCCGCCGGCTGTCTCAGGACATTGAACATCTCTCGTGCTCCCAAACTCATTAGCATGGAGCGAGTTTCTTCGTGCACGAGTGCAGAATCAGCTGCAGAGTAGCCTTCGCTAGCTCCAGACCCGGCCCGCCGGAAAGCGGCGCCTTGGTTTTTCATCACAACGCTCCAGTTCACCCCGTCGCTAGAGCTGAGAGCTGAGGTGGAGGATAGTTTCAATTCAGAGATCTTCTGCATGATGTCAAACTTTGACAGTGTCAGGGCGATCGAAGGATGTGCATCTCCAATGGCGCGGACCACGTTTTTCAGCACATCCACCGGCTCCGCTTCTGAAACCGAATTAATGGAGACGGAACCAGCGAGCAAACTTCGAATCTCGGGGACTGCCAGCGGATCATATAAATAGATCACGCAATCGGCGTGCTTGAAAAACTCAAGGTGGTGTTTGTTGGCGTCAAAATTATCGGCTTCTAAGTCTTCTCCTGCAACATCACGGAAAACGACGAAGATGTTTTGTTCCTCGCCTGTTTCTAACTTATGCCGACCAAGGCGGAAAATCAGCGGCACCGATTGATATGCGCTCGGGCTATCAGCAGGACTGGTGGGGCTAAGAACTCGCTGCTCCCCGTTCTCATCGCCGAAAAGAACGACGCCATAGTTTTCATTATACGATTGACGCGTGCTTTCGTTGGCGGGTTCGAATACACCCCCATAGTTAATGCTCAAATGCTCAAGCAGCTTGACAACTAATGCAATATAAACGCTTTTTCCTGAAGTTCGAGCACCTGCCATAGCAAATGTAATGACCCCGGAATTCTGCCATCCCTCCGGAAGCGGTTTCTCTTTCGCGTAGGGAGAAACCGTCGCCGCTGGA
Organism: Corynebacterium sp. BD556; assembly: GCF_038452275.1. Lineage (NCBI taxonomy): Bacteria > Bacillati > Actinomycetota > Actinomycetes > Mycobacteriales > Corynebacteriaceae > Corynebacterium > Corynebacterium mayonis. Next base: position 1,741,806 of record NZ_CP141643.1, read on the forward strand.
TCGATCTCCTTGAAGGTGTAGGGGCATCGGGTTGGGATCGCCATGACTCAGACTCCTTGGATTTCGTTCACAGAAGTGAGGGCACCGAACATCGCTCTACTGGCTTCGCGGATTATGTCACTTTCCTCATTGCACACACTGTTGACAAAAGCATCGCTAAATTCAGTTACGGTCACGTTGTCTCCTACAGGTGCGGTCAACGGCCGCGGACTAAGAACATGAACAGGACAGCTTAAGGAGAACAATTCACCGGGAAGGTCGTCACTGATGACAACCACCGCGTCTTTTTCCCTGATCCCATCTGAGCGAAATTCGGCGTCTGAACGGGTCCATCCAATTTCAGCGCAGCGCTTCGCCTCCTCTAATGCGGATGCGACATTTTCAGGCGTCGTGAGCGGCCGAGCAACTGAGCTCTTCGATGTCCCCACCAAGTCGACCTCAAATACCGAGTTGCCGCCAAGCACACCTCCTGCAAATGATGTAATGGCCTTGGACAAATCGCTGGTCAGTTGAGTGCTAAAACTTGCCGATTCGTCCACAATGACAAGGATCGAAAGTTTCTTACTCGTCTCAACAGTTTGAGACGGCGTCGACATTGTGCTGACCGTGCGTCTCGCTGCCGCAGCAGCCCGATCAAGGTTCTCTGGCCCTGAACGAAGGGGGACGGCAATATCAACTGTGCCACCCCTGCGAAACAGCGTGGCGATAGATGCACTCGTCTGTTCGCCAATGGAAAGCGAAGGGACCTCAATCCGCAAGCCCTCGCTGCTTACTTCAATCGAGGAATAAGCGACGGCCTCGGATCCGAAAGCGCTGCGATTCGCCGGTTTGATAATTAGCTCGGTATCCCCCGTAATTTGTTGAACGAGGATTCCGCTTCGCGGTGTGTACTTGCTCCGCGCCAGGGGAGTGGGCACAAGAGTAATAGCCTCACCCGTACTAATGGAGATCTCGACGCGAATACTCAGACCCTCGGCTTCAACAGAGTGGCGCTCGCCAGCGTCGAGCTTAATTGTTGTACTCATTTGCGATACCTTCCTATTGAGCGTCTTCTTCAGCCGCGGCTGGCCAAGTTCGTCCTCCCGCAAGCCTGCCGCGAGGATTAACGTCTATTCCAGGTCCTTGCTTAGAGTCGGATTCCACATTATCCAGCCACCCTTTAGCAACCGCTTGTACCGCAGGCTGGCTATTCGAGACGAGACTGCACACCCGCTGTACATTCGCTTCGCCATCTGGATCTAAAGTCTTACCCGAGCGTCTCCCAATGTCACGAAGCTGGCTGTACCGATCACCAACTACAAAATTGTCGCTAAGGTGCTGCATCCAAGCGAAAAGATCAAAGAGGCGGGTCTGATGGGGGTGATTCAACTGCAACCACACGTACTCGAGTGCATTTTGGACTTGCGTGTCAACCACCCCGCACTCAGCAAGAAGATCTCCGCACAGATCCTCGCGACTAAAAGGCTCAAGATCACGCAGTGGCCAGTCACCCGACCAGTATTCTCTGCTCCGCAGCTTAATGCCACTGCAAACGGTGCCAATCAAGAAGCTCGCCAACGCCGCTTTTCGACGAAGCTGCTCCCACTTCTCCACCATCGCTGGATGCTCAGGTTCCCACTCAACATCAAGAACGCTACTTAGGGCAAGGGAAGCTCGCCCATCGCGCGAAAACCAGTATTCGTCGAAAAGCTCCAGCTCCTCTGCATTTAAGGTCCCCTCCTGCAGCCATGCGTCAGCCAAAGACAGAACCTCAAGCGGATCCTTGGAACTGTTCAGTATGTTCTCGAATTCCTTCTTTTCTCGGATTGTTGGTGTCCCCTTGTAAACCGGTAATTCTTCACGCTCGTCTCCCAACCACTCGGGTGGGGCAGAAGCGAGACCAGTAAGCTCCGTACCGTCTTTGCCGGCAGCAATAGCAGCGGCGATGCACTGCGCCCACTCACACTTCGGCTCCGCCCACGTCGCTGAATCCGCCGGGTTAACCACCCGGGTGCGTACACTTCCCGAAAGGGCTGAGAGGTCCTGCAGCGGAATCGCGAAGACTGTCGGCATAGTCGGATTCGCGGCTTCCACATCAGATGCGCGGGAGAAGGTCGAAAACTGCAATAACTGCGCGGCGACGTCTCTCGGAAGGGTCGACGACAAAGCGGTAATCCAGACGGCCGCTTCATCTGTAGATACAGTCGCAATCACCGCTGAGGCTGCTGCAGATTCCGACAGAAGGTTCATCAAAGCGTAAAGCGCCCCAATGCGATCCTCATCTAGGCCGCGTACTTCAATCCACGCGGCAAATATATCGCCGATTTCACTCGCCCTCGGTTCACCAACGCTTTGGTCAAGACGCGCCTTATTCACCGCCCGGTGACCAAAAGGCTCAATAAGATCTCGCGAACGATACCACTGGATCGGATAGCTCTGCGCCGGGCCCGCTGGCTCGTGATCGATGACGATGTGATTAAAGACATTGCCCGGCCGCCGAGTAGCGTCCTTACCAACAGGCAGCGCCTGCACAAACACACCTTTTCCCCCATCGATATGGTATTCGCACCTGCGGGGCAGTCTGGCGATTTCCTCGCTGGAGGCGAAATCATCCACAGGTGCGTCGACGCTGACTGCGGTGAAGGCGTACGCGCGGGCTAACTCGTCATCGCCGGTCCGGGTGTGGAGGCGCTCACCGATTTGCCAACCGCCCCCAGATGCATTGAGAAACGAGGAGTACGTTAAGTGGGACCACCGCATGTCGCTCATCTCTCACTCACCTCCCGAAAAGCTTTCCAAAGATGCCTTTCCTTTGCTTCGAGTCCTCATCAAGGATCGGCTGAGGGTACGGCTGTTGCGATTCCTGAGGGGGCGGTTCGTAACTCGGCTCTGGTTGATTGAACGCTGCAAGTGAAAGTTTCCATGGCTCCGGGTCGATCAACGCCTTCGGGATAGCTTCCGAAACATCCCCAGATGTCTCGACTAGGAAAAGGCGGAGAAAATCCTTCCCGAACTCAAAGTTCCCCCACAAACTTTGATCAATCAACCAGCGTTCTTCCTCTGTGTAGGAAACAGGGTTGAGATACCCGGTTGCTTTGTCCTGGCCTACCTGGATCGTCGGAATCTTTTCTCCGTCGTTAGGTTCTAAAGGAATCCGCCCTTTTTGATGCACCAACACAAAGTAGTGGGATGGATCGTGCACCGGCTGGTCTGCCGTAACTGTCAGGACAAGTTCCTGCATTGGCTGAACAGCAGGGTTTGCAGGGTTAACTAAGCTCTCCAATCTAAAGTCGTATCGGTACTTCTCCAAACCTGGATAGTTAATGATCTTTGGGGAGCCCGAGATTTCTTTTCCAGCGTAAATCCGAGTGGGATACACAGCAATCGAGAGAGCTTGAGCGCTGTCTAAGTCCAGGCTCAACCCGCCCCGAGCACGGTAATTTTGATGCGAGATCACGTCATTAGGACGAAGACCCACCGCGCTGGTTTCATGGGGACCTCCTGGCGGACCGACGTAAACTTGGACAAACGAGGCTTCCCGTGGCCATCCGAAACTCAAGGCCTGTTCCTCTACACGTTCGACAAGCCTGGCTTTTCCAATCTCTCCAACTCGAGGTACCGGGTGCGTTTTGCCAATGCGCGCGTGCTCGCCAACGACATTCACAATGGTTATATGAACCGTGTACCAAAACTCGGGCAGGATGACCAGCGTTTCCGTCCTCTCCTCCACATCTAGGTGATTAACCCAGTCATTGTTGTCTAGCCCATAATTCGCCAGCAATTTCGTTTCTAGAGAATCTTTGTCTTGCGCCCCTGGATCTAGCTCGTGTTCAGTCCGATAAATCCGTACGATGCCGGACTCCGGTCTCTCCCAGCGAACCCGTAGAGTCCTATCGTCGATCTCCTCAATCGAGAAATCTAACTGAGAAAGCTTCGCACCAACTTCAACTGTTTGCTCATTGGATAGGCGCGAACCAATGCGCTCTCCACCCACCTGGACGAAGCGTTTCGCGGCGATCCGATAAGTGTGACCGCGCAACGGAGGCTCAAAGCGAAAACCCGTGATGTATCTTTGGTCATCGTTGAGAACATTCGCTGACGTGTCTAAACGCTCTCCAACGGCAGTGGTGTAATAAACCTGAACCATATCCGTGCCGGGAAGCTCCGGCCACTGGGCGCTGATATAGGAATCAAGGTAATCGAGCTTAGGTAACTCCACCGGAGCAACATAGGTGGCGCGGCCAACGAATCTAGGTTGAGAGATGAGCGCCTCCGATTCGTTTTCGCCGGAGTTCATCCACACCTCGTAGTGACGCGCCGCAGTTTTCAACACTCGCTCGTCTTCAGCCTCCCTCGCGGAAGTCGCCACATGCATGGTTGCTTCTTCGAGGCGCGGAGTCTCATCTTGATCACTGCTGAAGACGCGGAAAATCTGCGCACCTTTCAACTGAGATCGAAGAGTCCACGACAACGCAATCCCATTGTCTGTCTCCCGTAGCCGAACATGCCCCAAAGGAAGCTCAGAATCATCAAGCGAGAACTCATCAATCGGTGCGAAATCCTCGAACCCATAGCTCCCCAGCCCGTGCTGCTGGCTCCTCCTCGCTTTCGTATTCATCCCCTCAACGGGAGGTGGAGTCTTCGGTGTTTGATGTCCCTGCCGCGACTCGGAACGCGGCTTCGGAGAAGCCTCAAATGCTTCAGGTTTAGAGGAAGGGTCAAAAAAGTCTGGAGACAAATCCTTACCACTGTTGATTGACCCCGACTCGGCCAGGCTGCGAAGTCGGCGGAGGACGGGCGCCCAGTACTGGAGCGCTTTATAGTCACTGCTGCTGTCTAAATCCGAGTTCGAAGCGTAACGAGCTAGTTCCTGGGGCGTGGGAATCACGGTGTCCGGAGCCTGCTTGCGCGCCTGAGTGCTCCAGTCGTAGAAAATCCGAAAGAGATCCTTCTTATCCATCTAAAATCCCTCTCCAAAAAACCTGTCAACGTCTGGCGTTGGATCTGCAGCGTCTGGCTGGAGCTGTGGACGATTCGTTCGCGTGAAAGCGAAATCATCTGCAGTCGCACCAGTCGGTCCTACATGTACCGTGATCGACCCACCTCCAAGGCCCTTGCCCTCTAGACCAGTCGCTTCCAGAAGGTGGCTGTCCTCGACAACGTGAAGCTGCTTATTAGTATCGGCCTTCGACAAAATTTCCTGGTGGAAGAATCCGCCCTCTCGGATCTGACTTACCGGCTGAATCTGTTGGCGTTGTTCATCGTCCGACATAATCTGCCTGACGATTTCTTGCCAAACCTTCTCGCTTCGGTCTTGCGCCATGAACTCGGGCGAAGAAACGAACCGAGCTAAAATGTCCAAGTGCCCACGAGCATCTTTGCCTTCGCCAGCAAATACATTGTTGTAATCAATGTGGACAGGTTTAGAGGCGTGGTTTTTTAACTGTTCTGTCGCCTCACGCAATCGCGTCTCAATCTGTCGCTGCATCCAGCCGTCTTTGTAAACATCCTTGCTGTATTTCTTGGACAGCTCCTCCGTCGTCTCATCTGAGGGATCGATCTCCGCGAAGCGAATCGACTTTGGCAGCTGATTCGTGGGATTTCGCCTATGGCTTTCTCTATGAGAAAGGGTGCCAAAGGGGCGTTCAAGCAACGCTCCATACAGCATGGAAACAGATAGGAATTGCTGGTACCCAACTTCAATCCGGTCGAGAGCTGCCTCTGCTGCCTCAAGGTTCGCCTGTGCAGTGCGGATCTGCGAATCCAACTTGAAACGCTCCTCCTCGACCTGAATCCCTGAAAGCGACTCAGCGAGCGTTTGAACCAAGTAGGTAATCACCCACAAAGCGAACCACGCGCCAAACATCCACCATCTAGTCCGCGAAGGAGCACCGCTTAGATTCTCCACCCACAACCAACCAGTCTCACGGTAGGCGCCAAATCCCCAGGCAAGAGAAACAATCAACAGCGACCAAAACAAAACCCATCCAAACCACCGCATGGAGTTGTACAAGGCATTATTCTTTTGCTCTCGCATTTTCATAGCTCGGAGACGTTCAAGCTCCGCCTGAGAATCCGCCCGGCGCTGTTCCTGTTCTTGCCGCAGCCCCTCAAGTCCAGCTCCCACCTGGCTCGCAAAAGAGGCATCATATCTGTTGCGCCAACGACCAAACGCATGCTTCACCGAGAGTACGTCTTGATGCGTCGAGGTCTGGTCAAGACTAGCCTCGAACTCTTTAGCCGCACGGACGTCGTAAGGGGCGAAGTCGGTGTCAGACAATCTCACGCGATTTTGCTCAGACAAAGACGCCCCGAAGTATTCCTGCGGACCGGGAATTACATCCGAGGGTGAATTCACAATACCGACATCATTGCGCCGTTTCCCCTGCAACGTGCCGTTATAAACGTATAGTTCATCGCTTCCGCTGATGCGGTACGGGGAGGCGTCGATAAGCGTGCAAGCGATTCCCCTGTAATGCTGCCACAGAGGTGCTAACTCCCGAGCCATTGTCTCCGAGGTGTACGCGCTTCCACGGTCGACCTCACGATTTACCTCCGCGTAGTGCGTGACACGCCCGACCGTCGTCGTCGAGTCATACCCGTAAACAGTTGATTGAATTGTTGCGTCCAGCGATTCACCTGCGGAATACTTCATGGCATCTAAAACCGTCAACGGGTGAACGAGGATATTCTTTCCCCATCGCTTAAACACTCTGAGAGATGCCTGCCCGGAGGTTTCATTACGGGTTTCAGTAACACGCGCTTCAGCTTCCGTGGAAAGGAGCGTCTCTCGGGCGTAATCCTGAATGAAATGTTCCGACGCTTCCTTAGCCAGGCTTCCCTTTTCGTGCTCCGTTGCGACGGTAACGAACTGTTTAGTATCTTTGTCCCGAACCGTAGGGACCGGGACAGGGTCGGTGCGAAAAATCCGTTCCCTGAGCGCCTTTTCGAAAGCAGCGCTGGAAATGACCGTGGTATATGCCCGGACAAGGCGAGCCCGCGGATTCGATTCCCACTTGGCCACAGGCGCCTCCTCAAATCCGTCCCACAGCCCGGTAATGCTGGCCACTGAAGTTGCAGCCCACACCCAGAAGGACAGCCCTCCCGATTCCTGAGGCGGATCGTAAAAAATAGTGGTGGCGTCGCCCGGAGAGGCCGCATCCTCAGGAGCAACCATGAGGTTTCGGTAGCCATCGAAGGTTGGTAACTCTCCGTCAAAAGCCTCTCCGACCGTAGCGAACAGCAAATTGTTCGAGTGCTCGCTAAGTTCAGCATTTGCGTTAATTAACGCCGTGCGAACCTTGTTCGCTTGCGCCGGACTCAGAAGGCTATCCGGACCAAAAACATTAAGGAGAGTGAGAGCAGTTCGGGAACCGTTACGCAGCCCCATCGCCTGTTCAAGTCGCTGAGTGCGTGCACTGCGCCCCGGGGAAACCACAACTACTTGGTTCATTCCCGATTCGAGTGCGTCCAAATCGATCCAGACGAATTCTCGGAGAAAATTCAACGCAGCCAAGTCTTCAAGACACTGCCGTATCATGCGGGCGAGCTGGCCGCGGCCTGCGATGACGGGAAAGTCTGTGGCCATTTATAACTTCTCCTTCTACTCTGCCCGCTAGAACCCGGAACCGAACAGATCGTCGATTTCGGCCTCGGTTTGAGCGGCCTGCTTACTCGAAACTTGCGAAGCCTCGTAGAGACCACCGGAGTCCTGAGCTTCCTCGATCGGAGGGCCAGCCTTTAGTGCCTCGTCGAGCGCCTTCATAATGTCCTCACAGGCCTGATGCACATCCAATGAAATATCGATGAGAAGCGGCACCTTCATTGCTGTCTCCCGATCAGCGATATCTGCCATAGTGCGCTTTGTGCTCGTCGGCGGGAAGTGCCCGGGAAGCTGCTTGGTGGAGACAAGCATGAGAGAGCGTTTGCTTTCTTCCTGCAGCCACTTCTTAGAAGCTTCGAGGCGATCCTGTGGTGTCACGGACGGATCCGTGCCAGGGATCATCAGCGGCAAAGCCATCTCTGCGCCGACTCGATCTCCATTGAACAGCCAAGCGCGGAGGATATCGTATCCCCGAGTCGCTGTAATAACGTCTTGAGGCTCGTCACGAGTATCCCAGTTACGGCGGAGAGCAAGATAGGGATCTAGCGAATGCAACTGCGGGGCCTCCGGCGCCTTCGCCCACGCCATGCTCACCGATTCTAGAATCGCTGGAAGCCAGTCGAACGAATAACGCATTTTGGCAGGAGGGGTGAGAAGTGGCATATCGAACTTCGCCCACTTTTGTTGCTTCGGGTCAAAGACGTGGATTGGATCGGTAGCCTCCGCGCGATCTTTCTCACCTGGGAAAATGGTTGACCCAACAAGTCTGCCGACATACCAACCACGTATCATGGCCAAGCGCTCCGATTTAGACATAGGAATTGACGCGCCAATCGGGCGGGCGCGTCGCATCTGCCAGAAACTCTGACGCGCGTTGTTCATTGTCAGTCGATCCCATTCCTTCGCTGCATCGGGGAGGATGGAATCGAAAACCACGGGGAGGTAGTTCGGGTACGCCCCATAAATATCAATAGCTCGCTGCTCACCCTCAGAAACCAAGCTTCCACTTAGCGGCTGAGCATCGCTGTAGTCAGCGTTGGGGTAATTTCGCTCAATGTGGATGAGTCGGTCTGCCAGCGGTTTGTCTCCTAAAAACGGAATCGAGGAGAAGTTGAACTTATATTTCACGCCGGAAAGTGTGGGGTAGAGCTCCTTTAGCAAAGCCTCGTTGATTTGCGCCAGCGGCAACGACTTGGTCATGGCTTGCTCAAACTTCGCCGCGATGGTGGCACGGTGCGCCTCGCGTTCCTGCTCGGTTTGCGTCTCAAGCAGGAAGCTTTTCAGCGACTGGTTGATAAAACGCTCAAAGGAGTAGCCGTTGCGCTGAACATACCGGCGGGCGCGATCCAAGATCTGGCCGGATCGAATCTTGAGGGCCACTCGTCCACTCGTTTCGGGAACGAGCTCACCAGTATCAGGCACGAACGACAACACCTTCGGCAGCCACGGTTCGACGAGAACGAGAAGATCTTTCGGAGCCTTTTCCGAGTCGGATTCGTCGTTCCACTCGCCGTGGATGATTGCCTTCGTCGCTTTTTCAAGCGCGGCGGTGTAATCGAGATTGCCGCCTTCGTCGCTGTGCGTCGAGCCGATTACGTCGTGTTTGAAGCGTTCCGGGTACTCCTTCGGGCTCGTGACCATAACCTCATTAGCCGCGTTGCTGAAACGCGACGGAACCGTATCGGCGGTCTCCTCCTGGGGCCACAGACGGGGAACGTCTGTCTTCGTCTGAGCGACGCCAAGGTCAGGATCGTTGCTCTTGGAACGGTCATGGTTGAGCTCAGAGTAGGCGTCCTTGCAGTTGGACATGACGGTGGAGAGGAAATTTCGAGAAAAATCAGCAAGAACTTCGCTGATCAAGCGGCCCATTTTCACCAACGCGATGGTGAAAAGTTGCTTTTTTACATCGTCATAAAGTCTGTCTCGCTGATCATCACCATGCAACTTCGACTTGGAGGTTGCCAGGGCCCCATCCATGTCTTGAGGAATCACAAGAGTCGTGGCCACCGCATTCTGCGAAAGATGAGTGATGGGGTTTTCCAGCTTTCGACGGATGTCGGCTAAGAGCTCGGCGCCGTAGGCAATACCGAAATTGGCTATCTGCTCCGAAAGGACTTCAAGAACGCTGCGCTGGAGATCACCTGTCGCCCACGAGTGAACAAAACGATAAAGATCGCCGCTTCCCCCTTCAAGTCCCCCTAGGTCTGCCTGGATAAATTCATTGTTAAACGTGCTTACCAGCGTGCTGCGAGTTTCGGTGATCCAGTCCATCGCTCTACGCCCGTTAGGCGAGGGAATACGGTTTTCTTGCTGCATCTGACTCACACACTGCTGAGCCCAATCCCAGGCTTTTTGTCCGCCGATATTCTGAAGCCAAACATCAACGTCTCCCCGCCATTGGCCAATGGTGTTCGGATTCGGCAGCGGGAGGGCGTCGCCAAGCCTCCTCTGCACATAGAGCCACGTTTTGTCGAGGCGCTCCCGGAGCTGCTCATCATCGCTTAAGCCGGGATTGTTTGGGTCTTTGTATCCCTCGACGACACGCTTCACGGCGGAGTAAGCCAGTCGCTGGGCGGAGTATTCGGCGTAACGGTCGCGCCCCATTGCCAAACGAGCGTATCCAAAAGATCCCCAGGGGATCGCGTCCGCTTCTGCGTTGTCGGCGCCCCACCCGTAGTACTCCTTGTTGAATGGGGTGCTGCCGGGGTTACCGAGCTGGTACTGCACAAAGTTATTCATCATGCCGGTGTCGGTGGTCAGCGCCGCCAGGCCCCGGCCCAAAGCGCGATAAACCGTCGACGGATTCGCGTCATCTGAAATCGGCACGGCTTCGGTTCCAGCGGACATGCCGACTGGCATGACACGCGAAACCGGCATCGGAGTCAGGTTAGCGTTATAACCGAGCCCTTCGTACAGGAATCGGTCTGCCGCAGTACCTTGGCCGAGCTGGGCGGCGGCCAACTCGCCGAAAAGCGCGAGGGTGTTCGGGCTTGTGCCGATGAAGTCGTCAGCAGCGCCAGCCTTCTTGAAAATATCTGGGGTCACCATAAATAACGCGGAACGCCCCTGGAAATTTCCCAGGCCTAAGCCGCTCAGGAGGCGGCACACATCAAGCGCCATAGAGGCGCCAGCGCCACCAGCCATGGACGAGACAACGAATGTCACAGGGTCTGCAGCCTGCTCACCCTTCGGGCTTCCCTGCCCCATTTCTGAGCGGATCGCATCAAGTTCCGAAGCCGCCTCAGCGCTGTTGATGCGGTTCCGAGCTGCTTCCAGTTGATCTGCCACCTGACGAAGCTTGCTCAAGATGAGCATACGACCCACACCACGGTACTGACCGGCCCCCGCGTCCACGGGGACAGTGACATTTTCCGGATTCGGATACGCCCAAGTTGCAATGGCGCTCAAAGCTTCGTTGCGGCCAAGCTGCGACATCACACTCTTGTCGATGTGAGAAAAACCAGCGGAGGAGCCAGTCGAAATGTATCGCCCACCCGCGTTCGGCACGTTGGGAACTGCCTTTTCTTCCTCGGGCTGGGTAGGGACGTCAACAAGCACAAATTGCCATGCCGCCGGAAGGCGTCGCCCGTTTGCCTCGAACCACTCAGGAGCGTCTTCGGCGAGAGTGGTCTTGAGCTGGTCCATCATGAACGAAAGGGACTTCGCACCGGATCCGCCGCAGCCAACGGCAAGAATCTTATACATAGGTAGTTTCTCCTGTGCTGATTGATACTTAGTGTTGGGGAGGTGTGAAACGGTCGGGGGAAGGACTCCCCGACGGCGGCATGAACCGTGGCGGATCACTTTGCGGCGGCTTCTGGAACTGCTGCAGCCCAGAAGGCCCCTTGGCTATCTCGTCTTCGGTTCCACCCATGGACTCAAGATCTGCTATTCGAGATGGCACATTTCTCGCTATTTCCGCCATGAGATTGTCTTGCTCGGTTTGCTCAAAGGGAAGCCCCGGAAAGATGGTCAGTTCGTATTGGTTCGAGTTATGGGGGCTACGCGTGAGCGTCCAGGAATTACGAAGTTCAAGAGGCAACTTCGCGCGGTGTTTCCGATGCTCGCCGGATGGCCCAACGGATGGCCCGCGATCAGCGATAATCGAGGCCGGAACCAAGGGGTTCAGGCTTAGAGCATGCACCCGATATGTAGTGCCGGCGGCGGCGAACGCCCGCGCCGAGGGGTGGATCTGCCCCTGGTATGCCTCGCTCGAGGTATAGCTGAGCTTTGGCGCTCCATCGTAGGACACCCCCGCTCCCTCGCGTACCACCGTGCGCGTGATCGCACCAAATTTTGCGTCTGGGATCGTGTTGGTGAAGTAACGCACGAGATAAAGAATTCCGAGCGGAATGAGAAGTCCTAACAGCATCGCGAGGATCGTTGCCCCAACGAATGCCGCTTTATTTACAGGAATCGAGTAGGTCGCGTCAACAGCAGTGTTGATCTCGACAGGGACCTCCTGTTTGTCCACATCTGAGATGGTCACCGGAAATGAGCCATCGACAATGCCTTCAGCAAGTTCATCAACTGCAAACTGAATCTGCAGCGTCGCCTTCTCCCCTCTGTCGAGCACGAGAGCATTGTCCTCGGAGTCGTGAACGGAGGACACAGCGATTTGCCCATTGCTTTCAGGTGCATCCTCCGCACGCACCGTCGTGCCTGGCTTGATCCACACTCGCCCCGGGCCCGCGACTTCCAAGGCGACAGTTGCAGTTTCCTCAGTCGTCGAATACGAGACTGAGCTCGCAACGTGGGGCAAATTCTGCAATGAGACGGAAAGTTCGGTGGAGTTGGTAAACGGGCTGAGTGTCGTTCCGGGCTCACCCTTGGTCGTGATGGTTGTTACCGTTTCCAGGCGACCCGCTACAGGCAGATTAGTGATAGCCGTCGCCGGAATCGTGGCCGATCCGGAAGAAATATCAAGGTTTTCAGCGAGAACTTGCGGCTGACCGCCCTCGGGGTGGAAGGAGACATTGGTGATCGCCTCTCCATAGACGGCGCGTTGCTCACCAGAACCGTCACTCAGCTTCAAAGTGATGTCTTGTTCGTCAGTGACCGCCAAGCGCCCACCATCTGTTGAATCAGACCCCGAGACGGTGATTTTCAATCCAGGTTGAAGTTGGATAAGCGAAAAAACCTTCCCCTGCGACCTAGATTCGTCGTAGCCGCTGAACTGAACAGTCCATGGCCCCTCCCAAGAGGATCCCTGTCGCAGCGTCATGGTGACCTCCGCTGTAGCTGCCGGCGCGGAAGTCGATTGCCACGACACATCCGCTCCGCCCAAACCCTGCTCACCCGACTGTTTTAGCTCAAGCGTCTCGCCCGTAGGCGCAGTCAAGAGGACGAATGCGTCTGGGCCAAGATTGTCTTCCGCGACCACCGACATACGAAGCTTGGTAATGGAGTCATCGAGGACGACTCTCATCGCTTGATCTGCTGTTGTGTTCTGTTGAACGTCGTTGCCGGTTGACAGCGCACGGCGGAAGGATGCAAATAGGCCGCCAACGTTTTGCGCTTCAAAGAAGGCACCGTTGGGCTCGGCGGAGCCACAGTTTTCTCCGCCGCCTTCTGTTACGCCTCGTAACAGGGCAAAATTGCTGGGCACGTGTGGTGCCGAAAGGCCAATGCCCACGTTGGTAATTCCAGCACCACGGAGACGGTCTGTGACGCCCCGCGGGCGACACAGCTCATGTTTAACTTGATCAACCGGCTCCTGTGCCGGATTTGAGGTAAGTTCGCCGTCTGTAAAAGTCACAACCATGCGGCAAGGGTGTTCAGAACCGGAGCGGGTCAAGTCGTTGTAAGCACCAGTGAGCGCATTGGAGTAGTTGGTGTAGTCCTCCTCAGTCCGGTCGACGAATTTCGAAATTTCGTCCTTTGCATCTTTGGCTGTCGAAGCGTTGAGCGCAATCCAGTCGCCGTACGCATCCGGATGAGTCGCGTTTGACTTGTAGTCCTGACCGAAACCGACGATCTTGACATTGGATTTCAATCCCGTTGCTTCCTGTTGCGCGACAAGCTCGTCAATGAAGCGCTGTGCAGCATCGACACGATTGGCGTCGGGGTCTGCTCCGGGCTTTCCCCTGTTTGAAACTCCATCCTTCACCTCATAGGCGAGGCTGCCGGATTCATCCATGAGCAGCACCACATCAAGTACTTCTTGTTCGGCAATGCAGGCACCAAGTCGAGCGAGTCCGGGCTGGATGCCTTGCGCCTGGGAAACGCTAAATCCTAAGGCTCCGGAAGACACTGCTAAAGATAGCGTGGCGGCGAATGCGGTGACACGGAACATTGTGTTTAGTTTCATCTCTTGGATCCCCTGTGTTGCCTTAGAGCTTGCCAAACCAGAGACCAATATGGATCGCGGAGAGTGCCACACCAGCTCCCAAGGCCACAAGAGTGCCCCAGTAGAGAAATTCCTGCCACCCTGCCGTGGAGTAGAAGCCGCGAGCTCGCGCCTTCGCATCAGCGACAAAGTAGAGGCTGAGGACGCCAATCCCGACAATTCCCGCCAGCACCCATGCTGTCATCGCTACACCAATGTAGGAAGACTCAACTGCAGACGTAGCTGAAAGGAACAAATACAGAGACAACGCCACACTCACAACGCCGAGAACAAGGCTCGGGATCAGTCTCAAAATGGGCGCTGAATTTCCCTCCGCTGCCGCGGGAACGGGGAGTTGAGTCTGGGATGCTCGCAATGCCTGTTGCTGTGGTCGGGGCTGCACGGAATAATTCGACGGAGCCGGAGCTGGTGAAGGCGCCGCAGGTGTAGTTCCACCTCGCTGCCATGGAGGAGTCCCGGGTTGCTGGCCGCTCGGCTGCTGCTGCGGCTGATTCTGCTGCCACGGTGGAAGCTGGCTGGACAATGCGACGCTCCTCTCGGTGCTGCTCCACCTAATCGAAAGCTAGCAGGCGGATGGGAAACAGGCTTCAGGTATTGACCCTAGAACTATAAGGCATATTGGAAAAACCTGCAGGAAGTCTGTGGAAGCAACCCTCACCCCGCGGCTGGGCGGACACCAGGCCACCGAGCCGCGAAAGCTCCATTCCGCGTCGGCTAGGCGCCGTCAGCCCTCGGATGATCCGGTGACCTCAGGCGGGGTGGCGATGACGGAGTCGTCGACGCCGAGCGGCACGTTCCAGGTGCCGTTAGCGACCATCGCGGCCTTGCGCTCCACCCAGAAGTCAGCGTTTTTGATGCCCAAGGCCTCCGGGTCGAACTGTGGCTCCAGGCCCGCCTTCTTCTGGCGGCGGTAGTCCCACAGGCATTTCAAGGCCGGGCCCTGCAGGAACAGGATGGCCACGATGTTAAGCCACGCGGTGACACCGACGCCGATGTCGCCCAGGTCCCAGGCGGCACCCGGAGTGCTGGTTGCGCCGATGAAGACGGAGACGACGATCAGCACGCGCAGAATCCAAATCACCGCGCGGCGCACAACCTCGTTGCGCACCCAGCGGTTCAGGTAGGTGAAGTTCACCTCAGACATGTAGTAGTAAGCCAGCACCGTGGTGAAGGCGAAGAAAGCGATGGCTAGCGCGACGAAACTCGGACCAATACCCGCCGCGTAGGAGTCCAGTCCAGCCTGGACGAAACCGGGGCCGACGGGGATGCCGTCGGGAAGCGCGCCGGAGTAGCGCACCATACCGTCCTCAGACTCGCCCTCAAAGACCTTATACATATCGGTCGCGATGATGATGAACGCAGTTGCGGAGCAGATAAACAGGGTGTCAATGTAGACAGCGAAAGCCTGGACGAAGCCCTGCTTCGCCGGGTGGGACACCTCAGTAGCCGCTGCGGACTGCGGCCCAGTGCCCTGGCCGGCCTCGTTGGAGTAGATGCCACGCTTAACGCCCCACATAATGGCGGCACCTAACATGCCGGAGAATGCTGCTTCCTTGTCAAAGGCGGAGCGGAAAATCAGGCCAAAGACTTCCGGGATCTGGGAGGCGTTGGCGAACAGGACCAAAAGCGCAATGACGACGTAGATCAACGCCATCACCGGCACCACGAAGGACGTGAAAGTGGCGATGCGCTTGACGCCGCCGATGATGATGACTGCGAGAAGGCCCGCCAGCACCACTGCGGTAGTCATCGGCGGAATGTTCCACGCATTTTCAACCGCGGCGGAAACGCCGTTTGCCTGGATGCCCGGGAGGAAGTAGGAGGTGGCCAGAATCATCGAGATGGCAAAGACAATAGCGTAGGCCAACATGAATGGCCGCGCCGCGGTGTGGCGGAATGCTTTCTCGATGTAATAAGCCGGGCCGCCGCGGTATTCGCCGGTGTCACGGTCTCTTTCCTTATACACCTGGGCCAGGGTGCATTCCACGAAAGAAGTAGCGGAGCCGAGTGTAGCCACGGTCCACATCCAAAACACCGCGCCCGGGCCTCCGAAAGCGATGGCGGTGGACACGCCTGCAATGTTGCCCACGCCCACGCGGCCTGCAAGGGACATCATCAAAGACTGAAAGGAGGAAATGCCGGAATCCGACTTCTCACCTTTGGTGATTTGCCGCAACATGTCGGGGATGCAACGGATTTGCAGGAACAAGGTGGCAACGGTGAAGTAGGCACCCGCGCCGAGGCATAGATACACCAACCAATTTGACCAGACAATGCTGTTGACTGTTGAGATAAACCCTTCCACGGGTCCTCCTTCAAAAGACGGGTGAATTCTTTCACGTGATGTCAAAGATATTCAGGAGAATACTGTTACGTACCCGTTTTGAAGAATAAATTGTGTCCTATGTCACCCACCCGTGTGGGAGGGCAGGACCACTAACCGCGGCTGACGGCAGCGACATGCGCGTCGACGAAATCGTTGATTAGCCGTGCCGCCGTTCTCGCGGTGCGGTTATCCACATCGAAAACCGGATTGAGCTCAACAACATCAAAAAGCGCGACCCGGCCGGTGGCGGCAACAGCAGTGACCATCGCGTGAATATGCTCTAACGCCACACCCAACCCCGCCGGCGCGGACACGCCCGGCGCGACAGCGGCCGGTAGAACATCCAAATCGATGCTCACGTGGATCGGTAGGTCCCCGTCTACCGCTGCCACCGCCAGCTTCGCCGCTTGGTGCGGGCTCAATTCCGCAAGCTCAGTGTCGAGCACGGTCCGGACGTTGAGCTTCCGGGCGGCGTCGAACAGTACCTTCGTGTTATTTGGTCGCGAGATACCAAACACCGAATAATCGAATTCATCGCCCACAAGCTCCGCAATGTTGCGAAATGGGGTCCCAGAGGTCGGCTGGGCGGCAGCCCGCAGGTCGAAATGGGCGTCGAAGTTGATCACATGCATCGCCCCGAGGGCCTCGTAGGCGCCACGGTGAGAGGCGAAAGATGTCTCGTGCCCACCCCCGAGCACCACCACAAGGTTGCCCGCCGCAGCCTGAGCGCGGACGCGATCACTTAGCTCTCTCTGCGCTTGCTCCAGGTCCTCTCCCTGGGTGACGACGGTTCCAGCGTCGACAAGCGTGTAGTTATGGTGCACAGCCAGGCTGCCCAACGCACCGCGCAGCGCCTCCGGACCCTTCGCTGCCCCTTGACGCCCACCGTTGCGCCGAACCCCCTCATCGGTAGCGAATCCAAGCACCGCCACGGCGTCACGAGCCTCGCCTGTGCCAATCACGCTGTGCCAACGGGCGTGCTCGGCGCCAGGGCCGTCATCACGGCCCGACCACGCAGCAGGGCAGGTAAAAAGATCGCCTATCACTGTATTCATGGCGGTCAGCCTACCTACTCATCAGCTTTCACCGGGGGCGAACCCAGCTCCGCGACCGTGCCAGCTTCAACCTTGTTGCGGCCAGTGAGGTAGTACAAAACCACGCACACCACACTGAAGATCACACCCACGGCCAACGCCGGACGGAAGGCCGGTTGCCAAGCCATGATGCCAAACGTAAACAAAATAAACGCCACGGCGAAGTACTGACCATAAGGCCACAGCGTCACCGTATAAGACATCTGCTGAACCTGCGCATCGCTCATCCGGCGGCGCGAAGCAATATGTGCCAGCAGAATCATCAACCACACAAAAATGGTGGCAAAAGTCGCAAGAGACGCGACCAGCTCAAACACTGACTCCGGGATGACCACGTTGAGCACCAGCCCGACGGTAAGCACCGCAAGCAAAATCACAGTGGACATCGCGGGCACGCCGCGGACGGTGCGAGCCATGATCTTAGGGGCCAACTGCTGCTTAGCTAGCCCGGTCAGGATGCGACCCGCAGCGAAAACATCGGCGTTGATCGCGGATAGGGCAGCCGTGATGACCACAACATTGAGCAAGCCCGCCGCCCAATTCACACCGAGGGCCGAAAAAATCTGCACAAAAGGCGACTCCTCACCCGTCACAGTGCGCCACGGATTGATCATCAAAATCACCAGGATAGATAACACGTAAAAAAGTAAAATACGCACCGGAACAGTGTTGATAGCTTTCGGCACCGCCTTATCCGGCTCCCGCGCCTCCGTGCCCACCACGCCGATGATTTCCGTGCCGCCGAAGGCAAAAAGCACCAAAATGAAGGAACTGACCATCCCGCCGACCCCGTTGGGGAAGAAACCACCGTCATTGACCAGGTTTTGTGGCCCTGTGCTGTCCAAACCTGACAACCCAAAGGCAAGCACCGCTGCCCCCGCCACAATCATGGCGATGACCGCTGCGACCTTGACAACGGTGAACCAAAACTCCAACTCTCCGAAAACCTTCGCTGACATCAAGTTCGCCGCTCCCACGATGAGAAGCGCAACGAGGATCCACACCCACCGCGAAACGTCAGGGAACCAAAAACCCATATAAATGCCAATGGCTGTGAGATCCGCCAAGGCCACAATGACCATTTCAAAAGCGAACATCCACCCGGTCAGGTACCCTGCCGCACCGCCCAGGTGAGCGCGGGTGTACTCAGCGAAGGAACCAGTTACCGGATGGTGCACCGCCATTTCCCCCAAGGCGCGCAACATGAAATACACCACGGCGCCGCCCAGGAGGTAAACCAAAAGCACCGAAGGTCCCGCCGCCTGGATAGCTCCCGCTGAACCATAGAAAAGGCCCGTACCAACGGCTGAGCCCAACGCAATAAAATGCAGGTGCCTGGCGGAAAAACCGCCACGAGTTTTCGCTTCCGGCAGTGCAGGAAGTTTCTTAACCATCCGATTCCTTTCCGAGTTCACGCACCGGTGCTTAATCATCAGGTGATCGGACCTTAGTCTTTCATGTAAGCGCGCGGCACCTGGAAAGGAGGTCCGTATGAAGAAGCGTCAGGTTCCCGCGGCCAATAACGTGCTGCGTATTCTTGCGTTGCTGTCAACGACCGACGCCCCGATCTCCGCCGCCCGCATCCAGCGTGAGCTTGACCTGCCGCGCTCAACCACCTATCACCTGCTGCGGGAGTTGGAGGATTCTGGTTTCGTTGTGCATCTGCCCAGCCCCGGCACCTACGGGCTGGGCTTGGCGGCTTATCAGATAGCGGCGTCCTACACGACACAGCAGCCACTGGTGCGTCTCGCAGCGAAGGATTTGAAGGCGATTGCCTCCTTCGTCGGCGGCTCCACACACCTGTCGCGATTGGCGGGCTCCGAGATCGTCTATTTGCACGAGGCCCGCGCGCCCCGCGCGGTCTCCCTCGTCACCGAGGTCGGCGTGCGCCTTCCCGCCTTATCGACGGCTTCCGGGCGCATCATGGTGGCACATTTACCTGAACCCGAGGTCAAGGCCATCTTTTCCGCTTCCGGCGAGCAACGCGCTTACCGTACTGTCAAGGCGCACCTGGCGCTCGCCCGCGAACGCGGCTGGGATAGCGAAACCGAGGAGGTCTCCCGCGGCCAGGAATCCGTCGCCGTCGCGCTCGTCGACCACCTCGGCCGCCCCGCCGCAGCGCTTGCTGCCACCTTCGAGGCCGGCAGCCTTGACGACGCCCAGCGGGCCGAGGTGATCAGCCGCCTGTCCACTGCCGCGCGGCGGGTGGCGGGGAAGTTTTTCGGTCCGTAGGCCGCTGTTCTGTGGCCGATTGCCGGGCGCAGACCCCCATAAATGGTCGTTTCACGCTGCAGCCGTCTTCCCTTTCGAAGCCCCGCAACATCATGTCGGATTAGTCAGGCAGAGTTCGGCAGAAGAATAGTTAAGGACGATTAGGGTTATCTACGTCTGGCGCACACCCGCCAGCCGGGGCACCGCCTCGGCACTTAACAAAGAACGAAAGAGACACCACTCCATGGCTTCATCCGCCTCACTCGACAAGGCCGTGTGGCAAACAGCGGACACGTACCTGCGCGGCGTCGTGCCCCGGCAGAATTACGGCGATTACATACTCCCTTTCACCGTGCTGCGTCGGCTCGAGTGTCTCCTCGAGCCCACCAAGGACGATGTGCTGCGGACGATCAAGCACACCACCTTTCCCGAGTCGATGTGGAGTGCGATCATTCAGTCCACGCACAACTTGTCGTTCTACAACACCTCCGAGTTGTCCCTGGCCACGATCGGCGGTAGCGACGACCACGTCCGCAAGGGCATGCTCACGTACCTCGACGCCTTCTCGGACAACGTGCGCGACGTGTGGGCTGCCTTCAACTTCCCGCAACTTCTGACCAAGCTCGAGGAGAACAACGTCCTATGGGGTGTGGTCAAGCACTTCTCGGAGATCGACTTGTCCGATGAGGCGCTCGAGGAAAACGCCATGGCGGATCTCTTTGAGAATCTGATGTACCGCTCGTTTTCCGAAAATGGACAGGTCGCCGGTGAGTTCTACACCCCGCGCGACGCCATTCGTCTCATGGTTGATGTCTTGCTCTCCAGCGACGACGACGGCCTCTACGGCCAGGCCCCGGCGCGAACGATCTACGACCCAGCGGCCGGCACCGGCGGCATGCTGCTGGTGGGCAAGCGCGCGATGGAGGAGCTCAACCCAAAGATCGAGGTCTCCGTCTACGGGCAGGAAATGATGGCGGAGTCGCTGGCTCTGGGCAAGTCCGACCTGATCGTTTCCGGCATCTCGCCGGACGCTATCCGCGACGGCGACACCCTGGCCAACGACCGCTACGAAGGCGAGCAGTACGACTACGTGCTGTCCAATCCGCCCTACGGGTCTGACTGGAAGCGTTCCAAAGACGCTGTCACCCGCGAAGCCAACATCGAGGGCTCCCGCTTTAGCCATGGGCTTCCCCCGGTCTCTGACGGGCAGATGCTGTTTCTCAGCCATGTGGTTCACAAGCTGAAGGACAAGGAGCACGGCACCACCAAGGGCGGTCGAGCTGGTGTGGTCACCAACGGCTCGCCCCTTTTTACCGGCGGCCCCGGTTCCGGCCCGGACCAGATCCGTAACTGGCTGATCAACAGCGACGTGATCGACGCGATCATCGCCCTGCCGACGGACATGTTCTACAACACCGGCATCGCAACCTACGTGTGGATCCTGGACAAGAACAAGGAACCTAGGCGCAAGGGCACAATCCAGCTTATCGACGCCACCGGGACCTTCTCCCCGATGCGCAAGAGCATGGGCAACAAACGCCGCGAATTCTCCGATGCCGATCGTAAGTTCATCCTGGATATCTACAACGCCTTCGAAGATGCCGACCCAGAGTACTCTAAGGTTGTCGCCCCTGATGAGCTGGGTTTTACCGATGTCCCGATGTACCGGATCATGCGTTACTCCACTCGCATCGCCGATGAGACCGTCGCTGCGGCCATGAGCCACAAGCAGGCGCTGACCGGGCATGAAGCCGTCATCCGCTCCTGCGAGGGTGTGACCTGGAACGACCTTCCCGCACACCTGAAAGAGGCGGCCAAGGCAGCCGGCCTCAAGATGGGGGCACCCCTGCTCGGCCACATCATGGCCTCGGTGGCGGTTCAGGATGACAACGCACCGGAAGCCGTCGACCACAAAGGCAACAAGGTGATCGATAAGGCATCGAAGATCACCGAGCGCATCCCCCTCACCGAAGACATCGACGAGCACATGGACCGTGAGGTCCTGCCCTTCGCCCCCGATCTCATCTGGGACATGACCGAAGCAAAGGTCGGCTATGAAATCCCCATGACCCGGATGTTCTACAAGCCGGAGGAAATGCCCACGCTGGAGGAGCTCGATGCGGAGATCGAGAGCGTTCTCGAGTCCATTCGTGCGCGCTTTCAGGAGGTGAAGGAGTGAATCGCACAGTCAGTCTCAGACACTATGCAGACGTCAATCCCCGCACCAACGAGTTCAAGGAAGTAGCTGAGGGGGAGTCACTAGCGTTTCTTCCGCTTGAAAATATTTGGCCATCCGGGTCTGCAGACTATTCGCAGACCAAAGCATGGAAAAACACGGACACCAGCTATACACAATTCCGACGCGGAGATATTTTGGTACCAAAGGTTACCCCTACTGTCTTTCACGGTCGCTCAATGATTGCCGAAACGGAGACAGAAGTTGGACTCGCCACCTCGGAGGTTCATGTTCTCCGCCCTAAGAATGGCGCTGACGCACGGTGGATTACCTATAACCTCCTCTCAAGTCAGTTCCTAGATCGCGCGCGCGGTGCTGTTCATGGAGTCGGTGGTCTGCAGCGCATCTCCTCTAGTTACCTTGGCAGTTACAAGGTGGTCGAGACAGGTATCCCTAACCAGAAGCGCATCGCCGACTACCTGGACCGGGAGACCGCCGAGATCGACGCTGCCGTGGCCGACCTGGATAGGTATGTGGAGCTACTCTCTCTGCGAAGGATTAGCATTGTTGAGCGTCGCTTAGTCGAGGCAAGTTACGAGATGTGTCCAATAGGACTCCTTGCGAACGTAACGCTGGGAAAAATGGTATCCACAAAAGCGCAAGACGATGGCGTCTTACAAAACTACCTTCGAGCTGCACATGTGCAGCCTGGTGGCCGCCTAGACTTCTCGGCACCTGAAAGACGAATGTACTTCTCGGCTTCCGAAGCTTATCGCCTAAACTTGTTGAAAGGCGACGTTGTCGTAGTGGAGGGTGGTGCTGGATTCGGCCGAAGCGCCATTCTTGATACCGATCTGCCAAACTGGGGATTTCAAAACTCAATTAACCGGCTCCGGGTCAAACCAAGCAAAGCCGACCCCCGCTTTGTCAACTACATGCTAATGAGAGCTCTGCAGAACGGTTCCATCGACCTTGCTACCGACACCGCTACCATTCCGCATTTCACAGCAGAAAAACTGTCTCGTTTTCGTATACCTGTTTGCTCTCTGGCGGACCAGGTTCGCTTCTCAGACACTATCGACCGCGAGACTGCCACACTCGACTCCCTCATCTCCGAGTCCACTAAGCTCCGCGACCTCCTCCTGAAGCGTCGTTCCGTTCTTATCACTGAGGTCGTCACCGGCCGGAAGAAGGTGTAGTCATGGGTATTCAGTCCACGATGGAGAAGGCGTTCGAGGACGCTATTGTCAACCACCTGATCGGCTCCGGGTGGCTGCACGACACCGACACCACCAATCCCGGGTGGGACAAGGCCCGGGCGCTCTACGTCCCCGACGTGCTGCACTGGCTGGAAACCCAGTACCCGGAGGAGTACGCAAAGGCGGTGCCCGAGGGGGCGGCCGACGTGCAGCGCGAGGTGTACGTCTCCAAGCTGCTCGACAGGCTTGCCCAGATGCTGGACAAGGCCCCGATCCTCAACGCGCGGACCAAGAAAGTCCAGCACGGGTTGCTGGGAACGCTGCGAAGCGGCTTCTCCCACGCCCAGCGCGGCCAGATGAAGGCCACCTTCCCCAACATGGTGGCCTTCTACCCGGAAAACCCGCTCTACACCAGCGCGGTCGAGGACGCACAGAAAAACCGACTTCGCGTGATGCGCCAGGTACCTTTCGACGTCACCGGCACCGACACCCTGGACCTAATGCTCACCGTCAACGGCATCCCGGTGGCCACCCTCGAGCTCAAGACGGACAACACCCAGGCGGTGCGCGACGCCATCAAGCAGTACAAGGTCGACCGCAAGCCGACCAAGAACCGCCCCCTGCTGCAGCCCAGCCGGGCACTGGTTCACTTCGCCGTGTCCAACCAGGAAGTCTACATGACCACCGCCCTGGCAGGTGTAGATACGTTCTTCCTGCCTTTTAACAAGGGCAACGACGGCCACGCCGGCAACCCGGTCAACCCGAACGGTTCCGACACCGCTTACCTGTGGCGCGAGGTGCTCGAGCCGGAATTGTTTCTGCGCATCCTGCGGGACTACGCTCTGTGGGAGCCGGCCTCCAAGGGCAATGCCGGGCGGCTTGTTTTCCCCCGCTACCACCAGCTGCGGGCCACCGAGAAGGTCATTAGCGACATCGACGAGCGTGCCCGTAACACCGGCAGCGGCGCGGGCGGGCGATACCTGATCCAGCACTCCGCCGGCTCCGGAAAGACCAAGACCATCGCGTGGCTGGCCCACCGGGCGGGACGCTTCATTGACCCCGCGGGCAAGCCCGTGTTCGATTCGGTCATCGTGGTCACCGACCGAACCGCCCTCGACGACAACGTCAAGGAGGGCCTCGACCTCCTCCGGGCCTCCGAAGGTTTGGTTGTCAACGTCGACAACAAACTGGGGTCCAAATCCAAGACCCTGGAGTCGGCGCTGACTAAAGGCGGGCACATCATCTCGTGCACCATCCAGACCTTCCCCGCCCTGGCGAAGATGATGGAGACATCCCCCGCGCTGCACGGACGCAACTACTGCGTCATCATGGACGAGGCCCACTCCTCCCAGCACGGCGAGGCCGCCACCCGCCTGCGCGAGATCCTTGTCGATGTAGACACCTCTGCGGCAGAGGACGAAGACATCTCAGCAGACGACATGCTGCTCGCGATGGACAAAGCCGTAGCGAACGCGTCGAACTTAAGCTTCATCGCCCTGACCGCCACCCCCAAAGCCAAGACCCTAGCAGCGTACGGCTCCGTGGACCCCGAGAATCCCGACCGCCGGGTGGCCTTTGACACTTACCAGATGAGCCAGGCCATCGAGGAAGGCTTCATCCTCGACGTTTTGTCCAACTACTCCACTTACGCCATGTTCGCCCGCATCCGCGACGAGCTCGGCCGCGAAGACACCGTCGACTTCGGCAAAGCCGTGACCGACATGGTGCGCTTTGTCCGGATGCACCCCACCTCGATCGCCCAAAAGGTCGAAGTCACGGTCGAGCACTTCCGCCGCAACGTCATGCACCACCTGGACGGAACCGCTAAAGCCATGGTCGTCGCCACCAACAGGAGATCAGCGGTGACGTGGTCTCACAAGATGAACGAGTACATCGCGAAACGCGGCTACGGCGACATGACAACCCTCGTGGCCTTCTCTGGGTCGCTGACGTACGGCGAAGGCGAAGAAGTCATTGAGGTCACCGAGGCTTCCATGAACAGTGTCCGCGACACCGCTGTGCACTTCCGAGAGCACAACGAGGCCAAGGTGCTGATCGTGGCCAACAAGTTCCAGACCGGTTTCGATGAGCCCCGCCTGTGCGCGATGTACGTTGACCGCAAACTCTCCGGCGTTCAAGCAGTGCAAACGCTCTCAAGGCTGAACCGGGTCTTTCCCAACAAGCCCAAGCCGATGGTCGTGGACTTCATCAATGAGCCTTCAGCGATCCTCGAGGCATTCACTCCCTACTACCGCGACGCTCACATCGAAGATGAAATTCCGGCCAACGCGTTGGCCGACCTGGGAGATCTCCTCGACGCTTCCGGGTTCTACACACTGGAAGAGCTTAACGAGCTTGCAGATGCCTACATCGCCCGGGCAGACAGCGAAGCGCTTCAGAGCTTGGTTTCACCCATGCGTGCCCGCTGGAACGCCCACATGCGTAACGCGCGCATGACAATGAACAAGGAGGCCTACGAAGAAGGGGAGTCCTTCCGGTCCAACCTCATCAAATACGCCCACGCCTGGGAGTTCCTCAGCCAGATTGTCGACTTCCAGGACGCTTTGCTCCACAAGCGGGCGATCGTGGCCGGCCTGTTGTCGAAAAACCTCAACCTCGAGCGCCAAGACGATGACGACGACTACACCACCGGCATCGAGCTGGTCGGGGTTGCCGTGGAGCCGATCAGCAACGCCACCGATCTCGAGCTAGCGGGTCAGGAGACTAGCAGCAAGCTAGAACTTCCCGGCTTCGACGGCCGCCCGGTGGGTGAACACTCCCCGGTCCAGGCCGCCTTTGACGAGGCAGTGGATCAGGTTAACCAGCTCATGGCCGCCCTAGGAATTGAAGGAGCATCCGAAGCGGCGGGAGCCGCCATCCGCGCCAGCTACGGGATACTCGTCGAGGATGAGTTGGTGCAGGCGCTCGCGCGAGAAAACGACGCTTCCCAGGTCGCGGGCACGAACCTGTTCAAGACTAAAGGCCTTGGGGCAATCGTCACCGCCGCACGGAAGTCTGAGGAAGTCTTCGAGGCCGTCACCGCCGATCCAGATAACCTCGACACATTCCTTCAGGCCTTGGCGCGGATGGTTGTCGCCGCGGAACAGGATGCAGCCAGCCACCACACACTTGTGGAGGGGGAGCTCCCGTACCCAATTCACACGGTTGTGGTGAACGATCGCTCCCTGCCCCGGTAGCCGCTCCCGCTAACGATCAAGCACACCACCTTCCCCGAGTCGATGCGGGGAACCCTCTCAGCGCAACTTCGATGCCCCAGAAAGCCACTACCGCCTGCGTCGAGGTGAACTCTGGCC
Organism: Corynebacterium sp. BD556; assembly: GCF_038452275.1. NCBI lineage: Bacteria > Bacillati > Actinomycetota > Actinomycetes > Mycobacteriales > Corynebacteriaceae > Corynebacterium > Corynebacterium mayonis. Next base: position 1,768,057 of record NZ_CP141643.1, read on the forward strand.
TGGGACCGCGCGGGTTAGCTGCGCCAAAGATCAAGGTCTTGCCAGTCAGCGGGTGCTCCGGTGCGCGAGAGCGAAACGGTGGGATTGTGCGGGTAGGTGTCGAATAGTCTGGGTAGCTTATCGGCGGGGGATAATCCCAGTTGGCGGTGAAGGTATTGCACGAGCGAGAGTTGACCGAAAGCGCGGTTCATCTGCCCGGCCACAGCCACTAGCCGGGGGTCTTTATTGAGTTTGGGTTTGATGTGATAGACACGGTTGAACATGCGGGCGTGGTGAGCGGCGAAGTTGCGCAGAATATTCAGTGACTTGAGCCAGGACTCAAGTTGGGCAGCGCTCAGCGCGCAGTGGTCGGCGATGCGGTTGCGCACCGGGGTCGGTGACATTCCGTAAAGGTACGACAGCATGCCCCAGTCCATGACTTCCACGGAAGCCCAGATTGGCATAGCACCGCCGTACTTTTGTTGGTGGTGGGCGACGAAGTCCTCCTTCGAGTTATTCACCGCGGACGTGTATTTCGCCAGCCAGTTCTCGTACACGGGGCGATGCTCCTATATTGTGTCAAGCGCTTTTCAGAAATTTTTCGTAGGCCGATGCTAATTCCGTCAACGGACGTTTTCCAGTCTCGATGTCACTGATCCTCGCCGGGGCACACCCCAAATGCTTCGCTACAACCACCTGGGTGAGATGCTTCGCGATACGCAGTTCTTTCAACTCATCCCGACGAAGATCCCTGGGCTGTGGCGTACTGCGCCTGGTGCATATGACCCGGTAGATCTCCCGGACGATCGCGCGCTTCAGGCAGCGAATAATCTCCCTTTTCGACAACCCCTCCTCGGTACGCCGGGCGACGTACTCCCTGGTGCGCTGGTCACACTTCATCCTCACCATAGCGATTCGGTACAACGCTGAGTTCGCCCGCCGGTCACCACCACGATTGAGCCGGTGCCGGTTGGTTCGCCCAGAGCTTGCCGGCAGTGGAGCCGCTCCACATAAGTGCGCCAGCGCTGCTTCGGAGTGGATGCGCTCCGGATTATCGCCGATGCTGATCAGCAGATCAGCGGAAACAAGAGCCCCACATCCCACGATGTTGCTGACATGGGGATTGATCACTGACACCAGGGCAGCGATCCGGGTTTCCAGCTCATCGCACTGCACCCGCAATGCGCGGTAGGTCGTGGCCAGAATCTTCAGGCTGGTCAGCACACCATTTCGCGGATCAGTACCATCCGACGACGGTCGGCAGTACACCAACGCGTTGACCAGAGCGTGGTTGGTCATCGTGGCGTAGCGGGTGCGGATGTCATCAGGGGCTGTGACCAGCAACGACTTCATCGTTGTGATGAGTTTCGCGGTGGTGGACACCAGCTGTTTCCGGGTGATCTGTAACGCTCGTAACGACTCCACCGGGCCCGTGGAATCTTTAGGCGTGCTCAGCCCTTCCCCGGTCAGGACCTGTCGCGCGGCGGCAAGGGCATCCACCGGATCTGATTTCCCATCCCGGCGTCGAATGCTGCGGGCCGGGCGCAGGACTTCAACGACCGTGTAGCCACGGTCTATGAGGTGCCGGGTTAATCCGGCACCGAAGGAGTTGGTTCCTTCTACTCCGACGGCGCCGACACCGTGCTTGCTGAGGAACTCGGCGAGGTGTGTAGCCGGGCCTAGTGGTGGGGAAGGTTTCGGTGGTCAGGTGCCGGCCGGTTGGGGTCACCGCGGCGACGGTGTGGGTGTCGGTGTGGGTGTCGACCCCGGCGACGGGGCTTGCGGAGAGGTCGATGTCTGTGGTCATGGCTGTCAACGCTTTCGCATAGGGAAGTGATGAAGGTAGCCGCTGATCCGAGGGTTCGAGCAGACAGGACACTGATGGGACTACTACTATGGCACCTGCCGGGGTGCTCACGGTGAGAGGTCACGCTCCTATGAGGTCATGACCGAATCGCCGGATCGCGGTGCGGGGCGAGAACCAGCCCGGAAGACAGATCGCAACGAAGGCACACAATCAGATTGTGGCCAGTCCGTTAGTGGGTCATTCCGGATGGTTCTTGTCCCGCACTCCCATTATCAGTGTCCGTTTTTGCTGTGTTGACGAGCGCGGGGCCCCAGTTGTTCCGGGTTGAGATGGATCATAGGGTCAATGCGCCCAAGTTCATGGCCCAGCATGGTTTTGACCGCCATCTCGATTCGGTCGAGCTCCATAAAGACCGTGTGGCGCAGACGTTCATCGAACTCATAGAGTGAAACGACTAGCTCGATTGATGCTCCGTTGACGAATTTATCGCGCGCTTGGCCAGCGACGAATCCGTCAACCGAGCATAGGGTGCCAGTATCCGGAGAGCCGGTAGTAATTGAGCTGAGCAAGCACTTGTTCGGCGTACGCTCGGTCAGTGATGCTCATACCGCGTGACCGCAGCAGATCGACCTGTTCTGGGTACGTTTTGAATTGTTTGGGCTGTGCCCCCGGCTAGACTCCGTGATCGGCCTATCAATAAACAAAGACCGGCCCTGGACTCCCACCTTGATGGGTAGCGGAACCGGTCATGTTGTTAATCAGCTTACGTCATAAGTTCAGGCTCGCTCAACCTATAGCCTTCGGGTGCGGTTGTCAATCCCGTTGGTCTTTGACAAATTAAGATACTTTCGGCTCGGTTCAACCATTTAAGCAGCAGCGATAAGTCGTTTTGAATGGCTGGGACACAGCCACAGCGCTCGGGCGGAGGTTCGACGACTGCCGGGTGTGGCGAGTGCTCCCCGGGCGGATTTTTGGCGACGTCCGGGGCCGCAAAGGCTCGCACCACCCCACCCGTAGCGCCCCACCGCACCTACCCGCTACACTTAGTCCTCGTCGCGTCTGGCTGTCGCGCGCTGCAACCACTCGAGCCCTGTAGGGCTCTGTTCACGCATGCATCCCGCAGAAAGGACAGCTATGACCACCACCTACCCCTCCGCAGTCTCCGTCGGTATTGGCGCGCTTAGCATCGAGGAGGTTGTCGCGGTCGCCCGCCATGGCGCAACCGTCGAGATCGACTCGGCGGCGCTCGACGAGGTCGCCGCGACCCGGCGGCGCGTCGAGGAGCTGGCGAGCGACCCGACTCCTGTTTACGGCATTTCCACGGGCTTCGGTGCGCTTGCGCGGCGTCACATTCCGGAAGCAATGCGCGCTCAGCTTCAGCTTTCCTTGGTCCGCTCCCATGCTGCTGGCTCCGGCCCGGAGGTCGAGGAGGAGGTCATCCGCGCGCTGATGCTGCTGCGTTTGTCCACGCTGTGCACGGGCCGCACCGGTGTGCGCCCGGTTGTCGCCCAGACGTATGCGGACGTGCTCAACGCCCGCATTACCCCGGTGGTACGTGAGTACGGCTCGCTGGGTTGCTCCGGCGATCTCGCGCCGCTGGCGCACTGTGCGCTGGCCATGCTCGGTGAGGGTGAGGTGCGCGTGAATGGTGGCGATATTGTCGCTTCCGCCGACGCGCTGGCCGCCGCCGGTATTCAACCGCTGTCTTTGCAGGAAAAAGAGGGCCTGGCTTTGATCAACGGCACCGACGGGATGTTGGGCCAGCTCTGTCTTGCAATTGTCGACCTGCGCGAGGCCGCGAAGGTGGCCGACATCGCCACCGCCATGACCGTGGAGGGGCTGCTAGGCACGCTGACTGTTTTCGCCGACGACCTGCAGCAGTTGCGTCCGCACCCGGGTCAGGCGGTTGCTGCAGCGAACATTCGCAGCATTGCCGAGGGCTCTGAGATCCTCGCCGCGGCCGCGGAGGATTTTAAGAAAAAACAGGTCCAAGATGCGTATTCGGTGCGCTGCTCACCGCAGGTCGCGGGAGGTTTCCGCGACACAGTTGCCCACGCCGAGCTAGTTGCGAATCGCGAGTTGGCCTCGGCGGTGGACAACCCCGTGGTGGCTAAGGATGGACGGGTTGCCTCTAACGGTAATTTCCACGGGGCGCCCGTGGCTTATGTGCTTGACTTCCTTGCCATCGTGGTGGCTGATATGGCGTCGATAAGCGAGCGTCGCACCGACCGCTTCCTGGACCCGGCGCGCAACCGAGGCCTCAACGCCTTTCTTGCCGACGACCCGGGCGTGGACTCCGGCCACATGATCGCGCAGTACACGCAGGCCGGTATCGTCAGCGAGCTGAAACGCAACGCCAACCCGGCGTCGGCGGACTCGATTCCGTCGTCGGCGATGCAGGAAGATCATGTCTCGCTCGGCTGGTCGGCAGCGCGTAAGCTGCGCCGCAGCGTCGACGGGCTGCAGCGCGTGCTGGGCATCGAGATTCTCACTGCGGCGCGCGCCATCGACATGCGTGAGCTCGCTGCGGCGCCCGGCACGCAAGCGGTGATCGATGTTTTGCGCGGTGTGGTCGAGGGCCCGGGCACGGACCGTTTTCTCTCCCCGGAGATTGAGCATTCGGTGTCGCTGGTAAAAGACGGTGCGTATGTGAAGGCCGTCGAAAAGCTTGTTGGGAATCTTCATTAAGCACTACTTATGTTCTGGTGTCTCGTATTCGAGACACCTTGCTTCTTTTTCGTCTCCCAGCGCATTGCCCCACCTTTAGCATCAGCCGTGAACATCTCGCCGCGGAGGGGACAGCCCCGTCAAACCGGCCCGAAGCGCGGGAGTGCAACGCAAAGAGTGAAGGACACAACTATGACCAAAAAGAATTGGAGCGAAGGCGCCCGCGAAGTCCGCGCACCGCGCGGCACCGAGATTTCCGCCAAGTCCTGGCAGACCGAGGCGCCGCTGCGCATGCTGCACAACAACCTTGACCCCGAGGTTGCTGAGCACCCCGACACCCTCGTGGTCTACGGCGGCACCGGCCGCGCCACCCGCAGCTGGGAGGCTTTCGACGCGATCATCGACACGCTCAAAGACCTCGAGGCCGACGAGACCCTGCTGGTCCAGTCCGGCAAGCCGGTCGGCGTGTGGAAGACCAACGAGTGGGCCCCGCGGGTGCTCATTGCCAACTCCAACCTCGTCGGCGACTGGGCCAACTGGGAGCACTTCCGCCAGCTCGAGGACGAGGGGCTGATGATGTATGGCCAGATGACGGCCGGCTCCTGGATCTACATCGCCACCCAGGGCATCTTGCAGGGCACCTTTGAAACTTTCTACGCCGTGGCAAAGAAGCGCTTCGGCGGCACGCTCGCCGGCACCCTGACTTTGACCGGCGGCTGCGGCGGCATGGGCGGCGCCCAGCCGTTGTCCGTCACCCTTAACGGCGGCGCCTGCCTGATCGTCGATGTGGACGAGTCTCGTTTGAAGCGACGCCAGGCCAAGCGCTACCTCGATAAGGTCACCACCGATTTGGACGAGGCTATCCGCTTGGTTTCCGCAGCCAAGGAGAAGAAGGAGCCGCTGTCCGTCGGCTTGGTCGGCAACGCCGCCGAGGTTTTCCCGGAGATGCTGCGCCGCCACCGCGCCGGCGAGGTCGCCGTCGACATTGTCACCGACCAGACCTCCGCCCACGACCCGCTGGCCTACCTGCCCACCGAGATTAGCGTCGACGAGTGGCGCACCGAGGCCTCCGCCGACCCGGTGACCTTTACCAAGAAAGCCCGCGAATCGATGGCCGCCCAGGTCCAGGCGATGGTCGAGTTCCAGGATGAGGGTGCCGAGGTCTTCGACTACGGCAACTGCATCCGCGACGAGGCCCGCAAAGCGGGCTACACTCGGGCCTTCGAGTTTCCGGGTTTCGTGCCCGCCTACATCCGCCCGCTGTTTTGCGAAGGTCTTGGCCCCTTCCGCTGGGTTGCGCTGTCCGGCGACCCGGAGGACATCAAGGTCACCGACCAAGCCATCAAGGAAGCCTTCCCGGACAATGAGCACCTGCACCACTGGCTCGACTCCGCCGCCGAGTACGTCGAGTTTGAGGGCCTGCCGGCGCGCATCTGTTGGCTCGGCTACGGCGAGCGCGCCAAGGCCGGCGTGATTTTCAACAACCTGGTCAAAGAAGGCAAGGTCAAGGCCCCGATTGTTATCGGCCGCGACCATCTCGACTCCGGCTCGGTCGCCTCGCCCTACCGCGAGACTGAGTCCATGCTCGACGGCACCGACGCGGTGGCGGACTGGCCGCTGCTCAACGCGATGACCGCTGTTTCCGGCGGCGCGACCTGGGTGTCGATTCACCACGGCGGCGGCGTGGGCATGGGCCGCTCCATCCACACCGGCCAGGTCACGGTCGCCGACGGCACCGAGCTAGCGGAAGCCAAACTCAAGGCCGTGCTCACCAACGACCCTGGCATGGGCGTCATCCGCCACGTCGACGCCGGATACACCCGCGCCTGGGAGGTGGCGAAGGAGCGCGGCGTGCGCATCCCCATGCCGTTTAAGGCGCGCGATTAAGCGCACGCTTGACGACGCCCACCCAACCCCCAGGTAGAAAGGCACCCATGAGCACCTTGTTGACCGGTATCTCCGAGCTGCGCACCGTCTCCGAGCTCGGCACCATCAAAAACGCCGCGCTGCTGATAAACGACGGCGTCATCGAGTGGGCAGGCGCCGCCGCCGACGCCCCGACGGGTGTGGGCGACACGGTGGACCTGGGCGGGCGCGCCGTATTGCCCGGCTGGGTCGATTCGCACACCCACATGGTTTTTGACGGCGACCGCGCCGCGGAGTTCGAGGCCCGCATGGCCGGCGAGTCCTACGCCGCCGGCGGCATCGCCGTGACTATGGAGGCGACCCGCTCGGCGTCTGTCGAGCGCCTCCACCGGCTTGTCGCGGAGCGTGTCGCCGCAGGCCACGCCGGTGGCACTACGACTTTTGAGACGAAGACCGGCTACGGCCTCAACGTTGCCTCTGAGGCGCAGGCCGCCCGCGTCGCCGCCGCCCACGTCGACGAGGTGACCTTCTTAGGCGCCCACCTCGTCCCGCCGGGCGCAGACGCCGAGGCCTACGTCGATGAGGTCGTCGGCCCGATGCTGGACGCCGTGAAGGAGCACGTGCAGTGGATCGACGTGTTCTGTGAGCGCGGCGCGTTCACCGAGGAGCAGTCGCGCCGCGTGCTGGAGGCCGGGAAGAGCGCTGGCCTGGGCGTGCGGGTGCACGGCAACCAGCTGGGCGAAGGCCCGGGCGTGCGCCTCGCGGTGGAGATGGGCGCAGCCAGCGTCGACCACGTCAACTACCTCTCCGACGCCGACATCGAGCTGCTCGCCGGCTCGGATACCGTGGCCACGCTCCTGCCGGCCTGCGATTTGTCCACCCGCCAGGCGCTCGCCCCGGGCCGTAAGCTGATCGACGCCGGCGCCACCGTCGCCATCGCCTCCAACCTCAACCCGGGCACGTCTTTCACCAGCTCGATGAACTTCTGCGTCACCACCGCGGTGCTGCAGCAGCACCTCACCCTCGACGAGGCCATCGCCGCCGCCACCACCGGCGGGGCAAAGGCTTTGCGACGCCACAACGTGGGCGCCGGTAAAGACCCGCAGGGCCGGCCTGCCAAGGGCACCCTCGTGCCCGGCGCGGCTGCCGACCTGCACGTGCTCGACGCCGCCAACGCCATCAACCTGGCCTACCGCCCCGGCATGCCCATCACGTGGCAGACCTGGGTGGCCGGCGAGAAGGTCTTCTCGGCGTAGACTTCAACGGAAAGGACGCTGCCCTGGCCAGGAAGAACCTCGCTGTCCCGTTCGTCCTCCTCCTGCTCGCCGGGCCCCGGGAGGGCAGCGCAGCCTAAAGGTAGGCGTAGTTGATCTCGGTGTCGGGGTGGAAGAACAGCGCACCGGCCTCACGCGGGCGCAAGTGCAGCACCTGGCCCGCCTCGGCCTCCACGCCGCGCGGCACCTTCACGGTGATGCGTTCACCGCGCACGTTCACTGCGTCGGCGGCGCAGGTGCCGTAGGCGTACTGCTCGGCACCCAGGTGCTCGACGATGCTGACCTCCACCGGCAGGCCCTCACCTGGGCCGACGATGTCCCAGTTCTCCGGCCGCACGCCCATGATCACCCGGTCCTCGGCCACGTTGGCGGGCAGCGCCACCTCGACCGGGCCGAGGGTGGCGGTGCCGGCCGAGCTGGGGAGGGCGTCGATAAGCGTGATGGCGGGGGTGCCGATGAAACTCGCAACGAAAGTGTTACCGGGGTTGGTGTAAAGCGTGCGCGGGGTGTCCACCTGCTGGATCACGCCGCGGTCGAGCACACAGACGCGGTCGCCGAGCGTCATCGCCTCCGTCTGGTCGTGGGTGACGTAGACGGTGGTGGTGCCCAGCTCGCGCTGCAACTGCAGGATCTGCGCGCGTGTCGACGTCCTCAGCTTCGCGTCGAGGTTACTCAACGGCTCGTCCATGAGGAACACCTTCGGTTGGCGCACGATAGCGCGCCCCATGGCCACGCGCTGGCGCTGCCCGCCCGACATCGCGGCGGGCTTCTTTTCCAGCAGGTCCTCCAGCTCCAGCATCTTGGCGGCGAAGGCGACGCGCTCGGCGATAACCGCCTTGTCCACCTTCGCGTTTTGCAGCGCAAACGCCATGTTCTTGCGCGCCGTCATGTTGGGGTACAGAGCATAGGACTGAAACACCATGGCCACGTCGCGCTCGCGGGCGCGCGTCTCGCTGACGTCGACGCCGTCGATGAAGACCTGTCCCTCGTCCACCGGCTCCAAACCAGCCAACATGCGCAGCGTGGTGGATTTGCCGCAGCCCGACGGGCCGACCAGCACCAGGAACTCGCCGTCGGCGATGTTGAGGCAGATGCGGTTGACCGCCGGGTTGTCGGCGTTGTCGTAGAAGCGTGAGGCGTGGCGGAATTCAACGGTGGCCATGGGTACTGTCCTTTTCGGGCCTTCTCCGGGTCGTGGTCGGGCGCTTAGAGCTTCGGCTCGATGTCGCGCTTGATCACGTCTTCGGTTTCCTTCTGCAACTCCGCAAAGACGGTGGCTACGTCCTCGTCACCAACCGTGATGCGGTCAAGGGCAGCACCGATTCGCTGGCCGCCACCGGGCACGAACACGCGAGCATAGTCCTGCGGCTTCGTGTTCTCGTTGAGCTGCTTGATGGCTGTCTCCGCGTTCGGGTTTTCGTCCAGGAAGGCGCGCTCGGCCGGGTTTTCCAGGGCGTCTTTGCGCACCGGCATGTACCCGGTCTTCTGGGAGAAGAAGATGGTGTTTTCGGTGTTGGTGATGAAGTCGATGAACTTCACCGCGTTTTCCTTGCGCTTGTCGGAAATGCCGTTGGGCACGGCCAGGCCCGCGCCACCTGTGGCGGCGGAAGGTCCAGGGCCGGGAAGGTAGGTGGTGATAAACGGAATGGTCGCCGACTCAGTCAGCCCACCGAGCGACCCGGTGGATTGGAGCAAACCGGAGGCGTTGCCGTTGCCGAAGGCGACGGTTGGGTCCGTGGAGATTTCGATGTGGCCCTTGCGCACCTGATCTTGGAGGAACTCGCCAGCTTTGATTGTTTCCGGTGAGGTGAAGTTCGGTTCCCACTCGTTGGAGTAGCTGCCGCCGTGTGCCCAGTTCATGCCCTCGAAGTACCAGTCCAGGTAGTTGGAGCCATCCGGGATGGTCAAAGCGGGCTTGCCGGTTTCTTCTTTCAGTTTGACGGCCCACTCGTCGAACTCCTCCCACGTCTCGGGGCCGCGGTCGGTGGGCAGGCCAGCAGCCGCCAGGTCGTCGGTGTTGAGGTACATCAGGTTGGTGGAGCGAGAGTAGGGCACCCCGTAGTGCTTGTCTTTGTACTTGTAGTCACCTTTGAGGGTGTCCACGTAGGTGGAGGTGTCAATGTTGTACTTGTCCCACAACTCATCGAGCGGGGTGGTGGCTCCGTTGAGGGCGAAGTTGAACCAGGTGACGTCGGAGGCGACGATGACGTCTGGGAGGTCGCCGCCCGCCAGTGCGGCGTTGAATTTCTGGGCAAGCTCCTCGTAGTTGGCTCCGGCGTCGACAAGTTCGACCTTGAGTTCTGGGTTCTGCTCCTCGAAGCGGCTGATAAGTTCCAGTTCGAGGTCGCGTGATTTGCCTGGGTGGTTGGACCAGAAAGTGATGGTGGTTTCGTCTCCGGCGGATTCGCCGCTGCCAGCGGTGTTGGTCGATCCACCTGCGCAGGCGGTTAGGGTCGCGGCAGCAGTGACGGTTGCCAGGGTAAGGGCAATCGGGCGGGAAAGCTTCATGGTTTCTCCTTGGATGAGGGGGTAGGAAATGGCTAACCTTTGACGGCGCCAGCGGTCAAGCCCTTGATCATCGGTTTTTGCAGGAGCAGGAAAACGATGATCATGGGCAAGGTAGTCAGGACGGTTCCTGCCATCACCGGCGCCCAGTTGGTCAGGCCCTCGGCGTCTTGCAGGCGGGTCAGACCCACCGGCAGCGTCGCCGCTCGCGGGGTGTCGGTGATGAGGAAGGGCCAGAGGTATTCGTTCCACTCGTTGACCACTGTGATCAGCGTGAACGCTGAAAGGGTGGGCCACGACATGGGCAGCACAACGCGGAACAGGGTGCTGAAAAAGCCTGCTCCGTCCATGCGCGCCGCTTCGAGGATCTCTGCGGGCAGCGAGCGGAAGTGGTTGCGCATGAGGAAGGTGCCGAAGGCGACACCGGCCAGCGGCAGGATGACGCCGATGTAGGTGTTGCGCCATCCCATCGAGGCAACTAAGGCGTAGTTGGAAATGATGGTGATTTGGTTGGGCACCATCAGCGCCGAAACGACGAGCAGGAAAAGTAGGTCGCGTCCGGGGAAGCGCAGGAAGGCGAAAGCGTAGGCTGAGAGGACGCCGAGGACGACTTTGACCACGGTGAGAATGAGGGTGATGATTACCGAGTTGCGCAGGTAACTGGAGAAGCTGGAGGTCTGCCACACGTAGGAGTAGTTCTCGGGCACCAGGGGGCGCGGCCAAAATGAGATCGGGTCCGAGTAGACGTCTTGGTAGGTCTTGAGGGATGTGATCACGATGAAGTACATCGGCACCATGATGACGGCCACCGTCAGGGCCAGCGCAAGGTAGCCGAGCACGTTCGCGCTTGTCGACGCCCCTTTCACCCCGCCCCGGTTTTTCCGCTGCGCCATTTACTTCTCCAGCCTTTCTTGCAGTTTGAGCTGGGCCACCGTGAAAATGAGCACCACCAGAAACATGATGGTGGCTACTGCGGCTCCGTAACCAGCGCGACCGTTGACGAAGGTTTCCTGGTACACCTGGAAAACCATGGTGGATGTGCCGTAGCCGAAGGGCCCGCCGTTGGTCATCGCCTTAATCATGTCGAAGACTTGAAAGGAGTTGAGCAGGACGGTGATCAGCAGGAAGAAGGTCGTGCCTCGTAGTTGCGGCAGGATCACTCGGAAGAAGTGGCGCGCCGGCGGTGTGCCGTCAATCTCTGATGCTTCGTCGAGGTCTGTGCGGCGGGCCTGAAGGGCGGCCAGGTAAATGACAAAGACGTAGCCGACGCTTTTCCACACATAGGTTGTGGTGATCATGAACAACGCCCAGTTCTGGTTCTGGTAGAAGTTCGGCGAATCAAGTCCGACCAGGCCAAGGAAGTACTGGATGAGTCCGTACTTGGGGTCGAAGACGAATTGGAAGGCCACGCCGATCGCCGCACCTGCGATGACGTAGGGGGCAAAAGCGATGGAGCGCACCGCGGCGCGGCCGAAAAGTTTACGGTCAAGGAGTACGGCCAGCGCCAGCCCGATGACCATGGAGCCGATGACGGCGGCGGCCGTAAACACGACGGTGTTAAACACCACCCGCGACGTTTCCGGGGCCTGGAACCAGGAAATGTAGTTGTCCAGGCCGATAAATGTCATTGTCGGCGAGGAGATGTTCCAGTTGAAAAAGGAGATCCGGATATTGTCCACCAACGGGCGGTAGGTGAACAGGCCCAGAAGGAGCAGGTTCGGCCCAACCAGCAGCGCTGCCAGGCCGACGTCGCGCCACTGGGTGCGCGTGGATGAGCGGAGGGTCCCGGTGGGGACGCTCAGCGGGGCGTTGACCGCGGGGATCCTCTGCCCACCCATCGACGTGCTCATAAAAAATCAGGCTAAACAGTTTTCATGAACACCCGGTGAAGGCAAAAAGTCCCCCCGGAAAATTGCAGGCGAATATCCCTTAGATGGTGACCTGGCGGGACTTGATGTTGTCGAGCTGCTTGCGTTCCTCGGCGGTGAGCTGCTCCGGATTGGAATACTCAGCCTCAATCTGTTTGTTCAGCTCCACGAGGGCTTCCTCGTAGGTGGCAAAGTCTACAGCCGGGTCCAGGTCCCACACCGGCACGACAACGCCGTGGGTGCGGAAGGCTCCGGCGAATTTGGTGCCCTCACCGAGGTGCAAATTGCCGCGTGCTGCGATGCGGGCCAAGGCGGAAAGCATCTGGTTTTCGTTTTCCTCCGGGCGCACCCACCGGATGTGTGCCTTACCGCCGCCCGGGTTGACCCACCACACGGAGCCAGGCACGTCGGCCTCGACCTGATGGGAGGGGATGACGGCCTCGTTGGCGCGCCCGAGTGCCTGTTGAATCTCGGGTGGGACCTGCGTGCCCTCGGGAAACCACCACGAAAAGTCATGGTGGGAGGTGATGTCGAGAGTCGCGGTGGTGCTGATGAGCGTGGACAGCTCAGGCTGATTGCCGTCGGCGACGGTGGATTGCAAAGTCTCACCCGGCGCTGCGTTTAGCACCCAGTTCAGGGCATAGGCGAGGTCACGTCCGGGGTTGCGGGAGCGCGAAGCGACTTGCAGGGCGACGAAGCGCCCCCCTCCCTGTTCCTCGGTGCGGACCAATGCGGCACCCGCGCCGGGCAAAACAGTGACCAGGTTGACCGTTGTTTCCTTGACCTCCAGCTCGGCGGTTGCTGAGGGGACGAACTCCTGCAGCGCGATGAGGTCGGCTTCGGCGGCAAGACCGCCGTACGGGCGGGGGTCTTTTTGAAACTTCTCGCGCTCGGCGGCGCGGGCGGCAAGTTTCGCCTGGCGGCGGCTCATGCCTTCGGGCAGGTTCTCCTGCTTCTTGCGGTTCTTCTTGGCCATGGGGCCTTATGCTACCGGACGCTTTGCTGCGCAAGTGCGGCCCTGGCGAAGGTTTCAAGGGCGAGTCCGGGTTCGTCCGTGGCCATCACGTCGACGCCGTTGTCGCGGCACCACAGCATGTCCTTCGCCTTGTTCACCGTCCAGGTGTAGGTCTTCATCCCCCTGTAGCCGAGCAGCTCCCGGCGTGCCTGCAGGTGGCTGATCGCCGGGCCCACGCCGTAGGGCCGGGAGAACATGTAGTTTTTGCGGTTCCATTTCTTCTCGCGCAGGCGAAACAGGTAGAAGGTTTCAAGCTCGGGCGCGAACTCGGTGAAGTAGCGCATCGCGCGGTGGGAAAAGGAAATTAAGTGGACGCGTTCACAGTCGCGCATTCCTGCGTACGCCAGCAGGCGCAGGGTCTGTTCGTCGATCTCCGGGCCGTAGCGGGTGGGGTGTTTGGTTTCGATGTAGATGTGTTTGTCGGGGTAGTCCTGCATGAGCTCGAGCAGTTCTTCGAGCAGCATGATCCGTTCCGGGTTTTCGTGGGTGCCCAGGTTCAGGGTGCGGAGGTAGTCGAAGTCGTGGGCGGAGATGCGTCCACGTCCGTCGCTGGTGCGGCCGAGCACGGGGTCGTGGAAGACGATGACCCGGCCGTCGCGGGTGAGGCGGACATCACATTCAATGCCGTGGATGTCCATCTCGAGTGCTTCTTTGAAGGCGCTGAAGGTCAGTTCCGGGTGGGTCCCCGTTGCCCCGCGGTGGGCGACGATTTTGGGGTTTTTTGAAGTGTTGGTGCGGTTGGTCCCTGTTTTGCCCAGCAGTGTTGTCACGCCTGTCAACCTACAACCCTTCTGTGAGTTTGGCGAGTGGAGCTGTGTGCCCTGCGTGAGCGGGAAGGTTTTGCCACAATGGTTTCCATGGTTTCCCGCGGTGGCGTCGCACGGCTTGGCGCGGTGGCGCGAGAGCTAGTCGCCGCCACCCGTCCCGCCGACCTTTTGCCTTCGCGTGCTTTACGACGCGCCCGCCGCCGCTACTCCTTCAATCGGCATGGTTTGCTTACCGTGCCGCTGATGGCGGTGGAGGTGTGGGCGGATTTGACTCCGGTTGTGCGGATGCGGGGGCTGCGCCGGCTTCCCGATAATTTTGGTGCGGGTGTGTTGGGCGCTGAGGCGGCGACCTGGGGCGCTATCTCGCCTTCGCTTTTGCCGCATCCTTGGTGGGTGGTGGCGGCGAACGTGGCGATCTGCCAGGGGGTGGGGCACTTCGTCGGCTCGGTGCTCGGAGAGGTGCGCCGCTTGGCGGTGTTGGTGCCGGGCATCCATGTGCGTCCGCAGTTGCCGAAAAGCGCCAACACCGTGTTTCACCTGGGAATGAGCGTGGTGTCTGTGACCACTTTTGCGCTTTCTCGGCGTCGTCACATCAACCAGGTGGAGATGGTGGGATTCGCCTTCGACTACCGCTTGAGTTCCCTGCTCACGGGCGTGTCTGTAGGCACTTTGGGCTACGGGGCGTTGCTGGCCGTCGGTGAGGCGTTGCAGGTGTTGGTAGACCTTTTGAATTTTTTGTTGGGCAAGCGGTTGCCGCCGGTGACCTCGCTACCTTTGGCGGTTCTCGGCGGGGCTGGCCTGGCCTTTTTATTTACCGACCGGGTGGTGCTGCGAAATTTCCTGTCGCGGGTTTATCGCAATGCCGAGGAGTTGGACCGTGAGTTTTTGCCCGGCGCGCCGCGCCCTTTCGAGCCGGAGCGTTCGGGGTCGCTGGCGTCGCTGGAGTCGTGGCGGCGGATGGGGCGGCAGGGCCGCGCTGTGGTGGCGGGTGGGCCTCGCGCCCGCGACATAGAGCAGGTGCTGGGCATTCCCGGTGAGGCGGGCGAGCCGATCCGTATTTTTATCGGGCTGGGCAAAAGGCGCACTACCGAGATGATGGTTAAGCGGGCTTTGGAGGAGATGGATCGGACCGGCGCTTGGTCGCGCTCGCACCTGGCGGTGATGTCCTCGGCGGGTTCAGGGTGGATTAACGACTTTCACACTTCCGGCTTTGAGTTCATCGGCCGGGGGGATACGGCGATTGTGGCTATGCAGTATTCATATTTGCCTTCCGCTTACTCGTACCTGGCGGATCGCGAGTCGCCGACCCGTTCGGCGCGTATGCTGCTGGAGGCAATCCGGGATCGTCTGTCGGAGATGCCGGAAAAGGATCGCCCGCGTCTCTATGTTGGTGGCGAGTCCTTGGGCGCTTATGGAGTTTCAGACGCTTTCGACAGCGTCGACGATTTTCTTCAAAGTGTTGCTGGTGGGGTGTTTACCGGCGTGCCCGGCTTCGCGCGGATCCACAGCGCGCTGACCCGTTCACGCGACGAGGGCAGCCCGCAGCGCTTGCCGCTTATCGACGGCGGCCGCCACATCCGCTTCTGCGCCCACCCCAGCCACCTAAACCACGACTATTCCGGGGCCGCCTACGCCCATGAGTGGGAGCAGCCGCGCGCTGTGTTTGCCCAGCACGCCTCCGATCCGGTTGTGTGGTGGGACTGGTCGCTGGCGTGGCGCGCCCCCGATTGGCTCAAGGAACCAGGCTCGCGCGGGGTGCCTGCGCCGCGCGCGCAGCTTCTCGACGTCCCCTATACACTGCGCTGGTTTCCTTTTATTACCTTCTGGCAGGTCGGCATCGACCAGCTTTCTTCCCAAAGTTGCCCCTCGCCTCACGGGCACAATTACCACGACGAGACCGTCTCCTACTGGGCTGCGGTGATGGGCGCTGATTTGCCGGCGTCCACGCTGCACCGCATCAGCCTGTGGATCCACCGCGACGCGACGAAGCTGCGCCGCCCCGCGGTGATGAAGCGGGTGAAGTTCAACTACTGAACTAAATGCCGCAGGCAATTCCGGTGGAGTGGTGTGGGCAGTAGCCGTTGGGCACCTTATGCAGGTACTGCTGGTGCTCGTCTTCGGCCAGGTAGTAGCTCACATCGGCGCCGACCTCCGTGGTGATCTCACCGTACCCGGCGGCTTGCAGTTGCCGGCCGTACTCGGCAACCCATTGGCGGATTAGTTCGGCTTCTTCCTCGCTATCGGTATAAAACGCGGAGCGGTACTGGGTGCCGGTGTCGTTGCCCTGCCGGAAGCCTTGGGTTGGGTCGTGAGCCTCCAACCCGGCGCGCACCAGGTCTTTCATGCTGATCGTCTCCGGGTCGTAGACCACTTCCACCAGTTCGACGTGGTTGGTGGCCCCGGAGCAGACTTCGCGGTAGGTCGGGTTCGGGGTGAGACCGCCGCCATAGCCGACGGAGGTTGATTCAACACCGTCCATTTGCCAGTACATCTTCTCCACGCCCCAGAAGCAGCCAAGCCCGATGAGCAGTCGCTTTTGGCCTTCGCGCCAGGGCCCAGTGAGCGGGGTGCCCAGCACTGCGTGTGGGCGGGGCTGCGCAAGGACAGGTTCGTTGCGTCCGGGCAAGGCCTGGGAGGCGTCGACAAGCTGAGGCTTCGGTCCAAGTCCGTAAAGAAATCCCATGTCCGAACAAACGCCTCAGAGCGGGTAATAATTCCCGCAACACAGAAATGTTGATAATTAAACAAAAATCATTGCGGCGGAAACAAAAGTGTCTATGATGGGCCTCGTTAGCAATTCCACAACGAAAGGAACACCAAAATGTCTGTTTACACACTTCCCGAACTCGACTACGACTACAACGCGCTTGAGCCCCATATCTCCGCGGAGATCATGGAGCTGCACCACTCCAAGCACCACGCCACTTATGTCAAGGGCGCCAACAGCGCCCTCGAAGCCCTCGAAGCCGAGCGCAACGGCGAAGCCAACCCGGACAAGCTGCGCGCCCTGTCCAAGAACCTAGCCTTCAACTTGGGCGGCCACACCAACCACTCCATTTTCTGGAAGAACATGACCCCGAATGGTGGCGGCGCCCCGACCGGCGAGATCGCTTCCGCCATCGAACGCGACTTCGGCTCTTTTGAGAAGTTCCAGGCCCAGTTCGAGGGCGTGGCAACTTCCCTCCAGGGCTCCGGCTGGGCTGTTTTGGGCTACGACCACATTGCCGGCCGCCTCATCATCCAGCAGATGACCGACCAGCAGGGCAACATCTCCGTCGATTTCACCCCGCTGCTCATGCTGGACATGTGGGAGCACGCCTACTACCTGCAGTACAAAAACGTCAAGGCTGACTACGCCAAGGCCTTTTGGAACGTCGTGAACTGGCAGGACGTCAACGAGCGCCTCGCCGCCGCATCCAAGTAAACGCCTCGCATTTTTGACAAGTGGGTTAGGGTCCCTCAACGGGCCCTAACCCACTTTTTCGGCCTTGGGCCCGGGGGCTACAATGACCTGCGCGAGAGGGAAGGACAAAGAGTTGAAGATCCGCTCAGGCACGCCCGAGTTCCGGCGCGCGCAGCTAGCGTTGCTCGCAGTGGGGCTGGCCATCTTTAACTCCCTCTATTCCACCCAGGCGCTGCTGCCGGTATTTACCACAGAGCTCGGCGTGCCGCCCGGCACCGCCGCCTTGACAGTCTCCGCCGCCACCGGTGCGCTCGCTCTTTTCGTCATCCCCTTTTCTATCTTGTCGGAAAAATACGGCCGCGGGCGGATCATCTTAATCTCCGCTCCCGCCGCGGCAATAGTCGGCATGTGCCTGCCGCTCAGCCAAACCGCAGCCCAGCTCATCGCCCTGCGCGCACTGCAGGGCGCGCTGATCGCCGGTACACCCGCGGTAGCCATGACCTGGCTTTCTGAGGAACTTGACCGGCGCGACCTCGCCGGCGCCATGGGCCTTTATATTGCCGGTACCTCCATCGGGGGCCTGACCGGCAGGCTCATCCCCGCCGCCACCTTGGTGTTCGCTTCCTGGCGGTGGGCGCTGTTTGCCACCTCCGCTTTCGCCCTTTTCCTTTCCTTGTTGGTGATGGTGCTTTTGCCCCGGCAACGCAACTTCGTACCCAAAGACAGCATCCGCCCTGGCGTGGAGGTCCGTGCTGTGTTGCAGCACCTGACCAATCCCCGTCTTGTAGGCCTGTACGCCACTGCCTTCATCGGCATGGGCGTATTCGTCTCCCTCTACAATTACTTCGGCTACCGAGCTATCGCGCACTTCGGCCTCCCGCCGGCGCTGGCCGGCCTAGCCTTCGTGATGTATCTTTCCGGCACGTTTTCCTCCGCCCGCGCCGGGGTGTTTGTCACCCGCTACGGCCGCGGCTGGGTGGTGCTGGCCTCGGCCGCGCTCATGCTTTTCGGGGTGCTGGTGGTGATGGTGTCGAACCTGTGGGTAGCGCTGTTCGGCATGTTGGTGTTCACAGCGAGCTTTTTCGCCATGCACTCCACCGCCTCCGGGTGGGTCGGTGTGCTCGCCGAGCACGACCGCGCCGAGGCTTCCTCCCTGTACGTGTTCAGCTACTACATGGGTTCTTCGATCGTGGGCGCGGCCACAGGCGCTGCCTTTTCCGGTTTGCCATGGGCCGGGTTCATCGCAGTGCTCGCCGCCCTCCTCACAGCCCTCGTCGCGGTGGCGGCAGCGCTTATGCGCTAAATCTCGGGTACTCCCGGCGCACCGGCAGCGATAAAATCCCGCACCGCGCGGGTGGCGCGGCAATCGTCCTCGTTGTAGCGCAACAGCATCTCCCGGGCGTTGTGGTCCCCGCCGCGCGCCGCCAAACGCAACGCGACGGAGCGCTCCCCGTCGACGTTGTCATCTTCCCAAAGAAAACCAGCGACAGGGCCTAACACTTTCAATCCCAACCCTTCCGTGCCCACCAGGTTGCGGCGACAGTAGGCGAAAACATCGACCCACTCATCGGAGGCTATGAAACGCTGCACATCCTCCAAGTCGACGGACCCGAAGCGCTCCGCCGAGGACTTCAACCAGTGGTTTTCCCCTCCCGCTGCGTAGCAGTAGGCCGCGAAAGTCTTGCCCATGTCGTGGGCGGAAGCGCGAACGTCCATCAGCCAGGTCCAAAACGCGCGGAAATTTGCTTCCTCCGCCTGCGTGCCTACCTCCTCCCAGGTGACGAAAGCGTGGTAGACCTCGCCGTCGAAAGCGCCCCACAGGTACGCCCCTTGGTCCAGGTAAGCCTCCATGTCCACATCAATTTCTACATCCGCGCGCGGAATGTCCGGCCCTCCTGCCCGTTTCAACACGGGGATGCCTTCGCGCCAGGCCCGCGCCACCGTCGAAGGCTCTCCAAGATCTGCCTCGATGAGGTCAGCGACGGTGTTAATGCCACGCTCGCGCAGCGCGTCGGCACGCCCGCCGGGGTAGACCAGGGAGACTTCATCAAGTTCTCGCAGTCGTGGAGAGCACAGCGGCCAGAAACGGCACGAAGCGCACTGCTTCAACCGCAGCGGCTCTGTGGGGACCGGTGCCGCCAGCGCCTCCCGCAGCGGCGCGAGTTTGCGTTCGACATCCACCAAGTAGGCGCGGCCGCGATCCTGCCCGATCAGCGCGCCCTCGCCTGCCGACGCCTCCCCCAACAACGCATGCGCCAACGCCAAACGGTAACCATCCACCGTGTGGTTGCGTGCTCTGCCCTGCACCGCAATCGGCTGGCCCAAACTCAACCGCCCCGTCGGGATGAAAGAAATCTCCTGCCCTGCCTCGGTGGTACGCGCCACGCGGTGACTGGAAATCATCACCGGCAGATAGTGCGACCCTTGCCGGGCCAATATGTCAATCTCGGCCACCACATCTACACCGTCGATCGTGCCCGTGAGCAGGGCGTGGGTGATCAAGTCGGCACCGCGATGCATCGCCAGGCGGGTTGCCTTTTCCGATTCGGCAGGCCACGAGGGGTCCAGGTCAATGCGAGTAAAGCGGCGCGAGGAACCGTCGCCAAGCGCACGTTTGACGGGCAAGGCGGAAAAGACGGCGGCGCGGGCGGCGTCGATCAGCGGCTGGCGCTCCACCGCATCCGGCAGCGGCGGCACCTCCGGATACTTCAAGCGCTGCCGAAGCCGGTAGCGACACCCCACCAAATCCGAGGCGCGCACCACGACAGGTCCCATTTCAGCGCAGCTCACAACATCCCCAAGCCTACCGCCTCCAAGTAGGTAAAGTGGAACACCAATAAGCTACGCATAATTTTCAAGGAGCTCCTCCCCCATGGGAATTTTCAATACCATCCGCAAATACCGGGCAGCCACCAAGGCCGAGATTAAAGCTGCCCAAGCCCGCGCCCGGCAAACCGCGAAAGAGCAGGCGAAAACCGACCGCCGCACCGCGCAGCTTTTAGATAAAGCGGAAAAACGCCTCCTCAATGCCGAACAGAAGGGCCTGAAAGCCAAGCGTAAACACGAAAAAGAGCTAGCCAAAGCCCACCTCAAGCGCATCCAGGAATCCGGGCTGACCAAAAAGAAAGCGAAAAACGGTATCGGTGCCGCCCGTATCCTCATCCCCGTGCTCGCCCCTTTGGCCTACCGCGCATTGACCTCCTACCAGCAAAAGCGCATTCAAAGCCGCGCCAACTCCATGGGTCTGACCACCCAGGATTTAGCCCGCTACTCCGGTCTCGGTGCCGAGCTCAAGGCGCGTATCGAAGCAATCCGCGACAATGTCAAACACAACGAGGAGTTGAGCAACAGCTTCCGCAACGACCTCGAGGTGCGCCTGTCCGAGCTTGACCTTGCCGTGCGCAACGCCGAGCACATGAACCCCCAGCAGCAGCGCCTCGCGCACGACTCCATCGACCGCGAGATCACGGAGCTGACCCGCGAGATTCAGGAAAAGTCGAACTCCTAAAGGACACCCTGTTCACGGGCCGCGGCCACCGCTGAGGTCCGCGAGCGCACGCCCAGCTTGTCGTAAATGTGGACGAGGTGGGATTTCACCGTCGCCTCCGACAGCATCAGATCGTGGCCAATCTCACGGTTCGACGATCCCTGCGCCACCAACTGCAAAACTTGCAGCTCCCGCGGGGTCAGGGAGGACCGGGGCGCGCGCTCTCTCGTTTCAAGCCGCGTCTTGACCACTGGGCTCATCGCCTGGTCACCCTTTGCGCATGAGCGCACCGCCGCCAGCAGCTCCTCCGGTGGCGAATCTTTCAGCAAGTAACCCACCGCCCCGGCCTCGATCGCGCCGAGAATATCAGCGTCGGTGTCGTAGTTGGTCACCACCAACACCTTGGGTGGGTTTTCCATCGTGCGCCGAATCTCCGCGGTGGCTTCCGCACCCGAAGTGACGCGGCTGCCCTCTGGGCCCGCGCGGAAACGCAAATCCATGAGGATTACGTCTATGCCGCCGGCGCGGGCAGTTGAAATTGCACCTTCGGCCGTGGCTACCTCACCGACGACTACGATGTCATCGGCCTCGTCGAGCACGGCGCGCAGGCCCAAGCGGACGATTTCGTGGTCGTCCGCAAGCAAAACACGAATCATTAGTCGCTGCCCTCCTTTCGGTTGACATTACCGGGAACTGCCACCGAGACGGCTGTCGGGCCACCTGGTGCAGACTCAACCACCAACTGCCCACCGAGTTCCGCAGCGCGAGTGCGCATCGCATCCAACCCGAGGTGACCCATCCCGGTCTGCGAGGCGACCTGGTTATCCGGGTCGAAGCCACACCCGTTGTCCACCACGTCCAGTCGCACCTCGTCGCTTTCGTAGGTCAGCGTGAGACGGACCAGCGAAGCGCCGGAGTGCTTTGCTGCGTTTGACACCGCCCCCTGAGCGATGCGCAGCAGACCAGCCTCTGTGCGCATCGGCAACTGCACCGCCTCCCCGTCAGTTTCCACCTCAATGTCCATCTCCCCCGCGGCGCCGAAGTCAGTGGCGATGCGCCCCAAAGCCTGGCTTAGCGACGTCTCCTTCAAAGAGGCAGGCGTCAGTGCCGCGATGATCGCCCTCGTCTCCGCCAAGCTATTCGACGCCGCCCGGCGCGCCGTTTCCATCCGCCGCAGCGGTGCTTCCAGCTCCGCGGGATCTAGTGCGGTGGCACCTAAGTCCCGCTCAGCGGCGTGCAACAACATTTGGATACTTGATAAGCCCTGAGCGACAGTGTCGTGGATCTCGTGAGCCAGGCGCTCGCGCTCCTGGGCCACCCCGGCCTCACGCTCCGTCTCGGAGAGTTGTTCGCGGGTAGCGAGGAGCTCGTCGATAAGCTGCTGCCTTTCCTTGCTCACCCGTGCAATCGTCGTGAAAGCATAATTGGAGGCCACCACCACCAACGCCGACAAAACCGGACCGACGATTCCACCAAGGGTAAGCCCGGCCGGCCACTGCAAGCCGATTGCCACCCCCAAGCCGAGCGTGACCCACACCACGCCGATCCAGTTGTTGAAGGCGCGCAGGTAGACAAAAAACAAAGTAAACACCCAATACAGGGCCACCGCCGAAAACAGTGCATCGCTGATCCATACGCTGGTCAGCGCCATTAACCATAGGCAACGTCCGATTTGGCCCCACCGGTGCAACTCCACCATTCCGTAGAACAGGAGGAAAGAAAACACGGAAACCAACACAATGTGCAAAAGCACATAATCCAAAGGCAGACGCATAAGCTCAAGCAGCGAAATCACCAACAGTGACACGCTCAAAACCGTGATGCCTGTGTCAAGGGCCTTATTGTCCGGGACCTGCGCCGAGTTATCCTCCGCCAGCACTAGTCTTGAACTCATGCGCATTACCCTACCCACAGCCTTAGCTGTGGCTATCTTGCTCACCGGCTGTTCCTCGCACACGCCGCCGCAAACACCGCCTCCTGCGGCAACGCCAGCGCCGCAAGCCACTGCACCGGATCAGGGCTTGCCTATCGACGCGATGCCCACCGCCGACCGAAACGACCTCAGCAACTGCCCCTACTTAGACGCGGAGTGGGTGGCACAGACCAATGGCCAACGCGTCACCGGATCCGGCATTGACGAACGCTTCGACACCCCCGCCTGCCAGTTCTGGTCCTACCCGGAGGAGCCGCAGCTGACCGTGGTGGTGCGCCACATGACCAGCCCGGAGGAGGCCATGTCCGTGGTGGACTGGGCTGCGCCTATCGACGCCACCGGGCCCGCCGATAAACCCGCGGGGTGGAACGGGGGCCGCGCCGGCGGTGGGGATGTCCCCGGTTTCCCCGGCGCGATTTATTCCGTGGCGAAAGGCTCTGTAGCGGTGTCTGTGTGGAGCAATCAACAAGAATCGATCAAAGCCCAGGCGGTTGCTGAGCAGGTGATTGCAAACTTAGGGTTGTAACCGCTGGGTTTAGACAACCACATCGTTGTAGGGCATCTGCGCCGAAACCCAGGGGAAAACTACCTCCATAAGCAGGAAGAAAACCCCGACCAGCAGCGCAAGGACGATCAAGGTCTTGACTGCCGTCCCGCCGGGCAGGCAACGCCACAAAAGTGAATACATCTAGCTCACCTCCGTCAAAGCTTCAGGTGCCGGAGCCGGTTTTTCCACAACCTCGGTTTGCACCGCGTGGATGATCATGCGCTCCGCGTTGGAAAACTGCGGGTGGCACGTGGTCAAGGTGATCACTCCCTCAAGGGCCTCGCTGACTTCCACGGCGTTGTTTTCCGGCAAGGGATCAATGACGGAGACGTTGCTGGGCACTGTGATGTGTCGGCCTTTGACATGGGAGTAATCACCATGGGCGACGCGTTGCGTTTGGTCTTTATCCAAGCAGGATGCGGCTTCGGCGGCGCGCTCAGCCGGGTCGGACGACATGGGCATTACCCGGTAGGTCACCCACTCCTGCCGCGTCTCCACGACGATGGAGTCGCAGGAGTTGAGACGGCCGAGGTCGTTGAAGGGCGCGCCCTTTCCCACCCGGTGTCCGGCGACTGCGAAATTGCCCGGTTCGCCCGGCATTTGGGAATCTGGGTAGCGGCCCGGCCCGGCGAGTAGCTCCTTTTCTTCGACACCTTCGATGATGGCGAATTGGAAGTCCGGCCCGAAGGCTGGGATATACATGCGGGCGAAGGCGTCGCCCAACTCAATGGATTTCGCAGCGCGGGGGTTGACCCACTGCTGTTCAAGCTGTTCCTGCGCGGCTTTTTGCAGTTGCCCGGAGTGCACGTTGGTCCAAAAGGACTCGTAGAAGGCGAACAGGAGCAGCAGCGCCCCAATTGTCAAAAACAGCTCGCCAAGGATTTCACCTGAGGTGATGCGCCGGCGGTGTGGTTGCGCCGCCGGGACTGTGGGCGCGACTGATGGCATGGCTTAACATTAACCCAATCGAATCTTTAGTCCAACGCTCGCAAGAAATGGTGGTTCACGCGTGATCCAGGCGTTCGTCTATCCCGTCTCTGCGGTGATGAAGATGTGGCACTGGCTTTTGGAGACAATCCTGCACGTGCCCAGCTCGACCGCCTGGGTGGCCTCGGTGGTGCTGCTGGTGATCACGGTGCGTGCCTTGGTTTCGCCGCTGACGTGGATCAGCTATAAAACGGCCCGCCTGACCGTGGTGATGCGCCCCAAGCTCGCCGCGCTTGATGAGCAGTACGGCAAGGACATCACTCCTGAAGGGGTGCACCTGCATGAGCAGGAAACCAAACGAATCCATAAAGAGCACCGCTACAACCCTTTTGCGGGTTGTTTACCGGCGCTGCTCCAGATCCCTTTCTTCCTGGGTTTGTATCGCCTGCTTTTGTGGATGGCTGTGCCGGAGCGCCGAGGCGGTCATTCGCTGGGGGTTTTGTCTCCCGCCGATGTGGCCGCTTTTCAGGAAGCTTCTTTCCGGGGTGTTCCCCTCCCGGCCTATATGGCGATGTCGCAGGAACAGTTCGCGCACTTGGGGACCACGTTTTCCGATGTCCGCGCCCTTTCGATCCCGATGCTGGCCAGCGCGGTTTTCTTTACCACCTTCAACCTGGTCCTGTCGCAGTTGCGTACCCGCTCGACGCTGGAGTGGGACAACAAGAGCTCGCGGCGCGTCTACGAGATCATTTGGGTGTTCGTTTTCTTCGTTCCCCTGATGATCGCCTTGGCGGGTCTGTCTGGGCGCATCCCCATTGCGCTTTTGATTTATTGGTTTGTGGGTAACCTCTGGACACTGTGCCAGACGGTCGTGTTGTGGCAAATGCTGGTGCGCAAGCTTCCGCTTGACGACGACACCCGAGCCCTCATCGCCACTTCCCGCGAGAATATGCGTTGCGAGGTTCGCGAGCAGCGAGAAAAGAAGCGTTCCCGGCGCCGCCGCAAACTTTCTGTCGTGGCCCATCCCTCCAGCCTGGGGCAGGTGCGGCGCGAACTTGCTGCAGAGAAGGCCGCCGAGAGGCAGGCGGCGAAGGATTCGAAAGCGGAAAAAAGCGAGCTGGCCCGCAAACGCCGTGCGGCAAAGAAAGAGGCGCAGCGGCTCGCGAAGAATGCAGACGTTGATCAAATGGAGTAGTCGGCGGGTGGTTCGCCAAGGAGCTGCACGGCGAGCTCACGGGCTGTGGTCAGCGGGGAGGTGTTGCGCACGAAACGCGCGCCCGCCAGTCCGCCGTCGAGGAAGATCAGCAGTTGGCTGGCTTCGCCTTCGGAGTTGTATCCGTTTTTGGTGCGTAGAAGCTCCGCCATGGTGGTGCGCATCCACTCGCGGTGCTCGTGGCAGGTGGCCACGATCCGCTCCTCCGATTCCGTTTCCGGGCGCGGGTATTCGCTGGCCGCGTTGAAAAATGGGCTGCCGCGGTACCCTTTGCCTGGTTCTTCCTCGATCGCCATATCGAAAAACGCAAGAATCTTCTCATCCACTTCGTTCGCCACGGCGCTGCGTTGTTCCCAGCGTTCGCGGAACTCCTGGTCTTGGCGCTTCAGGTAGGCGATGACGAGGTTATCCTTGGAACCGAGTAGGGAGTATAGGGAGGCTTTGGCGACGTCTGCCTCACGCAGGATGCGGTCGATGCCGATCACACGGATGCCTTCTTCGGTAAACAGTTTCGTGGCGGCGTCGAGAAGCCGCTGCCGTGGGCTCGGGCGGTTGCGTCGCCGCGTGGTCGTCTTACGGGCGTTCGCTGCCGTCGATTGTGCGCCTGGGTTAGCCACGGATGTTTCTCTCCCTTGCTGCGATGTCGGACTTTCGCGTTACTTACAATGTAGACAAACCAGTCCGTATATACCAGTTTTGGGGACATAAAAAACCCGGTGCATGAGCACCGGGTCGAGCTAAAAGCTGGTCTTAGCGCCTGCGAGAGGTAATCAAGTTGACGATCCACAGCAGGAGCACCGCGCCGAGCAGACAGGTCAGGAAGCTGAAGAACATTCCGCCGCCTTCAACGTCCACATTGAACAGGCCGAGGACGAAACCGCCCAAGAAACCGCCGATAATGCCAACGACAATGTTGGCAAAGATGCCCATAGAAGCGTCGCGGTTCATGATCATTGAAGCAACCCAGCCAGCAATGCCGC
This sequence comes from Corynebacterium sp. BD556, assembly GCF_038452275.1. Taxonomy (NCBI): domain Bacteria; kingdom Bacillati; phylum Actinomycetota; class Actinomycetes; order Mycobacteriales; family Corynebacteriaceae; genus Corynebacterium; species Corynebacterium mayonis. Next base: position 1,794,295 of record NZ_CP141643.1, read on the forward strand.
CAATGACGATCCAACCGATGAAACCCAGAGTTGGCATGTTTATTATCCCTTCGATATATGTCTAGTTATTTACACTTCGATTATCCCCCATAAAGGAGGCTATGTCGAACACATTTACACATCAACGAGATAAACAATGCACAACAATTTCCCTACTCCACGGGTCGCACCACCATAATCGGGCACGGTGTAATCTGCAGCAGCGCCCGCGAAGTCGACCCAAGCAGCATCCCTTTGAAACCGCCACGCCCATGTGAACCGGTGACAAGCAACTGGGCACCCACAGCGGCTTCCGCCAGCGCATGGGCCGGACGTTCCCGGGCAATAATAGTTCTGACCTGCACGTCCGGGTGAGCCTCGACGCTTTCTTTCAGGTAGTCATCGAGCAGCACCTTCTTTTCCTTCTGGATTTCATCCCAGTAATCATCTGTGATGACAAAACCAGCGCCCGGGCTTTGCACCTGCGTGTCAATCCACGTGTGAACCGCGACCAGCTCAGCGCCGCGCGCTTGCGCCTCGTCGAAAGCCACAGCGGTGGCCTTACGAGAAACCTCGGAACCATCCACTCCCACAACGACAGGCCCGTACTTGTTGTCCTCGTTAATCGCGTTGTCCTCCCGCACAACCACCACGGGACAGTCCGCGTGCGAAACAACTGCGTTGGACACGGAACCCAAAACCATGCCCGACAAACCACCCAAGCCGCGCGATCCCATCACGATAATTGTGGCTTCCTTCGACATCTCCAACAGCATGTCAATGGGGGAGCCCTCCGCCACGGCGTGCCCGATCATCAAATCGGGCGCAACCTCAAGAGCGATCCGCCGAGCGGAATCGATCTTCTCGATGGTTTCGCGCTGGAGGTCGTCGTAAAGCTCCTGCGGCGGAACCATACCCTCTGCATAGAGGAACTGCGGCATGGTGTAGCTGGCGGCCAGGCGCAACGGGATGCCGCGCTTGGTGGCGGTGTTCGCGGCCCAACGAACTGCATTATCAGACGCAGGGCTTCCATCGACGGCAACTACGACGATATCTTCGCGTGACATACTCGCCCCTTTCCCGGGTTCCCCACCGGAAACCCCATCGAAGTTCAGTGCGCGCCCGCCGGTGGCGTGACGTGCCGCTTATAAACGGGGCTCACTGCGTACACCTTCACTCTACCGTCTCTAGCAACGCCACGAGAAAAGGATGAAAGCACTATTTAGGAATCTCAATCGGCGCAGCAGCATCCGAGTTCGACGGGTACAGCACGCCGTAAAGCGCCTGGATGACGTCCGCGATAATGGCGCCGATCCCCGCGGAAAAGAACTTCATTACCGGTTCCAAAATTGCAGCAAAATCCATGGGTCTAAACTTTACACCCGATGGCACGAAAGAAATCCGCTCACCCGCTTCCCCCACGCGGCGGGCTCTCCGCCAGCAGGGTACGCCTGCCCGGAACCGAAGCGGTCACAGCATGGGAGTTCATTGAGCGCGTTATCGCCACACAGCGGCACAAACACCCGGATGACAACTCCTCAGCGCTGTCCAAACGCTTCCAAGACGGCGAAGTCGTGCTTCGCGACGGCACCCCGCTGAGCCCAACGACCCTCATAGCGCCTGGAACAGACGTTTTCTTCTACCGCCGCCCAGCGCCCGAGACTCCCGTGCCCTTTAACATTGAGACGCTCTACGAGGACGAAAACATCATGGTGGTGATCAAACCGCCTTTCTTGGCAACCATGCCACGGGCGGCCCACATCACGGAAACGGCGACGGTGCGTTTAAGGCGAGCAACTGGAAACGAGGAGCTCACTCCTGCCCACCGACTCGACCGGGAAACCCAAGGACTGTTGATGTTGACCAAACGCCGTGAAATACGCGGCGCTTACCAACAGCTTTTCGCCAATCGTGCGGTAGAAAAACGCTACGAGGCTATCGCGGCGGATCGCGGGCTTCGTGCACCCGCCACATGGCAGCATCACATTGTAAAAAAGCACGGCGATATCGCGGCAACTATCGTTGACAACGAACAACCCAACGCGCACACTGAGCTGCTTGCTGTCAGCCCGCTTAACGACGGCTCCGGCCTCGCCCGCTACGTCCTCGCGCCGGTCACGGGGCGTACCCACCAACTTCGTGTGCAGATGCATCACGCAGGCGTGCCAATTCTTCATGACGCGATCTATCCCGAGATAAGTCGGTGGGGCGAAGACGACTTCTCTCGGCCTTTGCAGCTTGCTAGTACCTCATTGAGGTTTGTTGATCCTTTAAGCGCCACCGAGCGTGAGTTCATCGCACCGGGATTGTAGTAAAAATGCCTCAACCCCCCTTTTGGTGTGAAGGGGGGTTGGGTTGTTGTGAAGTTGTTGGGTCGGCGGTAACTTACTCTCCCACATCCTTCCGGATGCAGTACCATCAGCGCGGGCGGGCTTAGCTTCCGGGTTCGGAATGGTGTCCGGGCGTTTCCCCGCCGCCATCAACCACCGACACATTTTGGGGATGTGTCCGTGCCTTTGTCGGGCAGTGGACCTTAATTGATTTATTGTTGTGGCTTATGTAGCAGACGTGGTGTGTCAGATACTGCATAGTGGACGCGTTTGTTGCATACAGAACTCTTCTTCGGTTGTGTTGTTGAGTTTTGCGTTGTTGGTGTATTAGTACCAGTCACCTCATGCACATTGCTGTGTGTCCAGATCTGGCCTATCAACCCACTGATCTCGTGGGAACCTCAAAAGAAACCTCATCTTGAAACGGGCTTCCCGCTTAGATGCTTTCAGCGGTTATCCCTTCCGTACGTAGCCAACCAGCCGTGCTCCTGGCGGAACAACTGGCACACCAGAGGTACGTCCGTCCCGGTCCTCTCGTACTAGGGACAGCCTTTCTCAAGTTTCTGCGCGCGCGGCGGATAGAGACCGAACTGTCTCACGACGTTCTGAACCCAGCTCGCGTGCCGCTTTAATGGGCGAACAGCCCAACCCTTGGGACCTACTCCAGCCCCAGGATGCGACGAGCCGACATCGAGGTGCCAAACCATCCCGTCGATATGGACTCTTGGGGAAGATCAGCCTGTTATCCCCGGGGTACCTTTTATCCGTTGAGCGACACCACATCCACAAGTAGGTGCCGGATCACTAGTCCCGACTTTCGTCCCTGCTCGACTTGTAGGTCTCGCAGTCAAGCTCCCTTGTGCACTTACACTCGCCACCTGATTGCCAACCAGGCTGAGGGAACCTTTGGGCGCCTCCGTTACTCTTTAGGAGGCAACCGCCCCAGTTAAACTACCCACCAGGCACTGTCCCCAACCCAGATCATGGGCCAAGGTTAAGGTATCCACTACGGTCAGAGTGGTATTTCAACAACGACTCCACAACCACTAGCGTGGCCGCTTCACAGTCTCCCACCTATCCTACACAAACCGCACCGAACACCAATACCAAGCTATAGTGAAGGTCCCGGGGTCTTCTCGTCCTGCCGCGCGAAACGAGCATCTTTACTCGTACTGCAATTTCACCGGGCCTGTGGTTGAGACAGCAGGGGAGTCGTTACGCCATTCGTGCAGGTCGGAACTTACCCGACAAGGAATTTCGCTACCTTAGGATGGTTATAGTTACCACCGCCGTTTACTGGGGCTTAAATTCTCCGCTTCGAACACAAAAGTGATCTAACAGGTCCTCTTAACCTTCCAGCACCGGGCAGGCGTCAGTCCGTATACATCAACGTAAAAGTCTTCGCACGGACCTGTGTTTTTGATAAACAGTCGCTCCCCTCTATTCTCTGCGCCCCACACCAGCTCACACACGTAAAGCATGATCACCAGCACAGGTCCCCCTTCTCCCGAAGTTACGGGGGCAATTTGCCGAGTTCCTTAACCACAGTTCACCCGACCGCCTTAGTATTCTCTACCTGACTACCTGTGTCGGTTTCGGGTACGGGCCATTGCCACACATCGCTAGAGGCTTTTCTCGACAGTCCAGGATCACCACCATCACCCCACCAAAGGGGCTACGCATCACGCCTCACACACAATGAACCCCGCATTTAACAAAGGTTCGTGCCACACGCTTGCACCGCAATCCAATAAACGGCGTGGCTACCTCACTGCGTCACCCCATCACTGACCTACTAAGCATCAGGCCCCACGCATCACCATCACCACACACTCAAAGAGCATGACAGCAACAGATCAGGGTGGTTAGTATCAACCATTCAGTCTTGGTCGCGTGACAACGGGTACGGGAATATCAACCCGTTAACCATCGACTACGCCTGTCGGCCTCGCCTTAGGACCCGACTCACCCTGGGAAGACGAACTTGACCCAGGAACCCTTAGTCATCCGGCGGATAAGATTCTCACTTATCACTCGTTACTCATGCCTGCATTCTCACTCGCGTGCAGTCCACAGCCCCTTACGATACTGCTTCACCCCACACACGACGCTCCCCTACCCAAACACACAAAAAGCATGCTTGCCGCGGCTTCGGCGGTGTACTTGAGCCCCACTACATTGTCGGCGCGAAACCACTCGACCAGTGAGCTATTACGCACTCTTTCAAGGATGGCTGCTTCTAAGCCAACCTCCTGGCTGTCTTCGCGATCCCACATCCTTTTCCACTTAGTACACCCTTAGGGGCCTTAACCGGCGATCTGGGCTGTTTCCCTCTCGACTATGAAGCTTATCCCCCACAGTCTCACTGCCATGCATCACTTACACCGGCATTCGGAGTTTGGCTGATGTTGCTAAGATGATAGTCCCGCTCAACCAACCAGTAGCTCTACCTCCGGCAAGCTAACATAACGCTGCACCTAAATGCATTTCGGGGAGAACCAGCTATCACGGAGTTTGATTGGCCTTTCACCCCTACCCACAGCTCATCCCCTCAGTTTTCAACCTAAGTGGGTTCGCGCCTCCACAACCTCTTACAGCTGCTTCACACTGGCCATGGGTAGATCACCCCGCTTCGGGTCCAGGACATGCCACTACAACACCCCATGAGGATTCGCTTTCGCTACGACTACCCCTTCACAAACGGGTTAACCTCGCGACATGCCGCTGACTCGCAGGCTCATTCTTCAAAAGGCACGCCATCACACACAAGAAGTGCTCTGACGGATTGTAAGCGCACGGTTTCAGGAACTATTTCACTCCCCTCCCGGGGTACTTTTCACCATTCCCTCACGGTACTACATCCACTATCGGTCACACTGAGTATTTAGGCTTACCGGGTGGTCCCGGCAGATTCACAGCAGATTCCACGAGCCCGCTGCTACTCGGGGCAACATGTCAACACAACAGCACAACGCCTTCACGTACAGGGGCTCTCACCCACTACGGCGCACCATCCCAGGCAACTTCCGCTAACGCACACTGCCATGCGCAGGCCTGACAGAACCCACACAACACATCCCCACAACCCCACATGCGCAACCCCTGTCAGGTATCACACACACATGGTTTAGCCTCATCCACTTTCGCTCGCCACTACTCACGGAATCACAATTGTTTTCTTCTCCTACGGGTACTGAGATGTTTCACTTCCCCGCGTCAACCCCCACACAGACTATGAATTCATCTGCGGGTCACACCACATAACCGGTGCGGGGTTTCCCCATTCGGACATCCTCGGATCAACGCTCAATTGGCAACTCCCCGAGGCTTAACGCAGCCTTTCACGTCCTTCATCGGCCCAGCATACCAAGGCATCCACCGTACGCCCTTACACACA